>JBIJBX010000001.1:0-52882 GCA_044344995.1 Oligoflexales bacterium | reverse complement strand
GTTTCAAACGTTGGGCGATACCGTTCCCACACACTACATCAGACAGTTGGGCCCTAGAGCACTCCTCGTCGAAGCTATGCGGCCCATCAAATTGGAAGTCGT
Source organism: Oligoflexales bacterium (assembly GCA_044344995.1). Classification (GTDB taxonomy): domain Bacteria; phylum Bdellovibrionota_B; class Oligoflexia; order Oligoflexales; family RGVZ01; genus CAMDKS01. The sequence continues at coordinate 52,780 of JBIJBX010000001.1, read as the reverse complement.
GGTGAGAGCCTATCTTGCGGGATCACTGGCTCGCGCATACGCTAGCGGTCATCGTAAATTTTGCGGGGTCAAACTACCCGATGGGCTAAAAGCATTCGATCGTCTCCCGGAGCCAATAATAACTCCCACCACCAAGGCTGCGGCGTTTGAACACGATGAGAACATAACGATCGACGAGATTTTTAAGCAAGACATCTGCACCGCATCCGAGTGGGAGCAAATGACGATCATGGCGCTTAAGGTCTTCAGTCTAGGTAGTAAAATTTTCGCAGATCACGGCTGGATGTTAGTTGATTCGAAATATGAATTCGGCCGCGGTGGTGACGGCTCCGTTAAGCTCATTGACGAGATTCACACACCAGACAGCTCTAGACTTTGGGACCTAACGACATACTCCGCCAAAACATCTGCCAACTTAGAGCCGGATATGCTCGACAAAGAAAATATACGGCGTTTTTTACTCAGTCAGGGCTTCTCGGGATTTGGCGAAGTACCAGCTGTGCCACGGGCTTTGCTGCTTGAGTTAGCTACAATCTACCTTTTGGTCGCTGAAAAGCTGATTGGTAGACCGCTGCTTGCGTCATAGTGTCGAAAAAAAAAGATTCAATTTTCCAGTGCTGAAGATTTAATAACGACGTCTTTAATCGTTTTCACAAACCAATCAGGATCGTCAACGGCAAGCTCATGCCCTGCCGACGGGTGTGCGATTAACTCTGAGTGCGCAATAAGCTTATGAATAAAATCACTATTCCTCGGATCCACGAACTGATCACCAGCACAACGGATAACCACCACCGGACACTGGACGGCTACCATCTCTACCGTTCCTTTGAAAGCGCGTGCAGCCTTAAGTTGGCGCCATAGTTGCTGAGCGGAGACTTTGGCATCGGCATCAATCGAAGCCCAAGCGGCAGCGAATTTTTCGCGCTTCTCCGTGGATGCGCTTGGGCTTAGTAATAGCTTAGCAAGTGCGCCGTAAGTTCGCTGGCCAGTCAACAAAACTCCAGCAATCGCCAAAATTGCTCGCTTGCTAAGACGCGGCAAGCCAGAAGAGCCGACACTGGAGTTGACCATGACTAGGCTACGAATTAACTGCGGTTTGGTTGCTGCAAGCACAAGCCCTATCATGGCCCCAAGTGAGAGTCCCACAACATGGGCGCCAGACGGCGATTCTCGCGATATTATTTGAGCCACATCATCAGCCAGGTCATACAGTGATAACATCTTCGTGGTTGGGGCCGCATCGGATCGACCAAAGCCCCTGTTGTCGATGACTATGACGCGAAAGCCTTGTTCGACCAATCTTTTGTCAAAATCCAGCCAATGGCTGGACCACCGCGCGAGCCCTCTTAGAAGGACGAGGGTTTTTTCTCCTGTTCCAGTGACACTATAGTAAATACCGTTTTCAATTTTATCTGACACGCCCAAGTGCTCTCCTGAAGTTGTGTCTAGCGCTACCGCCACGCCACTGACGACGCCCTGATCCAAGGGCTAGCTACGGCTAGCCTCTTTGACGGCTGCACGAAAGTAATCGACGCTACGTTCGATGCCTTGCTCTAAATTGACCTTTGGCTGCCATGGAGAAAGTATTTTCTTCGCATAACTTAAATCTGGACGACGTTGTTTTGGATCGTCAACGGGCAGAGGTTTAAACGTAAGTTTTGATTTACTTGAAGTTTGCCGCAGTACTACCTCAGCGAGCTCAAGCATAGTGAACTCTTTATCGTTACCCAGATTGACTGGGCCAGTAACGTTATCAGTCATCGCGAATTTAAAAATTCCATCAACTAAATCGTCAACAAAGCAAAATGACCGCGTTTGTTTGCCATCGCCAAAAATAGTAATGTCGTCACCGCGAATGGCTTGCACCAAAAAGTTACTAACCACTCGCCCATCATCAATGGCCATATTTGGTCCATAAGTATTGAAGATTCTAACCACTCGAATGTCCACGCCGTGACCGCGATGATAATCGAAGCACAGAGTTTCAGCTGCGCGCTTACCCTCATCATAGCAGCTGCGAGGGCCAATTGGGTTTACATGTCCCCAATAGGTTTCTTTCTGCGGATGCTCCAACGGGTCGCCGTAAACTTCACTCGTGCTTGCTTGCACAATGCGAGCGCCAAGTCGTTTCGCTAGCCCCAGCATATTCAAGGCACCAATAACACTGGTCTTCATCGTCCAGATTGGATTTTGTTGATAATGCACAGGACTCGCGGGGCAAGCGAAATTCAAGATTAAATCCGCCTCACATCTGAGGGGTTCAATGATGTCGTGGCGCATGATTTCAAAACGTGGATTTTTAAGAAGCCCAAGAATATTAGATTTTCTTCCGGTATGAAAGTTGTCGACTGCGACAACGTCCCAGCCATCCGCTAAGAATTTGCTACACAAATGGCTTCCGATGAATCCGCTGCCACCGGTAATAAGTACTCTATTTCGTCCAATCCCCATATTGACCAACTTTCATAAGATAAAGGCCCTGTATGGATTCATCCTCTTTTTCCCGAGCTCATCAGGAAATGGGCCTCCGGATTCTAACTGGGCGCGTCTTGTTCCGTCTACCCTTTAAGCACCGGTTTTAACCAATGTTTTATGGACTCATGCTCCCTTTATTTTATCAAAAAGTCCGAGTACAATAACTGTCCGATATTGCGTATTTTTTGCTCATCTCCCGCTTGGGAAAGGACTTAAACTCATGAACATTCACGAGTATCAAGCTAAAGCACTCTTCGCGCTCAATGGCGTTCCAGTGCCAGAAGGTTATTTCGCCGCTAGCCCTATTGAGGCGGAATTCGCCTATCGTCGTATGCCGGGTCCAGTTGCGGTGGTAAAAGCGCAGGTTCATGCTGGTGGACGAGGTAAGGGCGGAGGAGTCAAACTCGTAAAAACAGCTGAAGAGTGTTTCAACATTTCAAAAAATATGTTGGGGATGACTCTGGTTACGCCTCAAACCGGTCCAGAGGGCAAACTTGTTCGAAAGCTCTATGTGGAGGCTGGCTCGAATATCGATAAAGAATTTTATCTTGCCATGCTAGTGGATCGCGACACCGCGACTATTGCCGTGATGTTCTCAACGGAAGGCGGCATGGATATCGAAGAAGTCGCAGCAAAAACTCCTGAAAAAATCGTGACCGTTAATATCGACCCAACGGCCGGTCTGCAGGGTTACCATTTGCGCAACCTCTCTTTCGCAATGAAGCTATCCAAGGAACAAACCAAGGAACTTCACGCACTGGTTCCAAAACTTTACAACATGTTCATCAAGTATGATTTTTCATTGCTTGAGATTAACCCACTCGTTTGGACCAAAGAGGGTAAATTTATCGCTCTTGATGGCAAAATGAATTTTGATGAAAACGCTCTATTCCGCCATAAAGAAATCGCCGCCATGCGCGACTACGAAGAAGAGGACGCTCGCGAAGTTGAGGCTGCGAAATACGGGCTAAACTATATTGGCCTTGATGGCAACATCGGCTGTTTGGTAAACGGCGCGGGCCTCGCGATGGCAACGATGGACATCATTAAACACTGCGGTGGATCTCCTGCTAACTTTCTTGACGTCGGTGGTGGCGCGACCGAAGAAATGGTCACAAACGCATTTCGAATCTTATTCTCAGATAGCCGCGTGAAGGCTGTTTTTGTGAATATTTTTGGCGGGATCATGCGCTGCGACGTGATCGCCAATGCGGTGGTCAATGCGGCAAAAGCCCTCGGCTTAAAACTGCCTCTGGTGGTCAGACTGGAAGGAACCAATGTCGAACTGGGGAAAGAAATACTGAAGAGCTCGGGTCTTAAAATTACCCCGGCGGACAACATGGAAGATGGCGCGAAAAAAGTCGTCGCCGCAGCAAAAAACTAACCAGCTAGGAGCTTAAAGACCGTGAGTATCATCGTCGGGAAAAATACAAAAGTCATCACGCAGGGCATTACCGGTAAATCGGGCGAATTTCACACAAGACTCTCCCATGAGTACGCTCCGAGATTTGTGGGTGGTGTCACGCCAGGCAAGGGTGGGAGTACACACCTTGGCCTGCCGGTTTTTGACACGGTCAAAGATGCCAGAGAAAAAACTGGGGCCAATGCCTCCATGATCTTCGTTCCACCTCCTTATGCTGCAGACGCAATACTTGAAGCAATCGCCGCAGAGATTGAAACGATTGTTTGCATCACGGAAGGAATTCCAGTACTCGACATGATTCCGGTCAAAAAGGCCTTGGACCGCAGTAAAAAATCACGGCTGATTGGGCCAAATTGCCCGGGCATCATTACACCCGGAGAATGCAAAATTGGCATCATGCCTGGACACATCCACAAACGTGGTAAAATCGGCATCATCTCGAAGTCAGGAACATTAACCTACGAGTCGGTTGGCCAAACAACAGCTCTCGGCCTGGGTCAGACCACCTGTATAGGTATCGGTGGAGATCCCATCGGCGGGCTTAGCTACATTGAACTTCTTCAAATGTTTGAGCAGGATCCAGAAACTGAGGGCATCATTATGATTGGTGAGATCGGCGGTGATCTGGAGATCCGAGCTGCTGAGTTTGTTAAATCAAACATCAAAAAACCAGTGGCGGGCTTCATTGCTGGACAAACAGCTCCAAAAGGTAAGCGCATGGGTCATGCAGGCGCAATCATATCTGGTAGCCACGGAACCGCCGCTGAAAAAATGGAAGCTATGCGCTCGGCTGGAATCACTGTGGCGGAATCACCCAGTGATATCGGTAGGGCGATTGCGGCAGCATTAAACAAGAAAAGACTTTAAGGGGAAAGGCTCGTCGGTGAGCAGGTGCTTGGACTTCGGCGTTACAGAACGGTTCAGATCGACATTTGGCAGGGTCATGCCTCCCAGTTTGCCGCCGACTGCTTAGTTTCCTTTGAGGTTGAGGATTCCCCACAAATCGCGCTGAAGAATATGGACTCATCTGCCGCAGCGACGACGATTTTAAGAGCTTCTTTACCCTCATCCACCAATTGGAATGCTTATGATTGGGAGTCCCTCTTTCTTAAGATTTTCGAATTGGCTGAAAGGTCGGGTTTAAGACACTTAGTAGTCCCCGGACGACCTATGTGCTTTCCTGACGATGTTGGGTCGGATGCATTTGCTAAGGCCGGATTTCGCTCCCTTCATCAATGGCTGGATTCGAAATGTTCTATAAAGTTGGGGCGTGTGACATTTGTAGCTGATAACGCTGATGGATACCACATCCTGCAAGAGCATTTATTCGCGGAGTATGCCGATGAGCTGGACGACGAGGGTTTTTAGAACATCAACTTTGTTTTTCCTGCTGTCGTTGCCGATGGAGGGCCGCGCGGACTTTAGCGCAGGCACTATTCAACGCAAAATTGGCTCCATAAAATCTGCTGACCATGCGGTAATTTTCGCACGTTTGCGTGACGGCAAGGTTTTATTTGAATCTAATGCTGACTCCCTGCTGTCCCCAGCGTCGGCAACAAAAATTCTTACTAGCGCGGTGGCACTTAGTTATTTCGGACCTGCTTTTTCATTTAAAACTCCCGTTTATTACACTGGGAAAATCGAGAAAAACAAAATCCGAGGTGATTTATTCTTAAAGGGTAATGGCGACCCCTTTCTTGTTTCGGAGGTCATCTGGCAGGCTGCCGTCGACTTAAAGCACCTGGGAATTAAAGAGGTAACGGGTAGTATCGTGATCGACAACTCACTATTTGACGATGAAATTCGGGATGAAAGCCGTCTTGAAAGCACTCAGAAATCATCTCACGCCTATGATGCGCCTGTTTCGGCTTTCGCTATCAACTTTAATACGATTGCAGTGGCCACCGCTCCGACCGTAAAGGGGCGGCCAGCCCTAGCGGAAGTCACGCCGTTTCCATTACAGCGCGTAAAATTCTCCTCTCGAACCGTCACAGGCTCTGGCGAGGATAACTCTCAGGTCACTCTAACGCGAAATACTCTGCCAAACGGCGGTGTCTCGCTCTTTGGTGGTGGGACTATCGGCGCGAACGCGCCCATTCGAAAGATTTATCGTAGTGCTGGTGATCCCACAGTGGCGGCCGCTGATTATTTTATGGGTTTCCTTGATAAAGCGGGGATTAAAACCACTGGGCGTCCACGTGTGGGTAAGACGCCCGAAACGGCTAAACTACTTTATGAAATCTCCGGCTTTGAGATGCGGCGGATTGCGCAGGGATTGAATACTTTCTCCAATAATTTTATTGCCGACATGCTGACCAAGCGTCTAGGGTCAGCTTTTGGTGACGATACAAAACCTGATGCCCCAGGTTCTGGGATGATGTCATCAGGCGTAAGGGTGCTAACTGATTTTCTTCGTGAAGATGTCGGGATTAAATCGGACTTCAGGATTTTTAATGGTTCCGGTCTGTCCACCGAGAATCGATTATCCGCGCGCCAAATCCTTGCCGTTTTAAATTACATGGAATCCCGTGGAGAACTTTATCCGGATTTTCTCGCCAGTCTTCCCGCCAATGGTTGGGATGGCACACTCAGAAAACGCATGAGCAAAGATGACAATTTGGCCGGTCAAATCCACGCTAAGTCGGGAACATTGACCGAGCCCATCACTGTCGCATCGCTGGCCGGCTACTTCCGGCATGGCAAAGAGGGGTGGGTGTCTTTTGTCATGATCAGCAATGGCAGGGAGGGCAAATCTCAGCCTGGGCTACTGGACGTAAGGCGCCTCCAAGACGATGTACTTAAAGGGATTTTAGCTAACTAGCGGTAGCTTCAGTTTGTGCTTGACCGGAGAGGCCGTTCTTCACTATAAGCTCAGATTCCACGTTTAGGCCTGTAGCTCAGGTGGTTAGAGCGTTGCCCTGATAAGGCAAAGGTCGGCAGTTCGAGTCTGCCCAGGCCTACCAGTTTCACCCAACATAGCAGAAGTGATTTAAACCACTGCCGCAGCGGCTTTTGGCTGCGGATGGGTGGATCCAAAGAGTTGGCTGTTTTGTTCGGCCAATGACTTACACTGTTCATCGGCATATTGTTTCAATTTTCGCTGTAATGTCCTGATGCCAATGCCAAGCAGGCGGGCTGTTTTTGTGCGATTGTAGCGCGTGCGCCTTAGGGTTGCCATAATCAGGTGCCGCTCAACATCATCGAGGCGGGCTTGACCTGGCTGAACCACAAGCACAGGGCTATCTTGCGTCTCTATAATACGAATCGCTTCCATTTTGATTGTCTCCCCACCAATAATCTAATTTGTTCGGCACTCAGGAAATCCAAGCCCAGCATTTGTATTCCCGAAATGAGGAGCAAAGTTAATGCCAACGCGACGGATGCCTACCATGGCTATTATTTTCGAGCACTTAAGTGCGCCGTATCGCTCGTTCTGCATTTTTTCTGCGCAATTAATTGCAAATGAATACCAGGCCGCTGGGCCTTTATGGTCTCAAAAATATACCATCAACACGGCAAAAACCCCGCCGCAGGGTGACCTGCGGCAGGGCATATTGAGAGGCGTTTTATAATCGAACAGATCGCCCCAATTAACGAAGAAGCTGCATAACGATTTCTGGCTCTGTGTTGGCTTGCGCGAGAACCGAAGCGCCTGCTTGAGACAGGATACGGTTTTGTGTGAATGCGGCCGTCGCAGATGCGAAATCAACGTCACGGATACGGCTGTTGGCTGATTTGTAGTTCTCCACCTGAATGCCCAGGCTATTGATGGCTGAGGTTAGGCGGCTTTGCTGCGCGCCCAAAGTTGCGCGTGTGGACGCGACTCTTCCCAATGCTTTGTCAATTGTTTGGAGTTTATCAGCAGCCAGCTCACGACTAAAGTCGTCTCCTGGATTCTCTGGTCCAATTTGGCTTCCTGTCGCTCCAAGACCCAAGTCCTCACTAGGAATCAAACTCATTTCGTTGATATCTAGTTTGATTGTGTCACGGTTAGCCACGGTGCCATCACCTGCGCCGACGTGAATGGTGATCAGATCTTCACCAAATTCAGTGTTGTTCGCAGCACCTTGCAGCACTTTCAGGCCGTTCCATTCAGTCGTATTGGCAATACGCTCAATTTCGTCGACTAGTTTAGTGTACTCTCGGTTGGTGTAACCTCTCTCAGTATTTGAGATCGTATCGGAAGCTGCTTGAGTTGCGAGCTCGCGAAGACGAGTGAGGATGTTGGTAATCTCATTCATTCCCGACTCAGCAATAGAGACAAGTGAAACACCGTCGTTAGCGTTTCGAGCTGCTTGCTCTAAGGAGCGAGTTTTGGCTGTAATGTTGTTCGAGATCGCAAGACCAGCTGCGTCGTCACCCGCTTTATTGATGCGGTAGCCGCTCGACAACTGCTGCATGTTTTCTCTTACAGCGTTATTCGTTGTGGACAAGTTACGTTGTGCGTTGATCGAACTAATGTTGGTTTTAATCCTTAAGCCCATATCGCCCCCCAATAAGTTTATAAAACATAGATTAGTTTTAACAATTGGGGTCTCGGTTTATGATTTTAAAGCTTTAGTTATATTTTTAAAAAATTTTTATGATTTTTTATTAAGTGCTTTTACCTGGCCGGAATTTTTACGACTCCGTGCTCTTTTTTTGTTTTGACAAAATAGGCAATAGAACGTGGAGCGACCACCATGCACCGCGCGGGTGATCTGGTGTGAACAGCGTGGGCATGGTTTGGTATTTTTGCCATAAACAGCCAGTTTATTTTGGAAGTACCCAGGCTTACCATCCTTATCGCGATAATCGCGAAACGTAGTACCCCCAGCATTAATCGCATTTGTCAGTACTTTTGCAACGGCGAAGGCCAGATGGCTGCAGTCTTCTTCAGACAGACTTTTTGATTTTTCCTCTGGGTGAATTTGTGCAAGCCAGAGTGCCTCACTAGCATAAATATTTCCGACCCCAACAATAATACTGCTATCCATTATAAAGTTTTTTATTAGCTGCGTCTTTGAGCGAGACTGCTGATAAAGATGTGTCGCTAGCTTATTTACATCTTCAAGTGGCTCCAAACCAAGCTTTGCCAAAAATGGATGCGAGGTGAGCTCATGATTTTCGATGCTGAATAGACGACCGAAACGCCTTGGATCGACAAAACGGAATTGAATGTTCGGTTGAATTTCAAAAACGGCGTGGGTGTGCGCGGCAAGTGTTTCACTTGTAGAAGCTTTTACAAAACGACCACTCATGCCGAGATGAATCCCAAGAAATCCCTGGTCTGTGCCGACGAGCAGATATTTGCCGCGACGAGTGACCTGCTTTATTTTTTGATTGATTAAAATTTGCTTGAGTCGACTTTTGGGTATCTTTTCACGAATATCGTCGCGATAAAAAACCACGTCCGCAAAACTTTTGCCGACCAGGTCCGAGCGGATACCGCGGACTAAAGACTCTACCTCGGGTAATTCAGGCAATTTTCAAGCTCCCAACGCCTAGATGGCCTTGGGCATTGCTACCACCTTAAATACTATACGTCTAGACCGATCACCATCTCCAGGCTCAAGTGTCTCTGATACGGGCTGGGATTCCCCTAGGCCCAATGCAGTGATGCGACTCTCGTCAAAACCAAATTCATCAATAAATATCTGCCTGACAGTCAGTGCTCTTTGATAGCTTTCCATTTGATTTTGTGGGCTGGCCCCACGCGCATCAGTATGACCTTCGACAATCAACATACCAGCCCGAATGCTACCAATCCTCTCGGCGACCTTTGCAAGCTCCCGGCGTCCGCCCATGGTCAACTCGTAAGTGACTGGCGTAGCCTTGGGGTCGTCAAATAAACTGCTAAATTTAAGCGATATTTCCGGTGCAACGGTTTTCGCCGGAGCAATCGATAACTTCTGAGTCACGGCAATATCTCCAGCCATCACTCCGCCAAAGCCGCCAAACAACGCTTCACTTTCGGTAGATCCCTGACGCACAACCTCGGCAACCGCCTCGTGTTCATGCACCGATAAGACCTTCAAGAGTCCCGTTTCTACAGGGAAATCAACACCCGCGCGCGAAGGCCTGACGACACGAAAAACTTCTCCTGTTTTAAGGCCGGACTGATATCCAGCTTCGATCGCAACTAAATTTGCATCCTCACCGCTACTTAAATAATTACTGATCACAAAGCCACCGTGATCACCTGCCAGGGCGGAATGCGATGAACACGCGCCTGCCACGACCGCGATCATTGTTATGACATGTTTCATGCTGCCCCCTGCAAATCGGTCTTCATTAAACATTTATGGTTCCATGCAAGTGTTTCGACAGACCTGAAAAAGTATTGAGGCGATGGCCGCAACTATCCGATATCTTTAGACTTGATAGTGCAATTCTCCTTTAGGCAAAATTTGCCTACCTTAGTTCTCCTAGGGATCTTCAGGAAGGTATCGTCTTGAGGTTGTCGTGATTTGTCAGTTATATAAGAGACGATATTCAATGTTTTTGCTTTAGTTAACGAGTGGTCAAAGAAATCCTATAGTTCAAATCACGACTAAGAAAAAACAGAGAAACCATGGCCCCCAAAAAAAATCATTATCTCGGAGCAGGAGTCGACGCCGCTAAAGGAGACGCGCTAGTAGACTGGTTGCAAGCCGACACTAAGCCCTTCGTCAGTCCTTTCAATCTCGGAAAAGTGATGGATGGGATCGGCGGATTTGCTGGATTGTTTTCACTCAACATAAAAAACATGTCCAAACCAACTCTTGTCGCAAGCACAGATGGCATTGGGACTAAACTCATACTTGGCTTACAGTCAAATCGAATTGAAAGCCTGGGCCAAGATCTTGTAGCCATGTGCGTCAACGATCTTTACACGATAGGAGCGTCACCCCTATTTTTTCTTGATTACTACGCAACTGGCGGTCTTGATGCCGATCAGTTTAAATCAATAATCGGATCAATCAAATCATCCTGCAAACTTTGCCAAATGGCGTTACTAGGCGGTGAGACGGCTGAGATGCCGGGGTTGTACGCTCCTAAACACTTTGATCTGGCAGGTTTTGTAGTGGGAATTGTCGACGAGGATCAGCGCTTGGGCCCTCACCGGACCAAGGCGGGCGACACATTGATTGCATTTAAATCTTCTGGTTTTCACTCCAACGGTTTTTCATTAATTCGTAAATGGCTTAGTGATAGGCCGCGACCCGATTTGATGGATAAGCTCTTAACACCCACAAAGCTCTACAATGCCATTCCCGAGTTGGCGCAGCGCCACCGCGAGACCTTGCATGCTCTGGCAAACATCACCGGTGGTGGGATATCAGGGAATTTACCTCGTATTATAGCTAACGATCTTCGGGCTGAAATTGAATTTAAGGATCTTCCCATCGACTCCTGGATACGAGAGTTCATCACGTCGAATGGTGTAGACGAGCGTGATGTAGAAGAGGTATTTAATCTTGGTGTTGGCATGATCGCAGTTGTTGAAACGCAAAGCTTAACGGCGTTACTACAGGACGCGACAGAACTTGGACTTGATCCCCACGTCATAGGTAAGTTGGTAGCACACCAGGGGCCGCCCGAGGTTTCTTTTCGTTAACGCCTGTGTGGCGTTTTTTGGAGGTCTTTTTTTGAATCCGCCAAGACACATCCTCTCAGCGTCGCAATTTGATCGTCCATTTCTCGACAATATGTATCGCCTGACAAATAAGATCCGGCGATTCGACAAGAGCAAAGAAGGCTTGATGTACCTGCAAAGCCTGCTGCCACACAAGCGGGCCATGCTCTACTTCACCCAACCATCCACTCGGACATTCCTGTCATTCCAGAGTGCTTGCCATATTTTGGGTGTTAAAAATTCGGAAATCAGGGATGCCGCAACGAGCTCGGAAATGAAGGGGGAATCCATCGAAGACTCCCTTCGAACTTTCAGCTCCTACGTGGATATAATTATCATGCGATCACCAGTCCGTGGATTGTGCGACCGCATCGCCGGCCTGCTTGACGCGACCGATCGTCCGGTGCCAATCATCAATGCTGGAAGTGGGCCTGATGAACATCCAACCCAAGCGCTGCTTGACATTTATACCCTTGAACGCAGTTTCAAAGAACATGGCGGCATTGAAGGCAAAACAATCTGCATGGTAGGAGATCTCAAACGTGGGCGAACTGTTCGCAGTCTCTCTAAACTGATTGCTCTATATCCTCGTGCCAAGATTATTTTTGCATCGCCAGCCGCATTTAAAATCGAAGACGACCTGAGGAAATTTTTACGCGACTCTCGGACTGAATTTTTGGAAACAACCGATTTTGAGATGGCTGTAGCTACTAGTGACGCTATCTATATGACTCGAATTCAAGACGAGTATGACACGACCCTTGGAGATTCGGCGAAAGTGGATCACTCTGCTTTTTGTCTGCGTGCTGCTCACTTGAAAATCATGAAAAAAACTTCTGTTATCATGCATCCTCTACCGCGACGCATGGAGCTTGATCCTGCGGTTGACGGAGATCCTCGAGCAAAATATTGGCGCCAGGAACGCAATGGGATGTGGACCCGCGTCGCTCTCATGACGAAGCTACTGGGCGTGGACCATCAAATCCTTCTTCCGGAGCTATGACCTATGGCGAATCCAAAGTCCGAAATTTATGCCGGCCTTGTTAGCATCACAGCAAACTCCGATAAAAAAAGAAACATTGAAAAATCTTTAGCTGCGGCCAAAGACGTAAGCCTGCGTGGGGCTGACTGGGTTTGTCTTCCAGAGATGTTTTCTTTCCATGGTGGCTATGACTCGCTTTGGGACCATGCCGAATTCGAAGATGGGCCCTTGAATCAGCAACTTTCAAACTTCGCAAAAGACAATAAAGTCGTCTTATTCGCGGGAAGTGTCGCGGAAAGGCCGCCCCAATCCCGTGGCGGAAAGGTTTTTAACACGCAGTATGTCTTTGGTCGCGACGGCAGTATATTAGCGAAATATCGCAAGACTCATCTCTTCAATTTACTTGGGACCAAGGGTGAGCCTCTATATTGTGAAGGTGATGGATATTTAGCGGGCGAGGCGATCGTCACGCTTACTGTTGATGGGTGGCGAGTAGGGCTAGCCACCTGCTACGATTTGCGCTTTCCCGAATTTTTCGCTTCCCTCACGCGATCAGCGCCGGTCGACTGTATGATGATTCCGTCAGCTTTTACACTTCAAACTGGCATGTACCATTGGGCCACCCTACTGAAGGCGCGCGCGATTGAAAATCTTTGTTATGTGGTCGCCGCAAACCAAGTTGGAACACATAGCATTGGCAAGACATCGTACGGTCACGCGTTAGTCGTTGATCCTTGGGGAAATGTCATTGCTGATAGTGGAAATACGGAAGCTAATGTAATAGCGCGTATCAGCCAAGGTCAAATATCCCTTTACCGTTCACAGTTACCCGCATTAACTAATCGTCGGCCAGAACTTTATAAATAAGCTTTTGTTTAGATTAAATTATCTTCGTTTGATGGCAAACTTCTCGGTTTTAGCGCCGGTGGAGTCTTTGATCGTCACGACAAATATGAGATTTCCGCTGGAGGTCAGTCCCGTTAGATCTTGGGTGCTTACGTAAAATTCACGGCCGTTTGACGAATTGGCTTTCTGCATCCCAAGATATTGGGAGCTTTGGGATGAGCAGGATGAGAGTCCGAACTGATATCGACAGACTGCAACGGACGAGCCGGCTGGCGCACTCACCGCAAGCTTCGGCCGATCATTTGTGCTGCCCGCTACAAGCCGTGCGAAAACTTTTCTCTGCAAAGTTTGCGGCTGTGGTTGTGACTGTGGTTGTGACTGTGGTTGTGGCTGTGGTTGGGAATTTTGCTGATTGGGGCTGACATTCGAAAGATAATTTTGCCAGCGTGAGTTAGCCCGAACGGAAAGATCTGAAGCTGCCTTTCGAACACCCTCGATATCGCCAATCGTAAGGTTTAACTTACTGGCATTGGTTGCGCCCATAACCTCCGAGTTTTGCTGACGCTCACTGCGCGCGTCAGAACAATTGGAGCTCCCGGCGTCTTTATATTGATCACAAAGACCAAAACTATGCCCGAACTCATGCAAGGCAAGAGCACGCAAAAAGTTGCCGGATGCCGAAGATTTCATGAAAATCTTACCGGGTCTTGCGGTAAAATAATTTAAACCCGTACTGTCAAAGCCCTGCAAATTTATGGTTAGGTCAGATGTTTGACCACATTGAACGATTTTTATATGCCCCCAACGACCAATTGCTGTCGCCCACTTTTGAATCGCCTCATGACTGGCCGCAACCCAGTCTTGTTTGTCAGCACAAACTTCCACCGATTGATTGGGTAGCAAATTGAGAATATTGGCGGAGCGTGCGCTCTGGTGAACGCCCCATTGCAGGCGGCTTTCTGCCTCAGTAGGCGGCTTACACCCTTGGACAAAGGTAGCAGCAAACAAGAAGCATCCTAAATATAGATTTCTATAAGTCACGCGTACGGGCTCCCCTTCAGGAATTCCGTATCGGCAAATTGATGGGGAGTCTAAAGAATATCTTGAAACTATCATGATTCCTTATGGTTAATGCCGGTCTTTAGAGGCCTCTAACGGATCATTAAGTGGCGTTTTCGCGGGATCGGGAATGTCGCCTTAAATTGGTATATACCACTGATATAATTGTTTTTTTATGATTTTCCCGTTTTATTGCCAGGCCTTTATCAAACAAAATCATGGTCTTATAAGCACCTATGCAAGAGATTCCGAATTTTTATGTTTCTATGGAGATTTTAAGTTGACAATAAAACGGGCGCCTATATGATGCGGGCGATTGTGTCAGAGTCTCAGATCTGCTGAGCCTCTTGCCTACAAATGAGGAGCAAGAATTCATGAAGTCGATTATCACATTGAGCCTGTCCATTTTATTATCAGCATGGTCCACAATTGCGGCTGCAGAGACTTGCCGAGTTATCGGCGCGATGCGAATTGATTCGCAGCAAGACCTTGACCGGGTACAAGATGTCTGTGAGGTCACTGAAAGCCTTGCCATCTTTGCAGACGGCGTGGAAAAGGTCGTGCTTCCTAACCTAAAAAGAGCCGGCTTGATCAATATCGAGTCCGACGGACTGAAAGCTCTTGCGATGCCTAAACTTGAGGTTGTCCGCGACCTTTATATTTCGGGAGCCGATTTGGAAGCTGCGGAATTTCCGTCGCTGACTGATGTTTCATCGAGACTAGTAATTCGTGAGCGCAACTTAAAATATCTAAACCTGCCAGAAGTTCGCCGTATCGGTCGACTCATTCTTCAGAGTTGCTTGAATCTCCAGTTCGTATTTGCTGACAAGCTATACGATGTGGGTTCGGCTCGGATTGAGGATAATCCTAGTTTAAATCCAGGTAGCGCCAGCGTCATCTCGGCCGTCACACGCAAACTCAGCGCCGAAGAGATGAGTTATGTAACAAATGCCCAAAGCCAAATATTACTGCTGAAGAGAAAACTCGTAGAGAATTCCCTAGCACAGGCGCCGATCAGACCAACGGGTCATCCGACGCAGTTTGACTCATTTGGGTTGATTCGAAGTTATTACGAGTGGTACCCAGCCGAGTATCACGACTACTGGTACAGCATTGGTCCATGGGGATTCACCATGTACTATCACCGCTGAGTGATAACGGTTTTAGAAATGTTTTGTATTGAGCAAAATTAGACTGATAAGACCTCTCCAGTGGAGAGGTCTTTTATCTATAGAAGCGTAAAGCTCAGTCTTAATTAAAAACTGAATTGAAGCGAATAATGTTAAGTAATCTTAATGTAAAACTAGTGAATGGTCTTGGTGGCGACCCTGCCGTCTATGTGCAGCCAAGTCAATCCTCAGACTGCATTCTTTTTGATGCGGGATCACTGGAGACACTTTCCAACAAAGAGCTGTTGCGTATAAGGGTTGTCGCTATTTCCCACACGCACCTTGATCACTTCGTTGGCTTTGATCGTTTAATTCGCGTCAATGTTCCGCACTTTCGCACTCTTGAAATCATCGGACCATCAGGCATCATTGCGAATGTCCAGAGCAAACTAAAAGCCTATACTTGGAATCTCCTGGATAATGGGCAGGTCAATTTCGTTGTTCATGAAATCGATCCGTTGGGACAGGCAACCGCCGCGAAGTTAACTAACGACAATCAGTTTGAACCGATCCCCCTTAATCTTTACTCAACTGCATCAGTTATTTCTGCTGGAGCCGCGGAAACCAGCGTTCATTTAACAACTATGAGCGGTCTGAGCATTAGGGCGGTCTGCGTCGATCACGGTACGCCAGTCCTGGCATTTTGTATGGAGATGCCTTCCTCCCATGTAGTCTCCAAAAATGCGTTTAACCATTTAAAATTGACCCCTGGTCCGTGGATCAGCCAACTCCAAAAATTAGCGGTCCTTGGCAACCTGAACGGTCAGATTGATGTCAACGGAACCAAATGGGACGCTCAGGATTTAGCTAATAAGATTCTTCTGCCCAGGCCCGGCGAGAAATTGATGTATGTAACGGACATGATTTTCCGAGCTGACAATCTAGAGCGACTTGTGAATCTTGCTGCGGGCGGTGTTGACCTATTGATCTGCGAAAGTAATTATATTCACCGTGATCGGGAAAAGGCGCAAAAAAAGTTTCACCTGACATCCTATCAAGCCGCACTCCTTGCAACCGCGATTAATGCCAAGGCCCTGCAGGTTTTTCACATTTCAAACATCTACTCAGACAACTTCTCTATCGCCGAAGAGGAAGCCGCGCAATCACTGGCGGCATTGAAACTTTGCGACCTAAGGGAGTTGAACTTGCGGCTATCAAAAGAATGCGCACAATTGCCTCAAACTGCTGTAAGTTTAGCGACTTGAGTCAACCACTCGGCGACCTCACAAGCCCCAAACCTAAACTAGACAAAACCTAATGCCGAAGCCTTCTAAAGCAGGTTGGTGAATCCAGCCGATCTATCTTGACCCAGAAGGAAGGTATATCTATGCAGGCTAAGATCGAATATCTCGAACGAACCATCCTGGAGCTTGGAGCTCAGGTTTACAGAACAAAACACCAAGTTGACGAGTTAATGCGAATCAATGCGGGATACATGGAAGTCTTCGCCAGCCTAAAAAAGCTTCTGGACGATCGTGGCGTCATATCCGCGGATGATTTTGATGATGCCGTGGCGATTGACAAGATTATGAAGACCCAATCTGCTGCTCCCAGTGGAGATGCCCTCGGGGTCTTTGCTGATGAACTTAAAAAAGTGGTCAACTGATTCTAACTGCCGCATACGAAAAGGGGCCCTTTCGGGCCCCTTTTTTCTTCTTAGCTGCCCGTTTTATCGTCTAGTCCGTATTTTGATATTTTTGAAATCAAACTTGCACGGCTCATGCCCAGTTCTTTCGCCAGTCTTGAGCGATTGTAGCGGTGCTTAACAAGACCCTCGGAAATCATCTGCTTTTCCACCTCTTCCATCGTACCCTTCAAACTCCCGGCAAACTTGATGCCTGCTGACCCCGACTTAACGAGGTTAGTAATACGAGGGCTGAGGAATTCAGCCGAGACCTCTTTGTCATCACCTGCGAGGACACATAGTCTTTCGATCTCATTTTCAAGCTCGCGCACGTTTCCTGGCCACTCATAGTTCATCAAAATTTCCATGCAATCGGAGCTAATAACTTTTGCCTGCTTATTGGAACCTTTTACATGGGACGCCAAAAAGTGATCACAAAGGAGCTTAATATCATCACGTCGGTCCCGCAGCGGCGGAACCGTTACATTGATGACGTTTAATCTGTAGTAAAGATCTTCACGAAAGGTCCCGTCTTTGACCATCTTCGCAAGATCACGATTAGTCGCGGCCACAACCCTAACATTCGATTTGCGGACCTGACTACTTCCTACGGGTGTGTAGGTACCATCTTGCAATACGCGAAGCAACTTGACTTGCATGGCCATTGAGGTCTCACCAAGCTCATCCATGAATAGCGTGCCGCCGTCAGCCTCTTCAAAAAGACCCTTTTTATCCTTCACAGCGCCTGTAAATGAGCCTTTCACGTGACCAAAAAGTTCACTCTCCAATAGGTTCTCGTTGAACGCACCGCAGTTCACTGGAATAAAGCGAGTTTTCTTGCGTGGGCTATTGAAGTGAAGGGCTTTAGCAATCAACTCTTTACCGGTGCCGTTTTCTCCCTGCACCAATATGGTGGCATCACTGTTAGCGACACGCTCCAACAATCGATACAAATTCTGCATTGGCGCGGACTTTCCAATCATGTTGTGGAAACCATATCGATTGGTGAGCTGGCTACGCAGCTCGTTGACAGTATCTTCTTGATCGTTGATGGTTTTGTGAGTCATCACGATTTCCTCAACCACGAGGTTGACCAGCTCGGTGAGATAATCCAGGTCTTTGGCCGACAAGACCGGTAGCTCGTCAACCCACGTGATCGCGTCAGTACGCTTGTCTGGGAATGCGCGCTCCATATATTGCTTGATAGCGATCTTTTGCTGAGCAGCTGACTCCTCTAGAACAAAGCCATCCCCGAACACAGTGCCAACAAACTGGCCGTTCACCCTGATGGGCACGGAAACCGTTGAGAATCCCGCGTGGCAAGAAGAGACTTTGACACCTTTCGAGTTGGTCATGGATGCTGTTGTCGTTCGCGCTGTGCCGCGGCAACCTTCAAAGCCTTTGGCATTAGATGTAATGGCCGTGCAAATATGATTTAGAGGGTTGAAAAACTTGCCATCAGGAACGCCGCGAAGCAGTCCTTTTTGGTCCGTGAAGTTTAATTGGATCTTCCACCATTTACCGACGATTTCGCGCAGTTTTCGGATAACGTGGATTTTATCAAACTCATCCCACCTGACATGCTGCTCAGTCATTGCAAAGTTCTCCCTAGTCTTGCTCAATGAATCGGGCAAACCTTCGCCTGGTTCAAAGAGATATTTAGCCGTCGCAGAACGCTTTTCGCGTACACAAAGTGTCGTAAGCCCTGACACCTTGTCTAACTATCGGCCGACATGAATAAAAACTTTACAGGTAGTTTTATTTAATAAAATCAGTAATTTAAATGAATAACCGAAGTCTTTCCGACATGTTACTTATTTAACCAATGCGTCCGTTGACTAGACGCCGTCGAGCACCTGCACCCCAGACGGAACACTGAAAGCATCCATTGGCACGACCCCTGTGGTCGGTTCAATGAATTTGAATTCTGAGACATTTCGATTCTGGAATGTCATTTTAATTGCGCTTACAAAGTAACTTTTTCCATCAATATTAATTTTGAGCTCACTGATCGCGCCAGGGGATTTGGGCTGCAAGGTTAAACTGATCTCGTTTTGGGCTTTCTGCGCCTGCTTAATGGAATACCGACTGAGCAGGGCATCAAAGTCCAGCACAAAATCAATAACTTCTTTTATCTCTTTGGCGCGTTCAGCTTGGGAGTTGAAACGAGTTGCGGTTTTTTCTCCAGGTTTAAAACTGATCAAACTACGCCCATCAAACAATAAAATGTCCGCGCTCGGCTTTTCGAACTCCCAGCGAAACTTCGCCGGTTTTGCGAAAACCGCCCGCCCGCTTGAAGTGGATGGTTTCTTGGGCCTGAGGTTACTCGTTCTAATTTGAGTAAAACGGACGGACAAGTTCTGACGCTGGTTCAACTTACCCTGCAGCTCTCTTAGCTCGTCGGTACTTAAAGACTCCGCAGAAGCCGCAAGGGCTGCGCCATCGGCTGCAGCTAGGACGAGCGCGAGAACACAGCTGGAGAAAAAGATTGGCGCCCACTTCGAATAATTTCTCAGATTCTTAATTGTGGACAACATTTACTTTCTCCTCTTTACGGCTGATTGCAATCTTTTGCGAACTCGTAATGTCTTCAATCGGCTTTTTATTGTAAGCTAAAGGCAGTATTTTCGCATGGGGTTTTTATGGAACGTCGATGGATCAAACAATACCCAACCACAGTTGCTCCCGATATATCCTTTGGAAATTTCACGTCCATTTCGGACTGTCTTGATCGTGCCATAATGAAATATGCGCGGCAGCCGGCTGCTACTTGCATGGGAACAACCGTTTCTTTTGCTGAGCTTCAGAATACAGTGACCCGATTCGCAAGTTTTTTGCAGAATTCATTGCAAATAAATAAGGGCGACCGTGTCGCAATTATGCTTCCCAATACCCTACAATTTCTTATCGCTGAATTAGCTGTACTAAAGTGCGGCGGGGTCTGTGTTAATACCAATCCTCTTTACACCCCTCGTGAAATGCTACACCAGTTCTCGGACAGCGGGGCCAAAGCGATCGTTATACTGGACATGTTCGCCGATAAGCTTGCTGGCATCTTAAAGGACACGAAGATCGAGCACGTGATCATTACCTCGATCGCGGATCAACTACCAACGTGGAAAAGAATTCCTCTGCGTCTTTTCCTGCAATTCAAAAACATGATCCCAAACTTCCCATTTCAATCGTGGTCGTTTAGCGACGCTATCGCAAAAGCAAACCCAACAGATTTTGTATCACCTAAAATTAACCTGGACGACATGGCCGTCCTTCAATACACCGGTGGTACTACGGGCGTATCGAAGGGAGCTATCCTTTCCCACAAGAACATTTTGGCCAACATGCTACAAATTCAGGAAGTCACAAAGCAGGCGCTGACGCCTGGGGGCGAGACCGTACTCACGGCTCTGCCCCTGTACCATATCTTTGCGCTTAGTGTGAACTTCCTGGCGTTCTTAGCCGATGGCCATCATATTATTTTGATTCCAAAACCAATTCCGATTCAGAACACGGTCGACATATTCAGGCGCTATCAAATAAGCGTCATGACTGGCGTGAATACCCTATTTAACGCACTTAATAACAGTCGGAGTTTTCGCGAACTCGCGCCTAAAACCCTACGTGTGGTTGTAGCGGGCGGCATGGCACTGCAAGACCACGTCAATAAAACATTCCAAAGTATCACGGGTGTGCCGATCACTGAGGGCTACGGTCTAACGGAGGCATCTCCGGTGACGCACGTCAATCCAATCAGTACGAGCAACCCAGTTGGGTCGATCGGCATTCCACTACCTTCAACTTTGGCCAAAATTGTCGACGAAACGGGAGCTGAGCGACTGCCGGGAGAAATTGGCGAGCTCATCGTGCAAGGGCCGCAGGTGATGCGTGGTTATTGGAATCGTGATGATGAGACAGCCAGAGTTTTACAGGATGGATGGCTCTACACGGGTGACATCGGCCGAATGGACGAACGCGGGTTCTTTTTTATCGTCGACCGGAAAAAAGACATGATCATAGTCAGCGGGTTCAATGTCTATCCCAACGAGATTGAGGGGGTGTTGGCTCAACACCCAAAGGTGCTAGAAGCAGCCGTTATTGGTGTACCAGACAAAAATAGCGGAGAGTCGGTGAGGGCTTTTGTTGTTCCGCGGGATAAATCACTGACCGTCGATGAGCTGCGCACATACTGTAAAGAGAATCTGACTGGGTATAAATGCCCTAGGAGTTTTGAATTCCGTGACGAGTTGCCGAAATCTAACATTGGTAAAATCCTACGTCGTGAACTTCGCCAAACAGCCCCCAACGCGTGAGAAATGCAGCGATATTTAAGGCGAAAACCCCTTGGCATCAAGTCCCCTAAATTTGGGCTGCTATTGCTGGGGAAACTGGTAGAATTCACTCCAGAACTGACAACAAAATTTTTGGGGGACGCACCGCTCGTGCTTGCGTTTGCTTACAGATTTTTTTTAATTTGCTTGTGGCTGCTTCCGCTCGCAGGGCAGCCCGCCATAGCCGCATCCATCCGGCCAAGTTTTTCTGCAGGCTTGATGGTTCCGCCCTCATCGCAATATTATCATTACGTTTTTGGGACGCAGATTGATCTTGCACGGGAGTTTGATCGCTCGTTAATACGACTGCAGTACTTACAGCGGCCGAAATTCACCAGTCGTGGATATACGGATCAAGACTTCTCGGGCTTGGTTTTAATTGGCCAAAGCATTCTGCAGAGAAAAAATATTGGGGTCACAACGCTCATCGGTGGCGGTTATGCTTGGGGTTATATCAAATCGGCCAATGATGACTCTGACACGGACTCTTATAAGATACCGGGGCTAGCGGTGGCACTTGAGGGACGCTGGAGCATAGATTATCTTGATGTACGACTTGCGCATCAAGTGCTCGTCGGACACAGCACTAGCGAGCAATTGAATGCTTATGTAGCATGGCCATTTAATTGGTTTGTTCTATCCTTTTCTCACCCCATCGAAATTTAAGGCAAGCCCAGATGCAAAGAGCCCTACATCGGTTACTCTTGGCCTTGCTGTTGAGCATGCCGCAGTTGGCGGTGGCTGCGCGCAAAGGCTTCCACGAGATCTCGCTGCACGGTCTATCATTGGCGCCCAATGCGGGAGGACAAGAAGCTTACCGCGTTGAGGGGTATGCGAAACCAAACGCGTGGCACGCTTTTTATAATCGCGCGCTTATTGTCGGCGAGTTGCCCCTAATGGGGGCTGGTTATAATTATCGAATGTCCGTCTGTGACGAGTCGTGCTTTTGGAGATTTTTTGCCCAAGTTGGCGGCGGACTTTCAAACGGCGGTCCTTATGGAGAAATCTCCTGGGGTACGATCATACCCTTGGTTCCTCTGTGGTTACCGGTATCCGCCCCCCGGTTCATTCCATCACTACGAATCGATATTACTTCGCAGTTTTACCTTGCTAAAAACCGGATCATCACATGGAGTTACCCCATATGGGCAGGTATTGCTTTAGCATTTTAATTGGCCTTCTTCTACCCGGCCTAGCCCTGGCATATCCGACACCAGTGGACGTGGATGGCTCTTTGCACAGGTGGCCCCTAACGGCTGAGAATGCGGAGGTGTTTTATGAAGTGATTGCCGCCGACGCAACGCTTGAGTCATTCCTGCAAGGAATTGTCGACGAATCTGCTGACATCTGGAGTCAAGTGGATGGTTCAATTCTTCAACTCAGCCCGTCTGGGGCGACTCACCAAGCCCAGATTTCAATTTACTATGACAATTCCATTACAGGCGGCGCAACTGCCGCTGGATATAGTATTTTTGATGACGTCCAAGATGGCGTACCACGGCATTGTACTATCCACATTGCCGCGGCACCCGACATGAATGCTGAGACACTCAGCAAAACCACACTTCATGAGATCGGACACTGCATTGGTCTAGCACACAGTTTGATGCCTGAATCGATTATGAGTTATAACCTTGACCGCAATCAATTCGCCCTTTCCATTGATGACCGTGCAGCATTAGCCCGTATTTATCCAAGTAATTCGGGCCATGCGGCCTTTGCCCCAGGCTGTAGTATTGGTGGGCCCGAAGTCCCAGGAAGAGCGGGGAACCGCTCAATATTCATGACTTTCCTGCTATTCCCCCTGATTTGGATGGCGCTGCGCTTTATCTTGAGAGTAATTGTCAGGAATTAGCTTGCAGCCGCCAGTTGCCTTTCATATAAGTACCCCGTCGTGGAGTCTAATTTCGCGAGGAACGCGGTGGTACACCAAGAGCCCTTACCGACTAATATTTCGAGCCTATCGAATGCGGATGCTCACGAGCTGGTGCGTCGATCAAAGTCGGCTCTAGGCCAGTCAACGGTCATATTAGGGCACCATTACCAGCGCGACGAAGTTATCGATCACGCGGATGCGACAGGCGACAGTTTAAAACTTGCCAAGATTGCTCGTGACTGCGGTGCGGAAAATATTATTTTTTGTGGCGTTCACTTTATGGCGGAGACAGCTGACATCCTAACGGGGGGTGAGCGATTCGTCTGCTTACCTGACCTTGGCGCCGGTTGCGATATGGCTGATATGGCTGAAGTGCGCGATGTTGCGGATGCCTGGAACCAGGCTCGTGAAATTGGCGCTGACAAAATTATCCCGGTCACCTACATCAATTCATCGGCGGCCATCAAAGCTTTTGTGGGGCGCAATGGTGGGGTTATTTGCACGTCCTCCAATGCCAGAGCTGTTTTGACATGGGCCCTTGAAACGGGTCGGCATGTGTTCTTTTTCCCTGATCAGCACCTGGGTCGAAACATCGCAAAAGACTTGGGCTTAAGCCCCTCGGCCGACATGCTACTTTGGGATCCTTTAAAAGCCCTAGGCGGTCATCGCCCCGAGACTATTTTGTCCCGTAAAGTCTGGTTGTGGAAAGGGCACTGCCCCGTTCATGCGCTATTCACAGTCCAGCAAGTTCAGAAAATCAGGGCCGAGGAACCATCAACGAAAATTCTAGTGCATCCAGAGTGTGCTATGGAAATTGTCGATGTAGCGGATATGTCTGGTTCTACGGATTTCATCATCAAAACAGTTGAAGCTGCGCCAGCGGGGAGCCGCTGGGCGATTGGTACCGAAAAACATCTGGTCGAACGCCTAGCAAAACAACACCCCAATCAAGTGATCACGAGCCTGAATCCTTTTACGTGCTTGTGCGGCACCATGAATCGAATCAGCCTGCACAACTTGGCTTGGGTTCTAAGCCAGCTCGCCTTTAAGGCCGAGAAAGTGAACCAAATTTCCGTTCCTGCGAATGTCGCAAAGGACTCTTTGCTGGCACTTAACCGCATGTTTGAGCTCAGCTAAAGTCAAAGTTGGTGCCAATGTCAGAAGAGAGCACTTTTTACCTTGATCACTGCGGAACCACACCGCTGTCCGCTGACGTCAAAAAGAAACTGCATGAACTCATCGGCGACGATCCGTTCGGCAATCCCTCAGCGTCTCACCATGTTCTCGGTCAGGCAGCGGAGACAATTATAAATGAATCGCGTGCAACTATCGCAAAATCTCTTGACGCAAAGCCTGATGAGATCCTTTTCACCGGTAGCGCCACAGAGGCTAATAATCTTATTTTGTGGGGGCACGCCCTCAGGTTCCTCGGGCGGAGCCCAAGGATACTTTTTGGTGCCACGGAGCATAAAAGCATCTACGAAGCTTGCGTCGAGATCGGCGAGCGCGCACTCGCAACTACAGAAAGCGTCGCGGTCAAGGCTAATGGCGAAGCTGATCTTGATCATCTTGAAGCACTCCTCAAAGAAGGCCGTGGTCGGCCCACTCTAGTGGCGCTCATGCACATCAATAATGAAATTCCAGTTCGTCACCCCGTGGAGTCAATCGCCGACCTTTGTCGGCAGTACGATGCGTCATTTCACTGTGACGGGGTGCAGGGGTTTGTGCGCGAAGATCTCCGCTTTGCCGAAGGCCTTTATGGTAGTTATGTCTTATCACCACACAAAATATACGGCCCCAAAGGCATTGGAGTGCTTGTACTCGGAAAACATGGGCTCGCGCCACGCATCAAAGCGCCCTATTGTGGTGGCGATCAGGAATTCGGGATTCGCCCAGGCACTCATAACACCCTAGCAATCGCCGCGGCGGCGACAGCCATCACGTCACATAAGACCTTACGAAGTCAGCGAGTCAGTAATATGCGTAGCTGCGCCGACGCATTCTCAGAGACACTGTTAGCGAAGTCACCGTCAGTGCGACTGACACTTCCAATTCGCGCAGAAGCGGCCGGCATTGTGAATTTTTACGTTCAGGGTCTTGACGCCCCAACTTTATTAGCGAAGATACCTCACCTCTGTATCAATCGAGGTTCTTCTTGCCTCGGCGCTAACGGTGAAAAGTATAGCCATGTTCCTAAGGCTTTGGGACTTCCGGTTGAAATTCAAGCAAACGTATTACGTGCAAGTTTTGGTGAAATGAATTCTCCTGAGAGCTCCCGTCGTGCGGCTGAGATCCTAGCCAGAACGATAGAAACAATAAAAAGCCCGGACTGATCCTCCAGTCCAGGCCCCTTATTCCGCGCCAAATTAGCCGCGCAGAAGCTGCAA
The DNA here is from genome assembly GCA_044344995.1 of Oligoflexales bacterium. Classification (GTDB taxonomy): domain Bacteria; phylum Bdellovibrionota_B; class Oligoflexia; order Oligoflexales; family RGVZ01; genus CAMDKS01. The sequence continues at coordinate 27,014 of JBIJBX010000001.1, read as the reverse complement.
GGCGAAATCACTGTTCGCGTTAGCTTGCGTCAAGACAGACACGCCAGCTTGGGTCAGAATACGGTTTGTGGCGAGTTTCGCTGTTTCAGCGGCGTAATCCACATCACGAATCCTGCTCTGTGCGGCCTGCAAGTTCTCATTGGTCACATCAATATTGGTGATACTTGAGTTCAACCTTGACTGTACCGAACCAAGAACTGCTCGGTAAGACGCCATGGAATCAAGAGCTGAGTCCAAACGGTTGAAAATATCATTTGTACCAGACGGGCCTAAATCTGCCGCGCCACCTTCTGAGTCCGGCGACACAATGGTTAAGTCTTCGTCCAGTACAGCTTCCATCGCTTCCCTGAATGTGGCGAGATCCTTCAGATCGATGGTCAAAATATCTGGATCTTCTTCAGGGCTAATGTCTGGCGCATTTCCATCCGCGTCATTTCCTCGGTTGCTTGCGCCGACGAATATCCGCATTGGCTTTTGCTCGTCCACTTTAAGGACTTTCGCGCCGTTGAACTCTGTAGAATCCATGATACGGCCGACTTCTTGGCGAAGTTGGGTGAATTCCTTATTAAGAAATTCACGCTCACGGTTTCCGATGGTGTCAGACGCCGCTTGAGCTGCGAGCTCCCTCATTCGAACAACGATATTTGTAGTCTCGTTAAGGCCGCCTTCTGCAACCTGAATATACGAGATACCATCGTTGGCGTTACGTTTGGCCACTTCGAGACTTCGAGTTTTCGCTCGAATTCGCTCGCTGACCGCCAAACCAGCGGCGTCGTCCGCTGACTTGTTTACGCGCTGACCACTGGCCAGTTTCTCATAGGATTCACCCAATGCCTTTCGACTATCACTTACTCGCCGCTGCGATACAATGGACTCAATGTTGGTCTTAATTCTGATACCCATAGAAGTAACCTCCTCTGTTTTGGGCAGACGAACCCACCTTGGGCCGTCTAAATTGGCTCAAATTGAATAGAACTCGACTCAAATTAGCGCAGCAGTTGCAAAACTTGCTCTGGTGCAGCGTTCGCCTGTTGCAGGACGGATGTCGTTGAGCTTGTAAGAATGCGCGCTTGGGTAAGCTCCGCTGTCTCACTTGCAAAGTCGACGTCTTTGATTCGGCTCTTCGCTGTTTCCATGTTCTCGACATTGACGGCCAAGTTGGACAAGGCACTTCCGAGACGGCTTTGTACAGAACCAAGAGTCGCTCGCTCACTTGCAATCTTGTTGAGTGCTTCGTCGATAACGTTCAGCTTTGAAGAAATGTCTTCGAGTGAAGGTCCAGCGCCCCCGTCAACCGAACCGATTTCTGCACCTTTTCCGATACCGAGGTCCTCAGTGTTAAACTTGAGGCCTGCGAGGCTGATTGCGATCGTGTCTGTATTCATGTCTGGCGTTGTACCGTTAGTACCAACTTGGATTACGAACTGATCACGGTCTGCTTCTTTATCGAAGATCTTGATGCCGTTAAACTCAGTTGAGTTTCCGATACGGTCAATCTCATCGGCAAGCTGTGTGTACTCGCGGTTAAGGAAAGATCTTTCCCGTTCACCGATGGTATCCGTTGACGATTGAACCGTTAGCTCTCGCAGACGAATCAAGATGTTGGTCATCTCGTTCATACTACCTTCCGCAACTTGAACCATGGATACGGCGTCATTAGCGTTGCGTTTAGCAACGTTAAGACCACGAATCTTGCCTCTCAAGCTTTCTGAGATGGCGAGTCCAGCGGCATCGTCGGCTGACTTGTTAATCCTGTAGCCTGAGGATAATCTCTCGAGGCTTTTGCTCATTGCGTCCTTGTTGTCAGACATGAAGCGTTGAGCGGTGATGGCAGGCACGTTCGTTCTAATTCGCATTCCCATGATAAATCCTCCTTGAATTCGTTTTGATTACTGGGCACTCTGGGCCCAGCAGCAAGAACCACCCTGGCTCTTGCACGTGAGGAGTTCGTACCGTTTGGTAAAAAACTTTAAGATTTTTTATCTTTTGATAAAACCTCGCCAAAACCCAAGGAAGCTCGCCTAGTTGGTCACTTATTCTAACAATCTTGAAGGCTTGTGGTCTTTAGCACATCATAAAATAAGGGACTTTTCCCTTGAAAATCAGAGGTTTGCGGTCGGAGTGTCGGGAGGCGCTGATTCTATTGGGCTTTTTCATGTTTTTTGCGATTTTCTAAAAAAAAATATTATTTCTGATTTGGTCGTTTTTCACATCAACTATGGCCTTCGAGGGGAGGAGAGTGATGGCGACGAACGATTTGTTAGCGCTCACTGTGCAGCCCAATCAGTCCCTTTAATTCTCCATAAACCCAGCCAGCCAATCATTACTTCCGTGCAAGAGTCGGCTCGCAATGTTCGGCTGGAGCTACAAGAACAGCTTTATAAGCAAGGCTTTTTAGTGGCTCTCGCTCATAACGGAGATGACGTTGCGGAGACCGTTTTGATGCGTCTATGTCGCGGAACAGCGCCGCATCAAGCTGCAGGAATGACTTATTTCAATGGTCAAATTTTTCGTCCCTGGCTCGATATATCCCGCGAATCAATCCGCGCGGCCCTCAGCTCTGCACACCTGCCTTGGCGCGAGGACTCCTCCAACGCATTGGGGCTATACAGTCGTAATAGAATTCGTAACGAAGTTATGCCTATTTTAAATGAGTTATTTCCAGGTGCGAGCAGCAGAATAAGTAAAGGGTTTCTATCCGAATTCGGCGAATCTATGAGTCCTTCATCGATGACCACAAACTCCATTCCTACCGCATTTTTCCAGGATCAAGCGCGAAAGGTCCTCGATAGCTCCTTACATCAGTGGCTTTCGGAGCAATATGGTGGCCGTTCACCCGTCGCACGACAAGTCATCGAAAAAATCTCAAAGGCCCTCCTGGATCATTTCTCAGGGTCCCGGGAAACCAAGGAGTTTCATTTGCCTGAGGGCAAAATCCTAAAACTGACCACCTCAGAATTGCGCCTATCCCACCGCAATTAGCGGTTCTTTTAGCCTTATTTTAGTGTAATTTAAGAGAGTCAACAGGGAATTCTTTACCGGCTTGGACTTTAAGCTTTTTGTGTCAAAATATGAGTTAAAGGACTGCTTTCCCCAGTCAACTAGGAGAACTGCTATCATGGCGAAATTGCCCTCAAAACAAAACAACCAAACCAAAATGACGTTAGTCGTAGTCGCATGCTTACTTGGATTTTTGCTGCTGCACTTTTTGGTGAAACCACCCGAAGAAGTAAAGTCGATCAAATTTTCTGAGTTTACTGAGGCCCTGAAACTTCCTGCTGATAATCCAAACCGCATCACGGAAGTCACCTTCCGGGACAATGTGATTACAGGAGTTCGCTCGGATAAAAGCTCATTCAGAACATTCGGACCTTCCGACACGGATTTGCGCAAGGAACTGCAAGCGTCTGGCATAAGCGTAAACTACGAGCCGCCAGAAGAGGTGGGTTGGTGGAAGGCGTTGCTAGTTAACACACTTCTACCGATGCTCCTCATTCTACTACTCATCATGTTCTTCATGCGCCAAGTTCAGGCTGGCGGTGGCAAGGCCATGAGTTTTGGCAAGAGCCGCGCAAAAATGCTGACCGATAGCCAACCCAAAATCACTTTCAAAGATATTTCGGGAATTGACGAAGCAAAGCAGGAGCTCGAAGAAATTATCGACTTCCTTAAAGATCCAAAAAAATTCACAAGACTTGGTGGTCGTATACCCAAAGGCGTTCTTTTGATCGGCTCTCCGGGTACAGGAAAAACAATTCTTGCTAAAGCGATCGCCGGCGAGGCGGGCGTTCCATTTTTCAGCATATCTGGTTCGGATTTCGTTGAAATGTTCGTCGGCGTTGGAGCTAGTCGCGTACGGGATCTGTTTGATCAGGCTAAGCGACACGCGCCGTGCATCGTATTCATCGATGAGATTGACGCGGTTGGTCGTCATCGTGGAGCTGGCCTAGGCGGCGGACACGATGAGCGTGAACAAACGCTAAATCAGCTTCTCGTGGAAATGGACGGCTTTGAGGGTAACGACGGCGTCATCATCATTGCCGCTACAAATAGACCAGATGTGCTTGATCCTGCGTTGCTTCGCCCAGGTCGCTTTGACCGACGCGTTGTAGTTCCTAAGCCAGATGTGCGCGGCCGCGAGGGAATCCTTGCTGTTCACACCAAAAAAGTTCCGTTGGCCGATGATGTTAAGCTTTCAGTAATCGCCCAAGGAACTCCGGGTTTTTCCGGCGCTGACCTCGAGAATCTCGTCAATGAGGCGGCACTGATTGCCGCACGCGGTGACTGCAAAGAAGTGCGCATGGAGCACTTTGAGCTGGCAAAAGACAAAGTGCTTATGGGCCCTGAAAGACGCAGCCTCATCATGAACGAGGATGAAAAGCGTAACACCGCTTATCACGAGGCGGGACATGCTTTGGTCGGGATGCTCGTAGGACATGTGGATCCCGTACACAAAATCAGTATCATTCCTCGCGGTCAAGCCCTTGGTGTGACCATCATGCTTCCTGTCGAAGACCGTCTAACCATCTCCAAAGAATACGCTGAAGGTATGATTGCGTATGCGATGGGTGGCCGTGCTGCAGAAGAGCTGATCTTTAACCGTCTCACGACAGGTGCGGGGGACGACATAAACAAGGCCACCGACATCGCTCGAAAAATGGTTTGCAATTGGGGTATGAGTGATAAAATAGGGCCTCTTTCACTTGGAAAAAAAGGTCAGGACGAAGTATTCCTAGGGCGTGAAATCAGTCAGTCGCGTAATTTTTCAGAGCGTGTCGCTGAAGAGATCGACGAGGAAATTCATCGCCTAGTCACAAATGGTTCCAAGCAAGCCTTCAGAATTCTCAAGGATAATCGCGATCAACTTGAAAGCTTGGCCGAAGCTCTGCTCATCAAAGAGACGATCGATAGCGACGAGATGATGCGCATATTAAAGGGCGAGAACATCATCACGGCAGACGATCGTTCTCGCTATGAAGAGGCTCGACGCAAAGCAAAAGAGGCTCTCCAATCAAAGGCGACAACGACCAAAGAAACCGCGACGAAGAGCAAGCCGGACGGTCGCGACTCCGGGCTGATGACCCCGCAACCGGCCGGAACATGAGGCAAAAGCGTGACGCCCGAAGGTACACAACCGAAAATAATGGGCATACTGAATGTCACGCCTGACTCCTTTTCTGATGGTGGAAAATATTTAGATCCTGACTTCGCGGTCCATCGTCTCGATCAGCTTTTCGAAGAGGGGTCTGATCTGGTTGACATTGGTGCTGAGTCTACCCGACCCGGAGCTGACGACCCCGGAGAAGCGGAAGAATGGCGGCGGTTGCAACCTGTATTGGCTTACGCAGACAAGGTGCAAAAAATTTCTCGCGTAAGTGTTGATACGAGGAAGTTTGCGACCATGGAGCGAGCATCCGCTATGGGAGTTGGGATGATAAACAACGTCGGCCCACTCCCAGAAGTTCCCCAACTGAAAAATTTGTTCGAATTAAATCCAAACCTGATGTTTATAGCGTGCCATATGCACGGCAGCCCAAAAACGATGCAAGACAACCCCATTGGCCCTGCTTCAGCCATTAAACGAGTGCGGGCTTATTTTGATTCCGCCATTGAGGACCTCAAAGCCGCTGGTTGTAAACCTGGTCATATTTTCCTCGATCCGGGCATAGGATTTGGCAAGTCTGATGCGGCGAATTTGGCGTTACTCATGGCAAGTGTAAACCTTTCTAGAGAGTTTCAGACGGTTTTAGGCATATCTCGGAAAGGCTTCATCACACGTCTGCTTGACGCCACCGATCTTGTAAGTCGTGATTCCGCCTCCAAAGTCATAGAAGCTTGTGCCGCCATCGTTGGAGTTAAAATGATTCGCACGCACAATGTAAGGTCTCTGCGCCCCATACTAAGCGCGATTGCAGATGCATCGCCCGGAGCTTTTCATGGGTGAAGTTTTACAACAGTTTACCTTTTGGTCGGCACTGGACGTTTTGCTCCTGGCCATCATATTTTACCAAGTTTTATTGTTAATTCGCGGCACTCGCGCAGCGCAGATACTCATTGGTATGCTGCTGGTCGTTGGTCTTTTTGTCGTTTCTAATATCTTTCCGCTGACAACTGTCAACTGGATGATGAACAAGTTTTACAGCTCGTTTATCATTATCTTAATTATCATCTTTCAAGATGACATTCGCCATGTGCTAAGCTCCATGGGACGAAGGAACATCTTTGTTGGGCAAGATTGGTCAACCAGTGTTCACATCATCGACGAGATTAGTCGCGCTGCTAGTGCCTTAGCGGCCAAACGGATCGGCGCGCTTATCGTCATCGAGCGTGGCATTATCCTGACTAGGTATGTTGATATCGGTATCGCTCTGGATGCCAAAATCTCAAAAGAAATTCTCATGGCCATTTTTCATCCAAGCTCCCCCATCCATGACGGAGCGGTCATCCTTCAACGAGGGAAAATCGCCGCATCGGGCTGCTTTCTACCCTTGACCCGTGACGAGCATGTGGACCCCAACCTAGGTACACGCCATCGCGCAGCCATTGGCATCTCGGAGGAAACCGACGCCCTTGTCATCGTCGTCAGCGAGGAGGGCGCAAGTGTAGCTATCGTTGAAAACGGGAAAATCTTCCGCAAGCCTGATGGGCGAACTTTGCGAGAGGACCTTGCTAAGCGCTTGCTCATACAAGAGCAGAAAAACGCCAAGGCACCACCCTGGTTTACTCGCATAAAAGATGCGACGTATAAGTTTTTTGAAACTTCGGAGAAGTAAAAAATGGGGCGCCCAACTTTTTCACAGCGATTCATAGGCAATCTCGGCTACAAGGCCGCAGCCCTCCTGCTAGCGACACTTGTTTGGTATATCGTGCAGGGGGAGGAAATACTCGAAGTTAACGCGAAACTGGACGTAAAAGTGGAAGTTGCGTCAGCCTTCTCTCTGCGCGATTCCGGCGCCATTTCCAGGGATGTAACTCTACGGGGGCCTCGGGTTCTAGTGGGCGCCATGTCAGGAAAAGCTCTCGCGGCCATCATTAGGGTACCGTCGGGTAAGGTGGGCAGTTTAAGATATCGACTTGATAAGGAATTCATCCCGAACTGGGACAATCGCGTGCGCATAACTATTCACGACCCCTATGTGACACTGCAGGTGGAAGATCGCTTAACAAAAAAAGTTCCCGTAAAACCAATTATTTTGGGCGAAGTCACAGAAAACCAAATGATTGACGAGGCGGCCGCCACTCCTAATGAAATCGAAATCAGCGGGCCAAAAAGCGACATTGGCCGCATCACAGAACTCACTACCGATCCGATTGATGTTAGTGGGCTAGCAGAGTCGAAGTCGATTATTGCTGCGATCTCAAAGGCCGCCCTCCCTGAATTGCAACTCTCGTCGCACGAGGTCAATGTTTCAATTAAACTCGGGCCCAAGAAACTGAGTAAAAATTTGTCGGTCATTCCCATTGAAATTGTCGGATCCGAAAAAGTTGGGTCCGTGCGCCCAGCTGGTGTATCCATTGTGATTGCGGTGCCAGAATCCCAATTCCATAAACTCAATCAAAAAGACATCCGCGCTTCGGTTAATGCCAAAGAACTCGAACCGGGTCGCTATGAGCTGGCCGTTTTAGTCGCCGCGCCCGAAGGTGTAGTCGTTCAGCAAATATCGCCAAAAAATGTTACCGTTGAAATATACAATCAGCGAAAACTTCGGCCTTAAAAATTAATTCGCAGTCGTAAGCTCTAATTTTCGCTCATCGATATGATCTGTGAATGTTAACTTAAGCTCGTGCGTTTTCTGAAGGCGCGCTGCTTTAGTCGCTCGTTCAGGCCATTCAACAATGAGCCCGCGGAAATCTCTATCAGAAAGCAAAAAATCAGCGGCTTCATGGTCATTCTCAGGCAATCGATAGAGGTCGAGATGCCCAATCAAGCCATATGCCGTTTGGTACTCAGTCATAAAGGTATATGTGGGAGATAGGACGGGCACCGATGCCGGGAGGCCGAGAGCCCTCAACAATTCACCGGCAAATGTCGTTTTCCCAGCACCAAGCTCGCCGCGAAGCCAGAGCACAAATCGTCCAGACTTTAGCAACTCTTGGCCAACAATGGACGCTACTTTATTTAAGTTTTCCCGGCTAACACACCATTCGTTTTTAATTTTACCGTGCATGCCTTGAGCTCACTGGATTGAAAAAACACCAAATCAAGAGATTCGGGGTGCATTTGCTGGATCATTTAATAGCGCTTTCATATCGCGAACCGCCTGTTCCAAACCACAATATAGAGCACGAGCAACAATCGCGTGACCTATATTCGCCTCTTCAGCGTGGGGGACGAGCTGTAACCAGCCAGTATTGGAATAGTTAAGTCCATGTCCAAAATGGCATTGAAATCCGGATTGATGGGCCGCTACACTGACATCGGCAAGCTGCTGCAGAATCAATTTTTTATCGTGTGTGCGAGTCGCGGCCTCAATTTTTCGACAAAAATTTCCAGTATGAAACTCCAAGGCTGTCGGAGCGATCTTTTTTGCTTGTTCGACTGATTTGGTTGTTGGCTCGACAAATAGAGCAACGGCGATGCCCAAGTCTTGCAGCTGGCCCACAAAGGCCTTTAGCTGTTCAAGCTCCACCGTCAAATCAAGGCCGCCCTCCGTCGTTCGCTCCGCTCGCCGCTCGGGCACAAGCGTTACAGCATGCGGTCTGATCTTTTTGGCAATGCCCAGCATTTCCTCAGTCGCGGCCATCTCGAAATTAAGCGGAATGTTGATGGAGTCCCTAAGGGCGTAAACATCGCGGTCTTGGATGTGCCGGCGATCTTCTCGCAAGTGACAAGTAATGTTGTCTGCGCCGCCAATTTCAGCAAATATTGCGGCTTGCACGGGGTCGGGATATCTCTCGCCACGAGCTTGTCGCACGGTTGCCACATGGTCAATGTTCACACCAAGTCTGATCATTTTTGTTTTGTTGTCTCCGTAAGCTTATCAATTGACTTTGTTAACTCATGGGATAGCTCGTGCGCCATCGTTTCGATTTCATCGCGATTTTCACCTTCAACCATAACTCTTGCGAGACTTTCAGTTCCCGAATAACGCACCAAAACCCGCCCCTTACCGTCCAGCTTTTTCTCAACTTGCTTCAGGGCTTTCTGAAATTCTTTAAGGTTTTCAAATGGCACTTTTGATTTGACTTTAACATTGATCACTAGCTGCGGCAGCCTTTCCATCGTCTGCCTCAGCTCCGAGGCTCTTCGACCTTGCTCAACCATGATCTCCAAAAACTTGAGGCCTGCCAGAATGCCGTCGCCCGTCGTTGATGAGTCTCTAAAAATAAGGTGACCCGACTGCTCACCGCCAAGCACATGATCGCCCTTGCGCATAGCCTCCATGACATATCGATCGCCCACCTTAGTTCTAATCAAAGTTCCACCAGCTTTAGCAAGCGCCACATCCAAACCCATATTGCTCATTACAGTTGAAACCACCGTGTTGTTTCGTAACAAGTTTTTCTTGAGCATATAGACGCCGCAAGCGGCTAGCATTTCATCGCCATCGACCAGCTCGCCTTTTTCGTCAATGACTACAATGCGGTCAGCATCTCCATCCAGCGCGATTCCCAAATCAGCTTTGTAGAGCAGAACTTTTTCGCGAAGAGTCTGGGGGAACAACGCCCCACAGTGATCATTTATATTCGTGCCATTCGGCTCATCGCCTATTATAAATAATTCAGCGCCAAGTTCGGAGAAAACTTTTGGCGCCACGCGGTAACCAGCGCCGTTAGCGCAATCAATCACAATGCGTAGCCCGTCAAGTCGCAGATGTTTTGGAAATTGCTCCTTCAGGAAAACGGCATATTGACCAATAGCATCCTCGATTCGGCGGGCGCGTCCTATTCCGGCACCGGTTGGTGAATTTTCCGCCAATGAGGTGTCACTTACCAATTTTTCTAGCTCATCTTCGACTTCATCTGGAAGCTTGTAGCCATCGGCGGAAAATATCTTAATACCGTTATCATGAAACGGATTATGTGAAGCTGAGATGACGATTCCGGCACTTGCGCGCATGCCGCGCGTGAGATAGGCGATGCCCGGAGTTGGGAGTGGGCCGAGAAAATAGGCGTCCACCCCAACGCTGCAGATACCTGAGCAGAGGGCTTGCTCCAACATGTAGCCACTTCGCCTGGTGTCTTTTCCAATTAAAATCCTGGCCTTCGTGTGCCTTGTACCAAAATAAATGCCAATGGCTTGCCCGAGACGAAGCACCATGTCAGGCGACATCGGGTAAACATTGGCGAGACCTCTAACGCCATCTGTGCCAAAAAGCCTTGTCATCTAGCCCCCCTGATTCCATCAATCTGCGCACCCCAAAAACAACACCAAAAAACTCATGGCAGAACTATCATTTCATCACGCCAGTTGTCAGCCATGATCCTTGCTCGACTAGGGAATGATTTCCACCCGCGAGGTCAAAAAGCGTTCAGCGTCCGGCCGAATCGATTCCGGGCCATTGACGCGCAGCCTTTCAATCACATCAACCAGATAGTGGGCGCCCACCAAGCGCGGCATGTATACGTAGCTAGCTCCACTTCTGTACATCTCTTGTGCCTGACTCATGTTATCGGCCATCACGATCACCCCAGCATCGGGGGCAAGAGTTTTCAGAATCTTCAGCATTTTCATATTATTTGTGCCTTTGAGTGCGCGATCTGGAATGGCAACTACAATTAGTTTTGCATTTTCAAGACTTAAACTTCTTAGAGTATCGATATTACCCACATCCCCATAACGCGCTTCGATCCCAATAACTTTTAGCTTGCGATGGGCTTCGGGATTAAGGTCGACCACCATCATCTTTTCAAGAAACTCTTTTGGAAGTCGATTTTGCATCTCATGGAGCAGGGAACTGGCCTCCCGATGAAACCCTAGCATAACAATAGACCTCGGCTTTGCTGAGTGCTCGTTAATCTTGGAGTCGGCGCCTGTGATGTGATCTTTAAAGCCTATTTTCTCAAATATCCAATTTGTGCGCTTATAGATGTCGTGTGCAAATGGCATCAAATAAGAAGAGATCAAGACAGTTATGGCCAAGGCAAATATGAAAGAGGACAGAATCTCCGCGCTGATGTGGTTGTAGGCAACGCCTAATGACGCTAAAACCAATGATAATTCCGAGAGCTGGCTGAGGTTGATTGCCGGGAGTAGACTCGCACGATTGCCATAGCCAAGGGAGTGAAGCGCGGGAAATACCGTTAAAACACGGCTAAACAACACAAAAAACACGATAAGAGCAGAAAGCATCAAAACATTGATACTAGGGCTTGGAACCTGCAAGCCAAGGCTAACAAAGAACAGAGTGATAAAGAAATCCCGCAAGCTTGATATCTTGGCGACAACCTCTAAATGGTAGGGAAATGATGCGATAGAAATTCCAGCTACGAGAGCGCCCATTTCTATCGAAAGGCTCAGATAGTCGGCAACGCCGCACATGGAAAAGCACCACGTCATAGCTAGGATTAAAAGTAGTTCGGGCTGCTTTCCCGCTCGCCGAAAAATCCAGGGTAGAGCGTACCGCGCCAAAACGAAGCTAAAGGACGCAAGCGCCACAACCTTTGAGAGAGAAAAAGCAATGGCGCGGCCGTTGACTTGCTCGAGGCTTGGTTGGATCGCCAAAAAAGCAATTGCAAAGAGATCTTGCATGACCAGTATGCCGATGGTGATGCGCGATGGAAGCGAGTCTAGATCCATCTTGTCTGAAAGGATTTTTACCACGATCAAAGTCGAAGATAGGGCGCCTGCTGCAGTCAAATAGACAAGTTCATAATTTGTTAGGTGACTGGCCAGCAATTTAAAAAAAACAAACCCCAGACAGAGGCATCCAGAAATTTGCACTAAGCCGCTGAATAAAACTGCCCGACCGATTTGAAATAATTTTTTGACATTGATCTCTAGACCAAGAATAAACATCAGCAGAACGAGACCAACTTCTGATAGGTTCCAGATGCTTGTGGGGTTTTTGATGAGGCCGATCCCAAGATGTGGCCCAATAAGGACGCCGGCCAAAAAATAGGCGAGGATTAGTGGGATCCCCATGAAATAGGCCGGTAAACCGACCAAGGTGGCGGCGATGATGGCCTTACTAATATCGACGAGCAGATGCGCTTGCATCTGGTTCCCCCTCAATGAGTTTGAACCTTCTATTAGACGGCTAAGTTTTGGATTTGTAAAGAAAATGGCGCACCCGGAAGGATTCGAACCTCCGACCCCCAGATTCGTAGTCTGGTATTCTATCCAACTGAACTACGGGTGCGAACGCGGAATGAAGGGGCTATATACAAACCCCCCAATATGTTTGCAACTATATTTTCGGCTAGCTGACAAATAGCAGTGATTTTAGGCGAGTATATTTTATGGGGAAGTGGCGGAAAGGGGGGGATTCGAACCCCCGATACAGTTTCCCGTATGCGTCCTTAGCAAGGACGTGCCTTCAGCCACTCGGCCACCTTTCCAAATAAAACTCTTTCTCGGAACGCCGCCGGCGGCTTAAACCGACGGCATTCAGCGGTTTTAGCCGCCATTCACAAACCTTGAATCAACAGAGCGGAGAGAGAGGGATTCGAACCCCCGGTGGGGTGCAACCCCACAACGGTTTTCAAGACCGCCGCCTTAAACCACTCGGCCATCTCTCCCAATCGCGAACCCAGACCGACCCCGTCGGCATATTTAAACACTGCAGGGATCCCTTTAGATACTCGCGTCAGGGGGCCAAATATACATAGGTTTGTTACCCCCCTCAAGCAAAACTAGAACCATTTTGAGGAAGAGACCTCAAATACCCCGTGCTGCCGACTCTAACGCCGCTATCCGGTCATCTAGGTCGGGGTGGGTTGAAAATAAGGCCAAAAACCCGGATCTGCGGGATGAAATCTTGAATGCCGCAATGGCTTTTTCAGATTCGGGCTCAAATTGGGGGCCAATATTGTGTAGCGACTTTAACGCTTTCAATGCGGCGATCATCTTGCCACGTCCCGCCAAACTCGCGCCGCCCCGGTCAGCACGATATTCTCGCCAACGACTAAACCAAGCAACCACTATGCTGCCCAGGATGCTGAGGAAAATATCAAGTACCAAGGTGACCATGCTTTGCATCATGTAGTTTGGCCTTTCGTCATCGCTTGATCTAGTAGCATTGGCGACCGCAAAGCCAATCACTCGCGCCAGGAACATAACAAAGGCGTTAATGACGCCTTGCAAAAGGGTCATAGTAACCATGTCCCCATTGGCTACGTGGGCGATCTCATGACCGATGACACCTTCCACTTCCTCTCGATTCATTCGGTTTAATAGGCCCGTTGAAACTGCAACCAAGGATTTTGATTTTGTGGGTCCAGTGGCAAATGCGTTCACTTCTGGGCTGTCATAAATACCGACCTGAGGTTTTTGCGGAAGGCCAGCTTGATCAGACAAGCGGTACACCATTGATACCAGGTCCCTCAGACGTGCATCCGTCGTGTTTGGTTCAATTAATTGAACTCCCATCATCCATTTGGCCATCACGCGAGATAGGGCCAAAGAAATCAGAGCGCCAGAAAAACCCCAAATCAAGCAAAACACCATAAGTTGGCCATAATCGATGCCATAAGGCGTCATGTATGCGCGCAACCCAAGCATACTCGTCACAATAGAAATCGTCGTCATGACCAGGATGTTAACCAACATGAACAAAAATATTCGCTTAAACCAAACCACTGTTGACCTCCAAAATATCCGTACAGGCGAACAATGCGCCGCCTGCTTGGATGATAAGTTCAAAATTCGTCAAGTCAATCGTTTACACATGGGCCGACGTGCTGGAGCGAGCCAACTTACTTTACAAGCAGCTCCTTGACCACCTCACGCTCCGCCAACAACTCTTTGGTTGTCTCCTCGATCTTTTTACGACTGTAGTCAGAAATCGGTAAATCCTTGATAATTTCGTATTTTCCGTTGCCATGCGAGCGGCAGGGGAAGGAGAAAATAAGTCCGGCCGGAACGCCGTAAGAATTGCCATCACTTGGCACTGCGCATGAGAAGTACTTTCCAGCAGGCGTTGGGTGTATCAATCGCCAAATGTGGTCAATACAAGCCGACGCCGCGGAGGCGGCCGATGATTTGCCGCGAGCAGCGATAATTGCGGCTCCTCGTTGCTGCACCGTTTTCATGAAATCCGTCTCGAGCCAAGTCCGCTCTTTAATTACATCTGTAATTTGCTTGCCTGCGATGGTGCCATTCTCAAAGTCTGGATACATCGTTGAGCTGTGATTGCCCCAAATGGCGATGTTCACATCACCAACGTTACAGCCTGCTTTTTTCGCCAACTGCGCTTTAGCGCGATTTTCATCCAGCATTGTCATGGCGCTGAATTGGGTCGCTGAAATATCACGACAGTTGTGCTGTGCGATCAGCGCATTGGTATTACAGGGGTTACCCACTGTCACCACGCGCACGTCTCGGGCAGCGCGCGCCAAGGCCTTGCCTTGCGACACGAAAATAGGGCCGTTATCCCTGATCAGGTCGTTGCGCTCCATTCCCGGTCCGCGCGGCTTAGAACCAACAAATAGCGCCCAATTAATTCCATCAAACGCCGTCTCAGCAGAGTCAGATATAGTGATCCCTGCCAACGCGGGAAATCCACAATCTTCCAACTCCATCGCTGTTCCCTCGGCTGCCTTGATGGCTGCTGGCAATTCAAGAAGATTCAGATGAACTGCGGTATCACTTCCAAAGACTTCGCCAGATGCGAGCCTGAATAACAGGCTATAACCAATTTGTCCGGCCGCGCCCGTAACTGCAACTTTAACAACTTTTTTCGACATAGCTCTGAACCCCCCACATTATTTCGCTGACAAATTATCAGCGATTTCGGTTTTTTGTCATGCACCTTTTAGGACTTAATCGTCGCCACGCTTTGTTTCGCTAATCCTTGAAACATTGCTATAGACTAGCTCAAGATGTGGTGTCTTACCACGATCGGAAATATCATCACGATTAATATCCCAGTACTCAGGAGACGGCGTCCAAGATTTCGCCTTGGACCAATGAACCTGCGCTCCGTCTTCGTCAAAAAAAAGTACCCGTGCCTTCCTGGTTCGCAACAACCGCTCTCGGCAGTAAACACAGGCCGCCACCTCTTCCGTATGTCCATCAACCTTAACTCGCACCTTCCCAAATAATGCGGCATCGAAAGGACGGGAACAAAAATGGCATCCAATAACCGTTTGAGCCATTACAGGGGCGGTTTTCATAAACTCATGGGGTTTGCCCTGAAGGCCTCGACCCATGGCCGACTCAATTTTGAGCAGTTTCTGTTTGATCTCTTTAACCAGGAAAAGGGGGGCTGCCAAACTGTCCTCATCCTCGCCAAATGACCGTAAGTTTTTTACAGCAATCATCAGGGTTTCGATCATGCGCAGGGCGGCGAGGTAGTGGTCCAACAGCACCCCGTCACGAAGCTGATTCGCTAAAGATTGTAAATTGTTAGCGCGGATCACCACGTGCTCAATTTCAGCGATTAGTTGTCCAAAACGATCGCGGTACCGAGTGGCTCGATTCAGCCCAAGGCCCCCCTGTATTAAACTCATGCACCAAAATACCAAGCCGCCAAACAGGGCCACGAAAAATATAATGACGGTCTGTTCCATTTCTAGGAAAGCTCCCAAGACTGAAAACCCCACAGGATAAAACACGCTCCCATTTGCCGTATTGCAGCAAACAAGGGGTCGGCTACCTGTGGAAAACCTGTTAAAACAAACTAATTCCCCTCTAGTTTAGCATGGGGAATGTTCGCCTAACACACTGAAATCTATAATAAAATTTGGTTTATGCTCAATTATTGGCAAATTAACCCGACAATTCAGTGGGCTGCAACCTTGCGAGCCCTCATGCAGAGGAACAAAAGGGGGAATTACAACTTATGAATACCTACGAAAGCAAGCGGGTCGCGTTTGCGATCCTCGAGAGGAAGTATAAAGAATATCTTAATTTATATAGAATGGTTAATAATGGGAGTATAAAAGGCGCTACCAAATTTGAAGATTTTTATTGGGATGAAACATACTATTCAAAATACCCCGCAAACGGCGCAACCACAGGTCGTGGTCAGAATTAGAGCAGGTCTTTGCTTGACCGTAACCCCCAAATAACACTATTCTCACGCCTGAATATTAGGCTTTTGTCAAATTAGGTCGCTGACTTTTATTTGTCTTCAGAATGATTTGACGCACCTTAATTTTTTGGGCATCTGAATGTCGCGAGAATTAATAAAATTGAAATCAACTGAGGATGGTCTGCACATCGCTGACTCCATCCTCTGGCTCGACTCGCAACTTTCTGGTGACCTATCGTTTTTATCCTCCGCCGCAGCGCTTTCACAAACCAAGGTCCCACAGGTTATAGCAACTGAAGAGACTGTAAAAATACTTGAGGCTTGCAGAAAAAAACCCCACGCACTGGTTTGTCAATACAACCGCCCATTTTCTATCGGTCGATTAAAAATGGAGTTGCTCCCCTCGGGTAGTGTTCTAGGTGGCGCAAGTCTGTTCGTTGAAACGGACAAAGGGCGCGTCTTATATGCTCCCTGCTTACAACCTAACTCTATTGCCACGGTTAGGAAGATGCAGGTTAAGAAGGCTAACGTTCTGATTCTAGGTGCCTTTCATCCAGATCCACATCAGTCGATGCCAAATCGTCGTAAGGAAAAGGAGCGGTTGGCGACAGCCGTTAAGCAGTACCTTGCTGAAGGCCGGACGCCTGTTATTCTCTGTGATCCGATTGCAACGGCGCAAGAAATCACCAAACTCCTAAACGAAGCTAACGTGCCAGTTGCTGTCCATCCAACTATTTATCGCATCAATCGTGTCTACGAATCCTGCGGCTCAATGCTCGGCAGTTACGCGGTCGTCGGCAAACGACACTCTGGAACACGGGTGTTAATTCTGCCTAAATCGCGGCGCACCACTAACATGTCACCCATTAAGGATAACGCTGGTCCGTTCCTTACCATTGAAGACGCTCTTCCACAGTTTCGGCGAGACACTGCGGATGCTTTCCAGACAAAAGTTCTGGATACTTTCTATTTGTCGTCGCACTGTGACGGACCGGAGCTTAAAACCATCATTCAAAGCGTTGGCCCAAAGGAGCTGTACTTCTTTGGACCCTACGCCAAAAGGTATGTGGACGAGATGGAAGATGTCGCTCCGAAAGTCAGGCCCCTCTACGTCAACGACCAGCCCACATTATTCTAAATTAAGTTTTCGACCTCATTTTTGCTCCAAATATACAAGCCGGGCTATAATGCCAAAGGTAGCACAGTCATTAATCAGTGCGTCGACTGCCCATAGGATGGCGATACATGGCAAAGTTCTCCCAATTTGCAACAGCGGCCTCATCCAAAATAGTCCAAGCCCTCAATATTGACGCACGGCGACAATTTGAGCGTGACGCCGCTTTCGTTCTGTTCTTGGGTTGCAGTTCGTTTTTAATGCTAGCCCTTGTATTTTTCCAGCCTTTAGAAAATTGGCTCTACAGCTCTGTTGCGTCAACAGCCGTGCGTTCGACAAACTTGACTGGACCAGCTGGAAACTCCTTGGCAGGTGGCTTGCTGTTTTATATGGGGCTCTCGGCTTTTACTCTGCCAGTGCTTCTACTTCAACTTGCTTGGCAAATGCGTTCCGGAGCTCTGCGCCTATCAATGGTGCCGGTGCTAGCTGGGTGGTTAACGCTACTCATCTCTTTAATGCCCATATTGGCACTACTACAGCCAACCCTGCCGATCCGGGGCATTGGCCTAGCTAGTGGTGGCGCGTTAGGATCTTCCCTATCACAGGGGCTGACGGAAAACGCGGGTAACATCGGATCTTACATCATTCTTTGGACGGCTCTGGTGACATCCCTGATCCTTATCAGCCGTATGGAATTGGCGGAGTTGCTCACGATTATTTACCGATTCAAACCTCGCTCCAAAGAGCGGCTTGTACCGACTTCGACTGATTCCAAAGCAGGCCTAGTCGTTCATGAAAACTCAATGGAACAATTTAATCAAGCTGAGTCATCGACTTCATCTGCTGTGGACGGGGCGGTGATCCTATCAACGGTAGGCGAGGCGGGGGAACCTCGTGTCGCGGACGAACCCACACTGGATGACGTCTCATCTTTACCTCGTTCAATTGCAGATGTGTTCGGCTCTGCCATTGCGGAACCAGAAGAGTTCGCGCCTCAGCGCCCATATATCACGCCCGCATTAGAGACCTTCCGTCGATCTGACGACCGTTCATCGGCCGCTCTTAGCCAAAAAGAGCTCGAGGCAACTGGGGCCGTTTTGACTAAAACTCTTTCAGAGTTTGGCATCGAGGGAAAAATTGTTGGCTGGCAGCCGGGGCCCGTAGTCACTGTTTATGAATATCAACCGGACGCGGGCATCAAACAGTCTAAAATCTTATCGCTGATGGATGACCTCGCCTTATCACTCAAAGTGGACAGTATTTTCATCAATCCAGTTCCTGGTAAACGTGCGCTGGGGATTCAAGTACCCAACCAACGCAGAGAAATCGTTTACCTGGGAGACGTTATCGCCAGTGAGTCATTTCAAAAAAACCCTTCACCACTGACTTTTGCCATGGGCAAAAATATCAATGGTCAACCTTTCACTGCGGACCTAACCACGATGCCGCACCTGCTAGCTGCAGGCGCAACTGGCACGGGGAAAAGCGTTGGGATCAATAGCCTTCTTTGTAGTGTGATTATGAAGTCCTCCCCCGAGGACGTTCGAATGATATTGGTTGATCCGAAAATGCTGGAACTCAGCGTGTACGACGGTATACCTCATCTTTTGATGCCGGTAATCACTGAGCCGGATCGTGCCTCTTCCGCCTTAAAATGGGCCGCAAACGAGATGGAACGACGTTACAAAATAATGCAGCACGCTCAAGTAAGAAATATCGGTGGCTTTAACTCCTTTTGGGAAACGACTTCAGATTCGAAGAAAGAGCAAATTCGCGGACTCATGAATGACCCGCAAATTTCGCGCCTTCCCTACATACTGCTTGTGATTGATGAGTTGGCCGACTTGATGTTGACAGCGCCCAAAGATGTGGAAAGCAGCATACAACGACTGGCGCAAAAAGCGCGGGCATCTGGAATTCATATGGTTTTGGCAACCCAGCGGCCGTCTGTGGATGTCATTACGGGCGTCATCAAAGCAAACCTTCCTTGTCGACTATCATTTCAAGTCGTCAGTAAACACGACAGTCGCACCATTTTGGATCAGATGGGTGCGGAGAAGCTGCTAGGTCGCGGTGACTTGCTTTTACAACGACCGGGCGTCGGACGCCTTGAGAGGCTTCAAGGAGCTCTCGTAAGTGATGAAGAGGTGCTGGCTCTGGTTGCAGAAACAAAACGAAACTACGAAGTCATTTACGATGAGCGCGCCATGGGCTGGATTGATCAAGAAGTAACGCGTTGTGCCGGAATGGAAGATCTTGCTGACGGGGCGGGCGTGTCGGCTTTGAGTGATCCAAAGTGGGAAGACGCTGTAAACATCGCGCGGACTCACGGGGTCGTTAGTGCTAGCTTTCTGCAGCGGCACCTTCAGATAGGCTACAACAGAGCCGCAAGGATTGTCGAAGGCATGGAAGCGAAAAATCTAGTTGCTAAAGCTGAGGGTTCAAAACCGCGCAAGTGGCTAGGCGGAATTTGAGCCCTCAAGTTATCGTCGAGCGGACAATTCTAATCAAGTCTTCGGACATGCGCTCGATGGAAAAAACGCGCTGTGCGGCAAGTGAGCGAGCCTGACGTTGCAAGTTTGACTCGCAGTGACCGAGGCATAGCCAATTATATATTTTCGCGGTCGCCTCTGCCGGTTTGGTGTGATCGTAGTGATCACCAAAACTCCTATCTACAAACACTTCAGGCAGAGACCCTATGCCAGTTGTGATCACAGGCGTTCCGCACAGTAAAAACTCTTGAGCGACTCTACAGATCACTTCACTGCCGATACTGGAAACCAGACCGAGGGAGCTTTCAGACATCAATGCTGCCACGTTTGCAACCCGCTCACATTGAATAACCAGATCGTCTTCCGACAGTTCAAGTCGTTCCGCCTCGGCGCGGAGATATGACGCTGACAAATTTGCGGGTACGCCGACGATGCGAAGCCTGGGAATTGGATCTCCCTTGGTCTTGGCCATGGTGATCAATTCTTTTAAAATCGGGAAAAACTCACGGTGTCCCTTCACTGGATCAAGGCGTCCGAAGATCAAAATCTCGGGCCTCTTAGCTCGATTGATATCTTGAAAGGAAAAATTTTTTTGATCACAGCCAAGTTGCACCACGTCCACATCGCTGCCCGTCATGCCACGAAGGGGCTGGCCGACGTACTGCGATGGGGCAATCAGTCGGTCCACATGAAAATGCCCCACGCGGCCAAAAAACTGTCGAGTCATGCCGAGCCCATCGGCTCTCTGTCCGTAAAATCGAATCAGCTTTCGGCCAGTCTTTATGAATATGGCGGCCGTTGTCTCCGGACCACCGTAGGTAAAGATAACATCTGGGTTGAATTTTTTGGAGAGGGCAAAAAGACGGCCATACTTGCCGGGTCCAAAATGATCAACACTTTCTACCGAGAATTCCTGAGCGATAAATCTGGCCTCAATTGGGCTTGACTGCAGGGGTGTGATCAAGGTTTCGGCGCCAGCGAGCTTCATGGCGCGCGCAGCACTCAGGGCATACTCGCTAATTGCGCTATTCCAACGATTGGAAATTAAATGCCAAACCTTCATCCGGAAACCTTCTCTGAGATTTCTTTAAGCTTGGCGTACTTGATCAAACTATAAAAACTTGAAATCGCGGCCCACAAAAAACCTTGCCAACCATCTAAAAACCCTAATTTCAAAAGATACCGGATGATGAAATCCGTTGGCAGGCGGACGGCCATCAAAAATACACTCGGCTGGGTCTTGCCGCTTTTCCATCGCGACACAGCCATCATCGAAGTGTAACGATTGAATTTCGAGAAATAATCATCCAGGTCTTTGTAGCTTTTGTGCCACAAAACACCCGTCAAACTAAGCACTGATGTGCTTTTGGGTAACACGATTGTCTCATGTATCTCATTCTGATAACTGGCAGTATGGGAGGGGAAAAGTCTCACAACATGATCTTGAGTCCGACCATAGCGCATTTTGCGCCCCAAAAAAATCAGGCGCCGCTTCATACTGAACGCACTAGCCTCCTGGGATTCCCCTGATACGGCTGCGGTGATGGCTTGCCACAGATTTTCATCCGGAAGTTCGTCCGCATCAAGACACAAAGTCCATCGCCTGGAGGCGAGAGACATGGCGTAGTTTTTTTGGCTAGCAAAGTTATCGAAGGCTCGGTGCTCAACCCGAGCACCAAATTTATTCGCTATCTGGCAAGTCTGGTCAGTACTGCCGCTGTCGAGCACTATGATCTCGACATTTTTTGGAACGCAGTCAAGAAGAGCCGGTAAATTTTCCGCTTCATTGAGCGTGATGACTACCAGCGAGAGGTCGGCCAATGCCGTCTCGGAAATCAATCCTGATTTGTGAAAGATGCCGCCCATTGTAAGCTACTTGAGCGACTGTCAATGTTGATAATAACCGGATAGCCTTTGCGAACTACTTGGCTCGCGTTTGTAACCTTAACAACTGCAAAGTTACCGCGTTTTTTTACAATTCGTCCCGCGGCGATTGGGCGCGCTTTTTCATCTAAAATGCGAACCTGATCTCCGACTATTCCGTCCTCAAGGCGCACAACGCATCGCTCTCCGCTGTCCGCGCAACTATAGACAGTAGCGGCTTCGCTGTTTCCTGCAAGCATTAATGCTAAAAAAGCCGAGGCGGCAAAAATTTGCCGTCTAAGGGGTGCTAATCTAAGCTTCATGATATTCAATACTCTCATAAACAGTCTCCACTTCAGCATTCAGCAGCATGGGTATAACAGCGGCAACAACTTGATCCCAATTAACGAAGCATTTAACTCTTAAAATCAAAACCCATCTCATCTGCCGAACGTTTGGCTTGCGGCGACGAGCGAGGCTTTCACCTGGTGACCACTGAGCAATGTTTATACCAATGATATTTATCAATAATTACATTAAGTTGTCGTCATGGAGATGTCGCTTCATGGGGACATGTGTCAGGTTCGTTGACACCCGGGCCGGAGTCCCATAAAGTTCTGGAATGATTTGTTTTTGTATTGGCCATCACATCACTTTTTGAGGATTTAAACGACTGTGGATCCAACCGCTTCCATCACCAAAAAAACACCCCTCTTTGATTTGCACACACAGTCTGGGGCGAAGATGGTGCCTTTTGGTGGCTGGATGATGCCTGTTAGTTACGAGAGCGTGCTGAGCGAACATAAGAATGTTCGTGAGGCATGCGGAATTTTTGATGTCAGCCATATGGGTGAAGTCAGGGTGAAAGGGCCCGACGCCCAACGATTCTTACAGTGGCTCACGATCAATGATATCGAGCGCCTAAAGACGGGGGCTGGACAGTACAGCGCAATCCTTAACGAGAGCGGGGGAATGATTGATGACCTCATCATCTATCGCCTCGGAGACGATGAGTTTTTTATCTGTATAAACGCCTCAAATAGATCGAAAGACTTCACTTGGATCAAAGAAAAATCTAAGAGCTTTGCCGTCGACGTTAGAGACGAGTCTGATGTGTGGGCTCAAATCGCTGTGCAAGGACCCAACTCGCTTGATGTTATTAGCAGTCTCTTGGCACCACCAGATGCGGTCCGCCTGCGGAGCCTGCCTTACACGAACATTTTACAATCGCCTCTACTTGGCGCTTCGGTCTACATCGCACGAACCGGTTACACCGGCGAGTTTGGCTTTGAAATTTATCTGCCTGCGCAAAGCGTAAAACAAGTTTGGACAGCTTTAACTGGTCTCAAAGATAAATATGGGGTCAAACCCATTGGTCTTGGCGCCCGAGACACCTTGCGTCTCGAGGCCTGCTACTTGCTGTATGGCAACGACATGACAGACAGCGTCTCTCCACTTGAGGCTGGAATTGCTTGGGCCACGAAATTAGACAAGGGTGACTTTATCGGGCGTGCAGCGCTTATGGACCAAAAAGCTCGCGGTATCAAACGACAGATCGTGGCCTTTAAAATGGCTGACGATGGTATCCCGCGGCAAGGAATGAAAGTATTTTTCCAGGGTAAAGATGTTGGTCATGTCACCAGTGGATCCGTATTGCCAACTTTGGGCGGCGCCGGTGGCATGGCTTTGCTTGCGCACGGCCCCAAAGAGGGCGATGAAATTCTAATCGACATCCGAGGCCAACAGAAACGAGCTAAAGTTTGTAAGCGGCCGCTTTACGCGGCTCGCACTAAATAAATCAACATTAATGTGAGGGCCAAATGGAATTTCCAAAAAAATTTAAATATACGAAAGATCACGAGTGGATTGAAGCTCAAGGCAAAACGGGCACGATCGGTGTAACGGCTTATGCGGTTGAACAGCTGGGTGACATCGTGTTTGTTGATCTGCCTGAGGCGGGGAAGCACTTTAAGGCGGGCGATTCATTTGGCACCATTGAATCGACAAAAACTGTCAGTGATCTCTATATGCCTGTTGCGGGTAAAGTTTCAGCCGTCAATACAGCGCTTAAAGGCGCCCCTGAGAGCTTACAGGGTGACACCTACACAAACGGCTGGCTAATTAAAATCGAAATGGACAACCCAGGAGATGTGGGCGGCCTTCTCGACGCCGCCGGATATGAGGCATTCATCAAAGAGTGAGGCCTATTCTCGGGCTCTCGCGCTTACTGGTACTCACTGATATCCGGGCAAGTGCAAACGAGATTTCTATCTCCCAAAGCATTGTCGATTCGAGCAACTGAGGGCCAGAATTTGCGTGCCTTTGTCCAGGCCGCTGGAAATGCGGCGGTTGCACGTGAGTAGGGAAGATCCCAGCTATCGCCTGTGACCATGCCGACCGTGTGGGGTGCCTGTTTTAGTGGATTTTTAACTCTATCCCAGGTGCCATTCGTTACTTTATCAATCTCGGCCTTTATACCAATCATCGCTTCACAGAAGCGGTCGAGCTCCGCTCGGCTTTCACTCTCTGTAGGCTCGATCATCATCGTGTTAGCGACGGGGAATGAAACCGTAGGCGCGTGGAATCCATAGTCCATCAGCCGTTTAGCTATATCTTCCACTTCAATCCCGCTTTGCGCTTTAAAACCCCGGATGTCGACGATGCATTCGTGGGCCACCATCCCAGACTGACCTTTATACAGGATTGGAAAATGCGGGTTCAGGCGATGGGCAATATAATTGGCATTCATAATTGCCGTTTGGGTTGCCAACGTTAAACCAGACTCACCCATCATGCGAATATACATCCAAGAAATTGGCAATATGCTGGCGCTTCCCCATTGCGCGGCTGACACGGCAAACGATGTGCGACCGCCAACTATTTTGGCCAGAGGGTGTCCGGGCAGAAAGCCGGCGAGGTGCTTCGCAACACCAATGGGCCCCATTCCGGGGCCGCCGCCGCCGTGGGGTATGCAAAATGTTTTGTGCAAATTCAAGTGACAGACATCGGGGCCGAAATCCCCCGGGCGACATAAGCCGACTTGCGCATTCATATTTGCGCCGTCCATATACACCTGTCCGCCGTGTCGATGAATGATCTCACAAACCTCGCGGATGCCTTCTTCAAAAACCCCATGTGTAGACGGGTAGGTGACCATCAGGCATGCGAGATCGCTGGCGTGCTCGGCGGCCTTCTTTTGCAATTCAGAAATATCAATATTGCCATCATCGTCGCAACCAACGATCACAATCTTCATTCCTGCCATTGCTGCACTGGCTGGGTTGGTTCCGTGGGCGGACTGAGGAATAAGGCACGTGCGCCGATGCCCTTGCCCGATCGATTTAAGATAGGATCGAATCACCAACAGTCCGGCATATTCGCCTTGGCTACCGCTGTTAGGCTGCAAACTGATAGCGGCAAATCCTGTTATTTCACAAAGCCATCGCTCAAGTTGCTCAAACATTTCCTGATAGCCTGTCGACTGATCCTTGGGAACAAACGGATGCAGGGCGCCAAACTCGGGCCAACTAACCGGGAAAAGTTCCGCCGCTGCATTGAGCTTCATAGTGCAAGACCCGAGGGGAATCATGCTTGTGGTCAGCGAGAGATCTTTTGACTCCAAATGCTTTATATATCGCATCAAGTCAGTTTCGCTTTTAAATCGGCTAAAGATAGGGCTCGTTAACGTCGGAGTCTTCCGTAGTAACCGCTCCGGAATCGCGGGACTTGCATGATCTGCGAGCTCTTTTGGGGTAAGCCTGCAGCCGAAGACGGCCAATAGGTCTTGGAGATCTCTCTCGACGACTGTCTCATCGAAAGAAATACTCAAACAATCATCGCGATCAATACGCAGATTAATCTCACGTGCGGCGGCGGCCTCCAAAAACTGGCTGCGTTGCTGCGCGTTCACCACGATCGATACCGTATCAAAAAAGTGCTCGTCGATAATGGAAAGGCCGACTTTTTTTACTCCATTTGCAAAGATCTTCGCGGCGGCATGCACGCGCTCAGCGATTTCACGCAGCCCAGCAGGTCCGTGATAGCACGCATACATGCTTGACATGATGGCCAGCAGAGCCTGAGCCGTACAGATATTACTCGTGGCTTTCTCACGGCGGATATGTTGCTCGCGTGTTTGCAACGCCAGCCGGAAAGCATTTCGACCCTCTTTATCCTTGGACACACCAACAATCCTGCCGGGCATGCGGCGCTTGTGCTCGTCACCCGTTGCGATAAATGCCGCGTGAGGGCCGCCAAAACCCATAGGAACCCCAAAACGCTGGGCGCTGCCGATGGCGATATCTGCGCCCAGTGAGCCGGGAGACTCGAGCAAAACA
This sequence comes from Oligoflexales bacterium, assembly GCA_044344995.1. GTDB lineage: Bacteria > Bdellovibrionota_B > Oligoflexia > Oligoflexales > RGVZ01 > CAMDKS01. The sequence goes on along the minus strand of JBIJBX010000001.1, from coordinate 1,072 downwards.
AGCCCCAGAAGATCACAGGCCAGGGTGGTGATAATTTTTCTCTGTTTTGCGCTATCAATTAAATTTTTGTAATCAGCCAAACTGCCGTTTGATCGCGGATACTGAAAAATCGCGCCAAACAGCTGAGATTCGCGAGCAAACGCGGCGTCATCACCCACAACAATTTCAGCGCCAACAGGTTCCGCGCGCGTGCGAATCAGCTCAACGGTTTGTGGATGACAGTCTTTGGAAACGAAGTATTTTTTAGAGGCGTCATCAGCGCGACCGGCAAAACTCATCATCATGGCCTCAGCCGCAGCCGTCGCTTCATCAAGCAAGCTTGCATTAGACACCGGCAGTCCGGTTAACTCAACAATCATGGTTTGAAAGTTGATCAGAGCCTCGAGTCGACCTTGGCTAATCTCAGCCTGATAAGGAGTGTACTGAGTATACCAACCTGGATTTTCAAGAATATTCCTCTGGATAACCGGCGGTACAATTGTCCCGTGATAGCCAGTTCCTATGTAGCTTCGCCATATCTTATTTTTTCTAGCGATACTCTTTAACTGCCGCAGAGCTTCATCTTCGGTGACGGCTGCCGGTAAATTTAGGGGCGCATTAATGCGAATACCCTTTGGTACTGCATCGTCAACCAGCGCCTCAAGGGACTTAACGCCCAAAGCCGCCAACATTTGCTCCCGCTCACCCGCGGTTGGTCCCAGGTGACGATCTGAAAATTTTCTGTGTGAATTAAAACTCTTTAGAGTACTCATGGCCTCAAACATCCCTCGCCAGGGTTAAGTTAAATTCGAGGCAAATCATAGCTCTTTTTTGGATTTTTGGCTGCGGAATTCTAGCGATTAAGATCCCGGTGGACGACTGAGATAACGATCTCTGGAACTGTGTCTTTAGCTAAACGGGCCGCCAGCCTTTCAACCATAGAAACGCTGCGATGCTGTCCGCCCGTGCAGCCCAGGCCAACCCGTAGAAAGTGTCGCCCTTCGGCTAAATATTGGGGCAAGATAAAGCGATATAAATCTAGGAGCTTATTAAGCATTTCCGCCGCTGCTGGGGAATTAAACACGTAAGATTG
>JBIJBX010000183.1:0-5317 GCA_044344995.1 Oligoflexales bacterium | reverse complement strand
TTGCTAGATGGAACTGGTGGTTCATTGGATTTCCAAATTAATACGGGTGGCGATAACCTACTCGGGGTTGACCGTTTGAGCTTTGATGCCTTTAAAATGGATGTCAACACGGATCAACTAGGTTTGATGGAATCACACGTTGCGGACAAGAATGGCGCTCAGCGCTGTTTGGCTATGATAGATGGAGCCTTGGAGTCAGTGTCTTCTGTCCGTGGTGAGCTCGGTGCAATAGAGAATCGTCTCGAGTCGACCATCCGTAATATTTCTATTAGCGTGGAGAATTTATCCTCGGCTCGTAGTCGTATTAAGGATGTCGACGTCGCAGATGAGTCCGCAGAGTTGTCAAAGTATAATATTCTCATGCAGTCTGGTATCTCAGTATTGACGCAAGCCAACAGCATTCCGCAGATGGCGCTTGCACTGCTGAAAGATTAAAAAAAAATTTATCCCTACTGTTATCAATCAGATTGAATCAAAGCCCCAGAAAAATCCGCGGGCAACAGCTGATAAAGCGTTTTTCCCGTTTGGTCCAACGGGTAGGGCAAGCGCCATGGAGTGTTCTTCAAAGCCCTGACTAAAGACCTTCAGGGTACTGATCCAATGGTTTTTAAGCCCCAATGGTGTCAATAGGATAAGTTGTGGCAGGTTCCAAGTCGCAATGACCGTTTGAATGTCGTTTAGCAGCTCAGTGGGTGACTCCGCTCCCCATTCATGAATCACTCCCTGTAGATCTGATCCCTTGCCGATGCTCAGCCAACTTGTAATCTTTGAACCCTGCCGGCGGGTAAAAGTGGCTGTGTTTGGAATGCTCAAGAGGGAGCTAAACTCCTCTGGGGAGCGATGGATAGTCCAGTCAAGCTTGGGCTTTAGTTGGAGCATGCGCTCAAGATCATTAGCAGTCAGCTGGGATGGATCAATTTTTTGTATGGATGTCAAATCGGTCTTATCCTTTGGACCCAAATTAAACCTTAGCTCTCGGCCAATCGACGAAAACCCGAGTTTTTGGTAGAATTCCAAAAGGTCGCTCCAAAGGATGAGGGCCCCAAGATCGTGCTCTTGAGCCTTTTTTATAAGATGGTTAAAGAGCGCTGACATGAGTCCGCATCCACGGTGGTCCGGGTGAGTGGCAACATTGCCAACGAGACCAATTTTGACGGAGTTAGATCCTGAGAGGTGTGTAAGGGTTCTGGGCCAGAGGCTGGCGTGAGCCGCTAGTTTTTGATCTGCAAAAAGACACCAGCTAGTTTTCAGGTTCGTCTCGTTCAAGACCAATGGGTACTCGCTTTGATAAGCCCACTCAAGCTGATGGTCGCGAAGGGAAGTGGATAGTAGCGAGTCCCTCTGAAGAAATTCCGAGGGTGTGCACGGGTTCTGGATGACGAAATTTTGAGGTTGATTTACTTGCATGTGTTGCCTCAGTTGGTTCGTTCCTAGGCTTTGATTATACCACGAAGGCTCTTTAGTTTCAGGTTTGGAGGGTAATTCAGTGGCAATCCGAATGACAGGCGTTGGCGGGGGTTTCGATCCGAAACTCGTCGAACAGCTAATTGAGGCGGAAAAGATACCAGTTGAATCCGCTAAAAAACGTAAAGAGAAGTTCACCGTTGAAAAGAAAGAGATGGATAAGCTCAATAGCTTTATCAGTGAGCTTGACAGTACTTTGAACGGATTAAAATCCAGAGTTGATTTTGTCAAAATGAAAGTTGAATCATCTCATCCAGATATCCTTGAAGGAATCTGTAAGGCAGATGCATTGGTTGGCAACTACGAATTCGAAGTACGCGGCGTCGCCAGGTCGGATAAGCAATTAGCTTACGGTTTCCCCGATAAAGATAAAACGGCGGTTGGTTTTGGTTACATGGAGATCGAGAGAGAGGACAAAGGGCCGGCGGCCATTGAGATTCAACCAGGTTCAACTCTCGAGGATGTGGCGCGGCAAATCAACGATGCTGAAGCTGGTGTTCGCGCCATGGTCATCAATACAAAATATAATCCTGACAGTTTCAGACTACTGGTTGTCAGTGAGAAGTCCGGTCAGGAAGCGCGCGTCAAGTTGGATGAGGACACCACATTTCTCGAGTTTCAAAATCAGGTAGCGGGGCAGAATCTCGATGTTCTCTTTGAGGACGTGCCAGTAACTGATGAAGACAACACACTTGACGAGTTAGTTGATGGCGTAACATTTAATGTGAAACGAGCGGAAGCTGGAACACGAGTTCAAGTCAATATTACGCATGATGTTGATAAAACTCTCGAAGGAATAAAAGCCTTCGTTGAAAAATTCAACCAACTCAGTGCTTTTGGTCACGGGCAATATCAAGAAAACCCAGACACCGGCGAGCGGGGTGTCCTAGCCGGTGAACAGTCCTTATCGACTGTGCTGAGGGGGATTCAGGGCGTCATTGGTAACAACCGAATTAATGGTGAAAAATACCAGTCCTTGGCCGATATAGGGATCACCACCGACCCCAAATCCGGAAACCTCACGATGGATGACGCTAAAGTAAAAGCGGCATTGACCGAAGATTATGATAGCGTCGCTCGATTATTTATTCGTGGACGTGACTCGCAGGGCGTCGCAGAGGCTATGGCAGATAAGCTAAAGCAACTTCGAGATCCCTCAAGTGGTGCGGTAAAGAGCCGAATTAGGGCCCTTGAGAACATCATCAAGTCACAAGACGAGGAGATATCTAAGCGGGAGCAGCTGGCCGAGAGTAAGGGAGAATCGATTAGACGTCGATTCGCTTCGCTGGATAGCCAGATTGCAAATTTGCAATCCCAAGGTGGGATTCTTGCGGCGCGAATGGGCACTCCAACTCCGACGGGCGGAGGTGGACAAACGTCTTAGGATAGAGACGGAAAGAAGAAGAGGTAGCGGTCATGACGAATCCCTATAAGCAGTACCAAAGAACGCAAGTTGTAACCGCTAGTCGTGAAAAAATTCTTCTGATGCTCTACGAAGGCGCTATCCGCTTTACAAAGCAAGCTCGTGTCGCGATGAACGATAAAAAAATCGCGGATAAAGGCAAAGCAATTAGTAAAGCCACCGCGATTCTTAGCGAGCTCATGGCGACGCTTGATTTTAAAATTGGCGGCCAGCTCGCGCAAGATCTGGAAAATCTCTACATCTTTATGATCGACAAATTAATTGAAGCTAATGTGCATAACAAAGTTGAATCTCTGGATGAGGTGGAGAAGTTGCTGAACACACTTTATACAGCGTGGAAAGATGTGATTGAAAATCCACGTGCTGATGGTGTGCCTTCGCCTTCATTGCAGCCAGAGGAATTCAAGAAATATCAAGAACAGATGGCAGCATCTGGTGAAGAGGCGCCTGAAAAAGGCCGATCAAATGACAAAGACCAGTCCAGGGGCAACCTTAAAGTCGTGGCGTAATTCGCCATTGATTTGTTGAAAACCCAAGATTTGGCGTTAGTTTCCCACCAACTAGGAAAAAAAGGCCGACCATTCGTGGTCGGCCTGGTATTTTTTACCCTAAAAATCAGACAATCTTGAAAAGTTGCAACCTTTCCCACGGCGTAAACAAGGCTTGTTAGTATCAAAAATACGAGTCCGGGTTTTTTAATCGATTCGTTGAACCGTAGGAGGAAATCATGCCTATTTCACAAGCGCTGTATACGGGCGTAACCGGGATGTCAGTTATGGCTGACGGTATGACGGTTGTTGCCAACAACATCGCCAACGCCAACGCTAAAGGCTTTAAGAAAGACCGCGTTGAGTTCGAGGACATGCTCTCAGCTGACAGGTCTACTGGTAGTGGTACTGGCCAGCTTGGTCGTGGTGCCTTGCTGAGGTCGATCCGTACAATCCACACCCAAGGTGGTTTGTCAGTAACGGATAACCTTACAGACTTAGCTATCCAAGGTGAGGGATTCTTCGTTGTTAAGAACCCAAGTTCAGATAGTTCCGATTCTGCTGCTAACTTCTATACGCGGGTTGGTTCCTTTGTTTTTGACAAAGACGGCTACTTGGCTGAACCAGCTGGTGGCCGCGTCATGGGCTACATGGCTAAAAGTGATGGCAGTCTGGGCTCACGTTTGGAGGAGATTAGAATCGACACCAATGCGATTCCGCCTCGCAAGACAGATAAAGTGACTTTAGACTTAAACCTCGACGCCAGGATTAAGCCATCTGAGGTGGAATTCGATGTGAATAATCCCGAAGCGACATCTCAATTTAACCATACAATCACAGTTTTCGACTCCCACGGCCGTGGACACGCCATGAGCGTGTTCTACAACCGGGTCGAAACCAGTGAAGGGATGGAGTGGAAATGGAGAGCATGCTTCCCTTCCAAAGATATTGAAGGGGCATCCATTGATCAGGAATTGGTCGTTGGTCCAACCGGAAGTATCAAATTTGATACAAAAGGTAACCTGATTGAAGAAACCAATGACGGCGTGACAGTTAACTTCGGTGACGGCGCCGAGGCGGATCAAGTGATCGAACTTGATTTCGGCAAGAATGTCGGTGAAGAAAAAGGCAATGGAACCAATGCAACACGCTGTATCTCCGCGAAAAGTGTAACAAACTATCACAGTCAAAACGGCTACGAGACTGGTAACATCAAAAACCTCAAGATTGAGCTTGATGGTACGATCCGCGGCTTGTTTACGAACGGCGTGCAGAGAACACTCGGCGCTCTCGCGATGGCTAGCTTTGAGAATATCGACGGCCTCAGCAAAGCGGGTGGCAACAAGTTTTATGAAACCCGCGATTCTGGTCCTGCAAAATTGGGTATGGCGCTTAGCGGTTTGCGCGGATCCATTGTTTCTTCGACTCTCGAGGAATCAAACGTCGACTTGGCGCAGGAGTTCGTTAACATGATCATGACTCAGCGTGGATTCCAGGCTAACAGCCGATCGATTACCACAGCAGATTCCATGATCGAGGAAGTTGTTAACTTACGTCGTTAATTTTAAATCCTTCTAAGGTTTGGTTAAATTAAGAGGGCGCCCTTAAGGGCGCCCTCAGTTTTTTTTTGCTTGATTCTGCCTAGGAAGCTTTGCTGACCTTCGGCTTCGGGGGGCTTAGAAACAGAAAGTAACTGTCTGCCATCGCGTCAAAGATAAGGGGCTGCTGGCATTTCCCGCAGTTTCTTGTCGGAGCCTCATGGGACAGGAGGCTTGATCCATCTTTCAAGACATCGATCAATTGCTCTACGTCGCCATGCTCCTGGCATACATAAGGCGCATAAAAAGTTGAGACGCTGCCTTTACCGAGTGATTCAGGAACCATGTTGAGCTGATCAACCATGGCGATTGAGCACTTGGTGAAATCAAGTCGACCAAATTCG
>JBIJBX010000182.1:0-5320 GCA_044344995.1 Oligoflexales bacterium | reverse complement strand
AAAGGGGCTTGGGTACTGTCTGCGTGTAATCAAAAATTGGCCCGAGTCGGCGAGTTATTTAGCACTTTACGTTCTGGCCAAGCCCTCAGATATTGAGGGCCGACTCATGTATGCGGATACATTGGAGTCCCTTGGCCGCTATGACGAAGCCGTAATGATCCTAGAGGGAGCAGCGATCTTGAGTGATGTTGATGCTGGCTTGTTGGTGATGGCAAAGGAGCGGCTGACCGCGATGCGCGCAAAAGCCAAAAGTGGCTCAGGGCAAAAAACTGAACGCAGCGAAAATTTTTACGTTAGCTATCATGAAGAGGCGCACGATGCCATTTTGAAGCGCGTACTAGACATTCTGGAAGCTGGTGTAGGTGAGTATTCCAGCCTCTTGGGGGTGACTCCTCCTGCTAATCCCATTGAGGTTATCTTGTACCGGAAAGAGGATTTCTTTGATGTGGTTCCTGGCGGACCTGGTTGGGCTGAGGGTGTGTTTGATGGTCGAATGCGGGTGCCCGTATCGACGGAGATGCTCCAGGATGTCGAGGGGCGTTTAGCAGTTGTGCTGCGTCACGAACTGTCGCACGCGATTCTTTCCAATCGTGCCGGCGGTCGTGCTTGGCCAACTTGGTTTGATGAGGGTCTTGCACAATATCTGTCATGTCGAGCTCGCGCCTGCGAAGCATTTAGATTTCCTGCCAAGCTCAGTGAATTCAGTTCAGTGACGAGGCTGACTAATCCCTTTGTGACTCTTGACGATGTACATGCTGGAAGTGCCTATTTACATAGTCTCTATTTGATACAAGGTTTGATTCGGTTGAAAGGGGAGGGGGCGTTGGACTTTATTTCAAATCGTGTGCCAGCGACCGGTCCCTTATCGTCTGATTTTATTGCGGAGACATCCGGTTGGTCATCATTTGAGGAGATGTGGAAAGACGCGGAAAGACGCTGGAAGCAACGGTTGGCTCCTTGATGCCAAGGAAAATCCCATGCTCTGTAAAATCTTAAGAACTCGCCATTGTTGCAACTAAAATAAAATGACTGACCTAATGCTCCGACCGTGATGCATATGTTCAAAGGCTTTGTTAATTTCAGTCAACGGAAGAGTGTAGGTAATCATCTCGTCAATTTTTATTTTTCCCGCCATGTAGTCGTTCACATAACCGGGAAGTTCGGTTCGACCTTTGACGCCGCCGAACGCTGAGCCCGTCCACTTGCGCCCTGTGACCAATTGAAAAGGTCGGGTGGCGATCTCTTGGCCAGCGCCCGCAACACCTATAACAATCGATTGACCCCACCCGCGATGGGCGCATTCAAGGGCTGCGCGCATAAGTTTGACATCACCAACGCACTCAAACGAATAATCGACTCCCCATTCCGTCATTTCAATAACAACTTGCTGGATCGGCTTGTCAAATTTCCTGGGGTTTAAAAAATCAGTGGCCCCAAATTTTTTTGCCATATCCCATTTCGCGTCGTTGATATCGATGCCAATGATTCTGCTTGCGCCTGCCATTTTGGCGCCTTGGATAACTGATAATCCAATTCCGCCCAGACCAAATACAGCAACTGTGGAACCCTCTTCAACTTTCGCAGTGTTAAGTACGGCGCCAATTCCCGTTGTTACGCCGCATCCAAGGAGACAAATCTTCTCTAGAGGTGCCTTGGCGTTCACTTTTGCCAAAGCGATCTCCGGAATGACTGAGTATTCGGCAAATGTTGAGCAGCCCATATAATGAAAAATGGGTTTACCGTTTTTTGAAAATCGCGTTGTTCCGTCAGGCATAAGGCCCTTGCCCTGAGTTGCTCGAATTTTTACGCAGAGATTGGTTTTGCCTGAGAGGCAAAACTTACACGTACGGCACTCTGGCGTATAAAGCGGAATCACGTGATCGCCCTCGGCTAGACTGGTGACACCTTCGCCCACGGCCGCGACAACGCCAGCTCCCTCGTGGCCCAAGACTGATGGAAATAGGCCTTCAGGATCACTCCCAGATAAGGTGTATGCATCAGTGTGGCAGACTCCCGTTGCCACCATTTTGACCAAAACTTCGCCAGCTTTTGGTCCTTCTAGGTCGATCTCCTCAATGCTAAGAGGCTGTCCTGGTCCCCATGCTACGGCAGCTTTTATCTTCATTTCTGACCTCTACAAACAGTCGGGTTGTCGTTATTTTGCGTTCAATTTATCTAATAAAAATCAATTCTTACTGGGTGCCGTGGCATTGTATCAAAGAGTGCCTGGAATTAGTTAAGAAAAATGAGTTGCATGAGCTGCACCGTAGAGCAAATATATCGGGTGGCAAATTTGCCGACAAGTTTGTAAGCTAAGCGTCTTAGTTTGCAGTTGGCTTTATGTTTGTAAATACGTCGACAGAGATAGGGGTAGACATGAGCGAAGTTCTAGTTGTAGCGAGCAAAGTTAAGGCACTCATCAAAAAACAGTCCGAAATGAACACATCGTCAAATGTCATGGAAGCTTTGACTAAAATCGTTGAGCGTGAAGTTTCTAGAGCGATTGAACGAGCCAAGGCGGACAAGCGTAAGACAGTTATGGATCGTGATTTTGAGGTCTAATTAACGGGTGATCGTTTTGTTCTAGGCGATTCGTCGCACATAGATCATGGCTTTATCATCGGCATGGACTGAGTCCTTGCCGATTTCGTTTATGGTTTTGAACAATTCGTCCGCGGTGATGTGCGGGTTTTGATTTGTCGTTAGGTGTCTGATTAGCCTTGCAATCGGGCGCGTGCCTTCGATGCAACCATCGCTAAAGGCAAAAATAAAATCACCAACATCAAGCTGGAATGTGGTTAATTGAACATCGATATGGTCCAAAGTGCCCAGAGAGTGGCCACGGGCGGGTATTAGTTTTGCGCCAGCTTTACTGACATGAACCCATCCAGCCATACCGTGCACAGCGATGGACATGATCCCGTTGTCGTCCATCTGCGCGGCGCAGACGGCGGAACCGATATTTCCTCTGAAAAGATTAAAAATATGGATGTTTAGCTCCTTGATTGTCGAGTCAAGTGGTGTTGGTTCAAAGTCTTTTTTTCTTAGAAGACTGACAATTGCGGCGACGGCAAGTGCCGCCGCTGGGCCTTTCCCGGTCACATCACCCAAGAAAAATCTAGTTTTGTGATGTCGGCCATCACTTAGAAATAGCCAGTCCCCTGCCAGGCGCTCGGCGGAGATGTACTTACAATCCCAGGAAGCATTCCCTCTGGTCCCAGCCATTTGGGTTGGCAAAAGAGTGCTTTGAACCGACTGGGCGAGCTCCAGTCGATCGTCGAGATTTTGTAGTTGGTTTTTCAGGGATTTTTGCTGTGCGTGTTGGACTGCCATTTCGATGCCTGTCACCGAGGCCATGAAGATAAACAGTATAAGATCAAAAACCCAAGTTAAATTTACTATTTTGATACTGATTGAAAGATTTAGGGTGTCGACTACCAATTGGGCCAAGTCGATGAAAGCAAGGCAGCAACCAAATATTAAAATCCCGCTGAACGCTAGGGCCACTCGGGATCGCATAATAGATTTCTCTGATTTTGAAAGCAGTCCTGCCATGGATACGGCGACTATTACAGAGAAGATATAAACACAAGGTTTGATAATGATGGCAACAACGTCGAGGCTTGTTGTCGCGGTTTTATAGTTCATGACAGTCAGGCTGAGCAGGTTGAATAACGTCATCGCCGCAAGTGCGACGGTCATAAGCAGATTGGCGCGTTTCAGTTCCAATCTGAAAAATGCATAAATAAATCTTGCCAAAAGAATAAGTGAGTAGTTTCGCGCCATCAAGGCTAGCAATTCTTTGAATTGACCGTCTAGCCCAAGACCAGAAGAGTATTCGGAGCGCATAAATAATTCGATGCTTGAAGTTAGACCAAACAAGAGAAACCACATGATTTCCTGGTTTCGACGAACAAACATGAAGAGCATGGCAAACACTACGCAAAAAGATAACTTCGGCAACAAATAGAGAAGTTGGAGGCTGGTTTGGTTGTCACGAGCGAAATGTGCTAGGCCCGCGAGCTTTGACCTGGGGCCAATGACGAGATCTCCGCGATTTGAAATGCCTTGATAGGGCAGATCACCCGGGAACGCACGAATGGCCAAGGTAATCGTGCCGTCAGGTTTCAGGAAACTTAACGGTATCGGTGCGAGCATGGTTTCCTGGGTTCCCTGGAAAACCAGATTATTGTTTAAGAATAGGTCCCAGCTTTTTGCGAACATGAGAATCGTGTGGAGGCTCAATGGTTCGGTAGTTGCACTTTTAATCAAATGTTCAGGGAGTTTGATGGTAGCCCTGTAAAAGATCGGTTGGTTTTTGGACCAGTTCTTGAGTGGGAATTCACGCATGGGGAGAACTTCATGACGTCGAAAGAAGCTAGAAGGGGTAGATTCTTGCCGGTAGCATTCGTCGGATTCACAGCCAATGGAAGCGCCATAGTGAACGTCCCATTTCACCTTTTCTTTGGTTAAATTAAAAACCTCTGGCGTAGAGTAGATGGTGGGTGGCCAATCACCAAATTCGAGCAAACGTGTCACGAAGAAAACCGTCGCTAGAATTAAACATGTCGCGGCGATGAAAAGCCCAAACGCATTGCTAAATTTATTTGTGCCAGCAATTGGGCGCTCGGAGTCGGCCATGGCCTGCTCTATCAAACGATAGCCAGGTATGAAGTCAGTTCGAGCAATCCTTGCCGTGACTTGATCAAGCCCTTGTTTTATCGCGTCCCTGCGTTTCATTGTGCCTCATTTTGCGAGTGCGGCCGCCCTATTTAATTCAGTCGCGAGCCATGCTCGTAGAGAACCAGATGCTGATTTTTTCGCGTTTTGGTAATCAACCGTATTGTAACTCAGGCCTTTGTGGTCCGACGTAAACAAATAGCCAATATTTGGTGTTGGAGTATCAGCTAAATCTTGCATGAGAGCGCCCAGATCAGAGTTGCATGATTCGAGGAATAAGACGTTGAAAAACATATTGCGAGATGGGTCCATGATGGTTCTGAGCATCTGCTCTTTAGATATACCTGCAGCTCGTATGTCTTGATCATTGATGGGATCGGTACCTGCAAGTCCATCCTTATCGAGTCCGTCCTTATCGAGTCCGTCCTTATCAAGTCCGTCCTTATCAAGTCCGTCCTTATCGAGTCCGTCCTTATCGAGTCCGTCCTTATCGAGTCCGTCCTTATCAAGTCCATCTTTGTCGAGTCCTTGCTTGTCGAGCCCATCCTTGTCAAGGCCGTTTTTATCGAGCCCAGCCTTATCGAGTTGGGCGACTGAGCGTGTGGCAGGACGGGTGGCAAAGTAGCGAGACAAAAATTTG
>JBIJBX010000193.1:0-4996 GCA_044344995.1 Oligoflexales bacterium | reverse complement strand
AACTTATCATTAACATCGACTTCCGGCGGAGCTGTCTCTACATAGGCTGCCGAATCGGAATTCCAGAAATAGAACTTGTCGTATAGGCGATCATGAAAGTATTTGTCCGGCACGCCGGTCTCCGGAAATTCATCAAATCCGTAGAAACTTTCAGTCTCACTATTCGGATTAATCGTTGCAAAGTATTGTCCACTATCCCAATAGTAATAGTTACTGGTGCTTTTATCCAGATACAGCTTATTTGCAATACCAGTCGCGGGAAATCCAGCAAGTGTATTGTATGAGAGCGTTTCTTTAAGAGATGCATTAAACAGCTTAAAGACGCCGTAGGGACTACCAGAATAATCGGTCACGACATTGCCCCTGACATCTTTTATGAACATTTTGACCCGGTAACACTGACCAGTGGACAAATCTCCTGCTGGCGTCGTAGCGTTCGCATCAGCAATCGGGAACATTTCGATGTGATCTGGTTTACCAGGGGTCACCTTCATCCAAGGCGAAGGCCACCCAACAAGGTTTGGATTTGTAAGAGACTTGGCGACAGCATAACCGTTACCAAATCTGTTTTGAGGGATGAAAATTGTTGAGTACAGATCCTTGCCTGCGCCTGTTTTAAAAAACGGGTTTGAGATGAACTCGTGGTGTTCAGGTTTGGATGGATAAAGGAATTTATCGGGTGATTCGTTGGTCTTTTTGAACACGTCTGACGGCGTATATTTATTTGCAGGGTCTGCCCAGACGCCAGTGGTCTCATCAAATACGCCTGTGAGGGTATCCGTAGGCGAAATAAAACCCTCGACATCAATACCGTCAGCAACGGGATCGACATCCCGAATATAGTTACCCATCTCGTCAGTTATGACGAGACCTAGACCTTTCTCCTGATCGGCATCGATCTCGCGGTACGATTTTGCAAGAACCGACGAGGGAATGAGCGGTTCAACTTTGTAACTTTGGTTATCCGGCGGACCATTTTTAGTAAGTTCATTGTTTGGAACCGAAACGCCGCTACGGAACGTAGAAAATACGAGTCTCTTTTCAGGACCTGGGATCGCTGGAATGGTGATGGAATAAGATCCAGGTATGATAACGTCCGACACTCCGCTTGAGCCCCCATCACCAGATGCTGCGGTCTGCTCGATAACGATACTTGAGGTATCATCGAGTCTAGAGCCAGAGACATAGTAAATGCCAGGTAGCTCACAAACGCCAGGTTCGTTATAGTTTTGAGAATTCAGGCCACCAAAGTCACAACTCACAAGACCATTAGGCAGCTTTGATTTAAACCCCAACCAACTTGGCTCACCACCGCGCGTCAGATAAAAGTGCTTCACACCAGCAAAGTCAACGGTAGTGAAGTTTTGATCATCTCTCGCGTAGATATAAATCCTGAACTGCTCACCTGCTATGACCGGAGGCGTTAACTTGACATTGTTGAGCACACTTCTTAGTTCAATTACGAACTTAGAGGTTGTACCACCAGAGATTTTAAGGCGAGGGGACAACGCTGCGCGAATCGTTCTGTTCTTAGGTATTGCCAAAACGCGCCCCGTACCTGCAAGGCCAGCGGCTTTATAAGATGTGGACGAACCGGACTTAACACCTAGACCCCGGTGAATCGAACAGAAAACAGCCCCGTCAGCTGGCTGATTAGTTGGCGAATTAGCAGGTAAAAGTGGATCTGGCGTGATATTTGGGTTCAAACAATTAGCCTGCTCTGCAAAATCTCCTGGATCTAAGGCTCCGAGGGTTTGAATAGGTGTCGACCCAGTTTGGGCGAAATTTACGTAAGCATCAGCAATATTGTAATTAACACCCCAAAAATCACTCGGTACATCTTGAACAAAGTTACCAGCGCGGTCATAGCCTGCGTTGTAAAAATAATAGTTCTTGTCTGTTCGAAGACAGTAGACACTATCGTCCAAGGGACAGGGATTTGACGCATCGAGCCAAACATTACCGCGCCCGAGATCCGCCATGCGCAACACGGTTTGAGTCACATCGCCTTGTCGTACCAAAAAATTTGTTTTTTCTCGTTGTACGAGTGGTGGTTTTCCCACCTCGTCGATCTCCCCACTGACAAGATTGATAGCCGGCAGTTCACTGTCTAGCGCATTGGGATCCACTTTTGCAATCATGAAGCTTTTCGTCGTTATGCCAAGCCCAGCCGAGATCAAGACTGGTTCAGTAGTTTGATCAATTGTAGTCGAAGGCGTAACGTCTGACGTTATACTTTGTGGAAGATTTATGTTGATGCCTGCGCCGTTTTCTAGAGCCAAAGAAAGCTTGACAGGTCTAAAATAATCGATGCATAGGTTATTTTTCTTATCATAGAGTTCAACTTTAACTTTAAATTCGCGACCTGCTCGTTCAAATCCGTCGTTTTCATTACGCAAGACGACCGCACTTGGTGATCCGGAGCGAACTGCATAGGTCACGGCCGTCGAGATCCCCGGGAAAGTGGTCGACATCACAGTCAGAACACCGCGCCCTGCGACATCAGGAACTAAAATCTGATCGTCCACAACAGTGGGACCTTTTTTGAGTTTAGCTCCAGATAGTGGTCCGGTTGCACTCCAGCTCGTTGACGTTTTGGATACGAAGTTTCCGGCGTCATCAACAATAATTGGATAGAGAGTCCGTTCAGCCTCATCTGCACTGAGCTCCAGACAAGGCTCATCCGCAGAACCTTGCGCTACACAAGCATTGTTGATGCCAGTCTCAATCGGAGTTAAAGAAAGGACCATTCGTGTCGCGGCACCAGTCGTGATCGGAAGTTCTAGGGAGGTAGGCTTTACAGGAAATCGCGAATTAGGTGGCGAGACACTAATTTTCACGTTGCCTGGTTTTAGAACCTTGAATGGTCCGCCCGGGACAACGCACTGAGAGTTCCTAAAATCACATTTTAGCTTGCCCGAGGGAAGCACAATTCCTTTGTCCTCGGATATATCGCCAAGACCTTCAATCTGGAAATTAAATTCAAAGCCTTGGCCAGATTTAGTATTCGGAATTCCAGGGATAACCAAGGAAAGATTAAATGGAACTCCAGCTTTCAAAACCTGCTCGCCGTTTGGTCCAAACAAGCTTGGAATCACAATCAGAGATGAATCGAGTTTTTCTATGCCACTTGTCGCAAATTCTTCGTTTGACGTAATTCGTATTGTCACGAATTGAAGTAGCTGGGAAGCAGTAGAGTCTTCCTGGACCCGTAAGGCAATAGCAATGACGCCGCTGGGATAGTTTGGCGTTGTAAACCCAACTGAAGCTTCTCCCAGCTGGTTTGTTGTCTTAGATGCACCACTCAGTATACCAACACAACTCTCTCGCGTGGTCCCGGCATCACAGGACGTTCCCAAGATTGCACCATTTGAGTCCATGACAAAGGCAGGATCATTCCATTTGGATCGAATTGCGTCAGCAATTACAGTTTTTTCTAATCCCGCTTGTGACGCTGCCGTGATATCAAAGGCCTTAAACTCGACGTTTATACCCGGAAGAACACGGCCCTCTTTGGTCGTAATGATAAATCTTATAGCGTCGGAAATACTTTTGTTTGGAGCGAAAGGTCCTACGAGTTCAGGCACCGTGCTCCCAAAGTTGGAACCGTCTTTTGCAGCACTAACTGACTTAGATGCCTTGGTACATGCGCCTGTCAGCATGACCAACGCCAATATCAGCACCGATGGGAGGATTGATTTCAATTTTGGATAACGCACAACCATTGATTAACTCCGAGACTTGGACGCACCACCCCATCTGGATGCCACACCCCACCATCTAAGTGGCTCGGAAGGGGTTTATAGGGACTTTAGTCCCACCCTGGAAATATATTTCAACACACTGTATTTATTGGTTTTTTTGTACAATAAAAAGTCCGAAAACGTGCGGCAGGAATCGCTGAATGCCCGCTAAAATCGCGAAATTTAGATAGCGTCAAATTAAACACAAAAGTTACCACAAAACAGTGGGTTACCTGATTGCTGCGTAGCCTGGTCACAATAGAGTCTCTGCGACGCCCCGATCACTACAGGCATCAATTCTTTTCAGGATATAATGATTCTAGATCCTAACTAATTTCTTCGTCTGCGAGGTTTCCCCATGCGACACACGACAACTACTAACTCTTGGCGAATTTTGATCGCCGGGATATCAACTCAGATGTTGTTTGCTTGTGGTACGGTTGCTATTCGCAGTAATCCAAGCGAGGCGGAAGTATCTCTAATGCAACCCGGAAGATCTGACCCAAAACCGCTAGGGAAAACACCGTATGAAGGAAAGTTGGGTGATTTGGGATCGGCGGCAAACAGTGGGCCTATCGTAATACAAATTAAAAAGCCAGGCTTCATCACACAAAATTTATATGTTCCAAATGCCAGCGGCTCACGGATTGAATTTGATACAAATCTAAAACCAATTAATCCCGGCTCCTTCGCGGACATGAATAAAATTGTCAAACTTGTGCTCCAAGCCGAGCGTGAGATCATGACAAAACAAGTGGACGAGGCCCTCAAAACTGCCGCCGCGATTAAGATCATGAATGACAATATCGCAGCAGCCTGGGAAATTGAGGGGGCCGCTAATTTCGTCAAAGGCGATCTAACTAAAGCCAAGTTAGCTTGGCAGAGGTCTCTCGAAATTGATCCGGAAAATCCAGAAACTGTTAAGATGCTGAGCACAATCGATCAGCAATCTGGCGGGAAGAAGTGACTTGCACGATAAATTTTAAATGGCGCAAGGACCAAAGAATGCGAAATCTAAAAGCACTATTGCTCTCAATTACTATCGGCAGTATGTCGCAGCACGTGTTCGGCGCGGTATTGTCAAACGAGATCCATGACTCCCATGGGACGTTTCGGCTAGGAATACTGAATTTCACAAAGACCGACGGCGAAAAAATTTTGACCGGAGGCGCGTCTGTTCTCAACTACGAATATTCTCGATACCTGCGAATGAATCAAGCTCTTGTGCTGGGATTTCGCCAAGCCACTGACGC
>JBIJBX010000181.1:0-5342 GCA_044344995.1 Oligoflexales bacterium | reverse complement strand
ACGATGACCACAACCTTTGGGTGTAGTTATGAAAGCTACTCTTTTAACGGCCCTTTTAAGGCCATTGTGGTTGCATTCACCGGCACCGATGGTAACGGTCAGGCCCAGTTTGCCATGACTGAAAAGACGTTTAGAACGCTCACTGACTTCAATAATCTTGACGGCACATACGCGACCATCAAACGTGGTGGCACGCTGAAAATAAGCAACATCAATGGTTCAATCGTATCTGCCGACAGCTTTGAAGGCGGAGAAAAACCTCACCTGCGTTACCGGGTGAAATCGGGTGTCGCATCTGCGCTGGACTACAGCACCCTTGCCATGCTCTCTGCTTACTTCCAGCTTGACGAGATTTACTCCACGGTCGAGGACAAATTAGGCCTTCCTCCATCTCAACTTCAAGGGAAACTACCGGGAGGAAAACACACCGTACTGTTTGAGCCAGAAATCAAAATGGACTCTTCTGAAAACGAAATTTCAGCCGGGGTCAAACTGAACGCCGCATTCAGCCCAACCGACAAGAAGTTCCTTCTCTTTCAAAGATCTCCCATCGAGAAAGTGCCACTGGCTGCGAATTTTCAAGTCATCACTCATGAATTCGGACACTTTGTTTTTGACTACAGCTTTTACAGTGGAGAGATCGACCCTGCAGACCGCTGGTCCAATGAATGGGCCATCAATGGGATTAACGAGGGTTTTGCAGATTTTGTTAGCTGGGCATTCACCGACAGCACCGACATCCTGCGCTCGTCAATTGACATTAAAGATATCGCGGACGAGCGCGATTTTAGTAAATCAACATTTACTTTTGAGAGTTTAAACTCCAGTGAACCGACAGCTTGCACGGGAGATTTTTACTGTGTGGGTACAATTTTTGCCCGTTCACTACACGGTGCATGGACTGCCCTCAAAAGCACCGTCTCAAAAAAACAGATGGCTAATGGCGTCATTGAGGCCCTCAAGAAAACGAGGATGGAGCTCGTGCGGATGAGTTCCTCAATTTTGCCGGACCCACAGGATCGTGATGAATTAGTCTACCCTGAGATCTACGAATACGACGGGAAAGTTGTCGGAAGTTTCCTGCGGGCTTTCATCTTATCGGCTCCAGCTGACTGGAAAGCGGAACTTTGTATCAAATTCAAAGAAAACTTTGGTACGGAAGGATTTCCTACCGTGGCCCGAACAGGTGTTTGTGACTAAAGCCAAAAAAAATCGACATTCAATGAAGGTTTAAAAGCTATGCAAAAATTATTAGCCCTGTTTGTTATCGCCAACATATTCCTATGCTTCAAATTACAGGCCGCTACTGCGGCTGATCCGGCGGAAAATAAAAAAGAGCCAGGCCGCGAGTTACTGGGAGAAGTCTCTTTGACGTCACCAGTTCAATCCAAAAACTGGCGTTTTGCGGGAGGTCTCAGCGCCGTCTGGTCTATGCGAGAGGACTACGGAGCCAGATCTTTTAAACGATTTGAGCCAGAAGTCGTCGGATTTTATTACTCGCAGCTGCCATCGCCTAAACTCTGGCTTCGCCACGCTGCAAGACTTGGCTACAGTGCCGATCAACCGCAGATGCCTCAAGCTGTCAGAATCGAAGAAACTGACTACAAGATCGCCGTTGACGAGGCGATTTTATTCAGCGGAGTCGTCACACCATCGTTCGCATTCGGTGCCGGTTATATCTGGAGACAAATTGCGGCAAAACGTGAAAATCCTGTCACGGCAGTTGACGGACGGCTCAATCAAAAACTCGGTTTCATGTGGTACTACCTGCAAGCCGGACTGGGAATTCCTGCCCTTGACGGCGAGTATTTGCTCGAGCCCATGGTGAGGTGGCAACATCTGCAGGCTGACCGGCGAACAGCTCTCTCGTTTGGCTTTGAATTTACCCGAGCCATTTAAGCCTAATGGCCAGCTTGGCCGCCCCGCTCCCCCTCGACTGCACTAGGGCTAAATCCTGATTGTAAAAATAACGTAATGTTTACGGTGATCCTTGTGGCCAAGGGCTGACACTTTCTCAGCAAATTGCTAAAGTCTTGCAATCGAACATAACTCTTGCGAAAGGGGTTCCCATGGACAGCTATTATATCCTCTGTCTAGTCGTCTTCATCGGGGCATACACCCTTAACATGACTTATATTTCAGTATTTTATCACCGTGCTTTCACCCACGATGCCGTTAGTATTAACCCCCGCTTTCGACCCTTTATTATCAAAACGAGTAACTGGGTCACCGGCATTGACCTTAAGGCCTGGGCCTGTATGCATCGCATGCACCACACCTACTCGGATACGATGAAAGATCCACACAGCCCAAAGCGTTGGGGAATATTTGGAACGGCCCTTGGTCAACTTCATTCTTATAACCTGACTCTTCGTGGTCTTATTAAAAATAGACCTGAATATACGGCGGTCGTGAAAGACTTGGATTTCCCAGTAAGTCACTTGAACCGTCGCGGCATGTGGCTAGTTCCCTATGTTGTCCATGCCTTGGTGTGGCTTGTCTGCGGGGTGGTTTTCAATGCTTGGCTGCTCGGTACAGCATACTTCCTCGGCATGATGAGCCATCCAGTGCAGGGCTGGCTTGTGAACTCTTTTGGTCACGCCGTCGGTTACCGTAATTTCAACTGTAGCGATGACTCCCGAAACAACACCCTCGTAGCGTGGACCTGTTTTGGAGAAGGCTACCAAAATAACCACCACCGGTTCCCGCGTTCGGCGAAATTCTCCATGAAGTGGTTTGAGTTCGACCTAGGTTACCTCGTGACTAAGATGCTGGCTGCCGTGGGTATCGTGGAAATCCTAAACGTGGCCAAAACTGACGATCACCTCGAGGACGAGCTCCTAGACGCGACGCCATCGAGTGCAACCTAAGAAAATCCATTTATAGTTAAGTAAAGAAAGATCCCCGAGAATGTCATGCTCGGGGATCTTTAATTTTGGAATGTTTCAGCCTAAAAAACTGAAGCGCCAAGGTCTTTAGACCCTAACGCCCCCAAACACACGAAAGGAGATTTCTCCGAATTCGCTGAAACTTAGGCCAAGATGGTTCCTGAGTCTTTCGCGAATCGAACTTTTTTTCCACCGTCAGTCTTGAATCCCACGCGAGTAGGCTTTTTGGACTTCGGATCGATGATCATAAGATTGCTCAAGTGTAGGCCCATTGGTTTTTCCACGATACCACCATCTTGATTCGCCAAAGACGGCTTAGTGTGACGCTTCTTGACGTTCAAGCCTTCAACAATGGCGCGGTCATACTTGCGGATAACACGCAAAACTTTGCCGGACTTGCCTTTGAAAGAGCCAGCAATTACCTGGACTTCGTCACCTTTTTTGATGCGGCATTTTGCTTCGCATTTTTGAGCGGTATGCATGCGTCTTTTCACCTATTAGTAGTAAGATACCAAATTAAGAATATCTCTCGACTTTTATAAAATCGGAGCTGTGGTATTACCGGCTTAGAGGCCTTTAAGTCAACTGGTTTTTTAGACATTAAGGCCCAGTTGCAGATTTGATCCCTATAAGCTCACCATGGCCTAGGTTTTTCCCGTGAATCTGACAGGTTAGACGAACTGCTAGAAGAGCTTCGTCTATGGTTGTTTCACGGAGTAGGAAGTGCTGAGGGCCGTAGGTCTTTTTTCGGCAGTCGAACCATCGTTAGTCGTCGTCAACTCGCCAAAAGAAAGCTTATCACCGTCAACCTTCACCACATCGTAGGCCGTTGAAAAGAAACGGCTGCTAAACTCGGGATCACCCGAACAGTCTGCGGCGTCCAGCTCTAGGCCAACATCTTTTGTTACGGTCTGCCCACACAAGCCTCCATCTACGTTAACTGCGGTCACTCCATCATCTGTTTTATAAGTGACAGTTATTTGGCCAATATTACTGTCATATGCAAAGGCGCCGGCCGGCGACGACAACTCGTTGCCAAGGGTAAAGGACCCTGTTTCAACAAAGACAAATTCTTCTTGTGTACAATCTGCATCAATATAGAAGCCGGACGTAGATGTCAGCGAACTTCCCGAAAAGGTAAGAGTCATCTGCATGGACGATCCGTCTTCGTCCTGCTCACATGCACCTACCCAAGTTCCAGTTAAGGACGGAGGGTTTACTGTTGTGCTCCCAGTCGTTCCCCCACCATTATCGCCCCCGGTGCCTTTCTTGGTGTAATAAGTGGTTTTAAGCTTCGTTGGTCTTTTGGCGGCGGTTGAACCATCGTTGGTCTCATCTGTTTCACCGAAATAAATCTTATCGCCATCAATTTTAACAATCCCGTAACTTGGCGTGAAAAAACCACCATACAGCAGATCCCCAGCACAGACCGTTGGGTTCAGTTCTCGAGGAACATTGATGGTGAATCCACCATTGCAAGCCGGCGGGAAAACTACTTCTCCACCGATTTTCCAGCCCTCGTTGGCTGTGGTAACACCGTCCGTAGTTTTTAAAGTCATCATGATTTTTGAAACCGTCTCTTTTAGCTCAAGTGCCCCTGCAGGCGAAGCTACGACGCCTCCCACATTGAAACTGGAGTAAAATACTGACTCTGAGATCCCTGTCACACAGGTAGCATCAGAATAGATTGAAATGGTCGAAGTGGAAGACCCCCCAGCAATCACAATCTCCGACTTTGTCCACTGACCTGCCGCGTAAACCGCACAACCACTCACCCATGTGCCATCAGCCAAACTGGTGGTGTTGTTTGTACCGTTATTAGATGTAGGGGACTTGGTTTTCGAAGGCTTTCCGCAACTAGTGATAAGGGTAAGTATGACCATCGTGGAAAAATGAATTTTCCACTGCACGCCTAGCCCTGACCTGTTTTTTTGAACTCTCATAAATTCCCCCGGTGGTTGCAACCACGACGGTTCGTCCAGGCGTGCGTGGAGAGGCGGTCGGTGAAGAAGGGGACGACCTTGAGGTCTATCGGATAAGTGTCTGTTTTGTTTGGTAATTATTTTATTTCTTTTAATCCCGCCAAACCGTTGGGCTCTCTTCTAGGTATGCAGAGCTCTAAAAATCCCCTAAACTGCTAACTTGTTTACTTAAAAGGGATTTTGGCATGGTGGCTCAGCTTTTCAAATCTTCGTTCGTGGGCACAACAGCTTTTCTGCTCATCACTATGTCTGGTTTGGACGAGTCGTTCCCTTTCCGTCACATCCCTGAGGCGCTAGCTCAGGAGAGCAATGGTCTGATCCAACAACTTGAAAGCGAGTCCAACCCATCCAAAGATGACCAAGGCAACGTTGTAAAACACATAAACCCTGCTGACGTCATTATTTGGGATTTGGCAGGTCACAACTTTGATCAAGCATCCCATCAGTTGAAGATCACTCTGGCCCTTTCCAC
>JBIJBX010000207.1:0-4725 GCA_044344995.1 Oligoflexales bacterium | reverse complement strand
GTATGGGTTTTGGCTTCATACGTCCTATGTCCCACCTGCTGGAGAGTGGCATCACTATGCAGTGACCCGTGACTCATCCAATACATGGCGGATTTTTATTGATGGTGTTGCCACTGACTATCAAGTTTGGGAGGAAAATTATCCTTATGATGCTTCTATGCCGCTCTATGGCTCTTCTGAAAAATTAATTGGATCGATGGTCAACGGTAAACTTGATGAGCTCAGAATAACAAATGGATCTGCTCGTTACACCGCAAACTTTACTCCGCCGACCTCGTCTTTTTTGAGCTACTTTGGCTGTTTTTCTAATGGTGTGAACACAAATGAATTGAGCCAAAGCGATACTGGTTGGTGCTCGGGAAATAATAAGTACTATTTGCGCGGTCAAGAAACGACGCTCAACCATGCTGGAACTGGGACTTTTAGTGGCAAAGACTACATTGAGGGCATGCGCATCATTTCTGTTAGTTCTTCGGGGAGTGATTCAGGTGAGGGCTCACAAAATAGTCCTTTTGCGTCAGCTCAAAGAGCCTTTCAGGAAGCTTATGCTGAGTCAGGCAGTGTCGTGATTAAACTGGGCGAGGGTAGTTTTGGTGGAGTAGACCTCGGTACAGCGAATGCAACCAATTGGCCCAGTCGAATCACTGTGCAGGGCGTCAGCGCCAGCTCTAGTAATTTGGGAGGCATTCTCGCTGACGGCACAAAAAACGTAACGATCATCGGTGACAAAACAGCAAATCTTGGCGATGTCAACGCGACAAGAAGTGGCTACTACGGTGGAAATGGCGGGGTGATAAATCTAACCAATGTCATCGCTGGGAATGTGTCCAGCAGCGGAGCACCAAACTGGAATTGGTGGGAACCGAGCGCAAATGGGGGCGAAATTACAATCACCAATAGTACTGTGGGGGTTATCAACAGCAACGGTGGAGACTATTACGGCAATGGCGGTAGCGTCATATTACTCAACAGTACAGCCGGCGACATTAATTCAAATAGCGGTTCAAGTGGCGGTAACGGCGGCACTATCACGTTAACCAGCAGCACGGCTGGCAGCGTAAGCAGTAGTGGTTCCACTTATGATGGATATGGTGGCGCAATAACATTGACCAACAGCACAGCTGTCGGCGTCAGCAGTAATGGCGGTTTGTACTATGGTAACGGCGGTTCGGTAACCCTCAATAACAGCTCATCTGGCGATATCACAGCTAAGGGCGGTCAATCGTGGGGTAGTGGTGGAACAGTGTCTGTTACGGACAGTGGCTTTGGTACCATCAATGTGGATGGCTCACCGGTCGGCACGATTTCTTACTACGGCGTGAATCGTTATATGGTCAATGGCAGTCCGTTTTCTGGAGTTTTTGCAGGCGTCTGCTACAGTAACGGATTCAGCAATAGTGACTTGATGGATGGGACTGGCATTTGCTCCGGGGATGGCAAGACCTATGCAAATGGTACCCTTCGCCGTGGGTATTTCAATGGTGCCTACTATCTTGATGGCGTACCTACTAGTCTCAGCAGCAGCGGTTCTGGCTATTGGTCAGGTGTTTATTACATAGATGGTGAGACCACGACCCTTGACAGTTCGGGTACAGGATCATGGCAGAGACCTCCAACTGTCACATCAAAAAGTACTCCAGGCTTTATCGATAGCGCCGTTGCTGATGACGCAGCTGTTTCGGGCAATTATGTGTGGATAGCGCCGCGTTGGGGAACGGCCCAGAAAAGAGACATATTGACGGGTGATCCGGTCAGTGATCTGGCGATCCCGAACGGTGTCGAGCTTATTAAAACCGGAGATTACATATGGGCAGTTCGCGGCATGGGTTCTGCAGAAGCCTACAGGATCCATCGATCAACGGATGAAATAATCACGTTTACTGATAGCCAATTTTCAGTTGGGTACGGTGCTTGGGCATCTGACGGCTACCTTTGGCTGAGTGATCCAAGTACACCCGTTCTCAAAAAAGTTGATGCGACTTCAGGGGTGTTGGTTTCCACACTTGATTTATCTGCGACTGTTCAGGGGTCTATCAGAAGTATCCGCGCCGACGCTGACAATATCGGTATAGTTTCAGATACGAAGTTAGTTTTTGTTGCGAAAGACAGCTTAACTGTCGTTAGAGTGGTCGATCTTCCAAGTCAATACAACTTTAATCCAAGCGAAACCTGGATTATGGCGGAAGGACAGGGAGCGTGGTTCTTATCTGGCGGAGGCGGATCAGGAAAAACTATTTACCGCTATGACTACGCGGCCCAGTCCGGTAGTTATGTTGACGTGTCGGTGGACTCTATCGAAGGCGCAGCCGTAACCAGTACGGGCTTCTGGGTCCCAAGTACATGGGGTACTGCATTTTACGCTATAAATTTCGACGGAACCGTTGAGACGTCTATTGATCTCGGACAGTTTGGCATTTCTTCTTATCCAAAAACTCGCGTGGCAGTGGGTGATACAGTGTGGATCGCAACCTATGACTCAATGCTGCATATGTTTAAAAAAGGCGAGACCCGCAATTATATTAACGGTGTAAGAGTGCCTTAATCGCCACCGAAATTGGTGAATCCTTGGGAGGGTTAGTGAGTGGCCTAAAGCAATAAAGATCTCGTGGGTAGAACATATTGAGCGTTGAATTTAATCACTCCAACGTCGATGTAGGGTCTAAAGGTCGGACATCGTCAAGCAGTCCACTTCAGAGAAATCTTTTTCTTGGTCTTAACGCAGTCCAGTAGATAAAGATCAATCAGTTTTTGGTAGGGTATTTTGCATTCCAAGGCCAGGGCCTTGAAGTAGTCAATGACTTCGGGGCTTAGGTTGATGCCGACCAGCTTCTTTTTAAGCTTTGGGTACGGGTTTTTGACTTCTTTCATTTTTGAGAAGTTATATTGTTTTTTCATAGAAAGACCTGTTGCATCTGTATCCCACTGAAACTCTAGCGTCGTGCTACCCCAGTCCGCTATCTATATAATATATAGATAGCTATTTGGTTAATCAACGCAAGGTTTATAAGTCGACAATTTATCGAGTCAATACGGCGGGCTGAAGATGTCTTTGCGGGGTAAAAAGGGACACTCATCTGATTCGCAATAAACCACGCGCGGTACCGTTCCTACCATATTAGATTTATGATTGGCCTGGGTTGTCATGATCAATCAATACTCAATCAGTCGGGTGTCCCAGTTTATCAGTGAGCCACGGCACCAGCACTCGTGTCTTTACACTTACCCATCAGAGATACATTGGGGATCACGTAAGCATCAGGCATGAAAGGATCAACAAAAAGTCCCCAGCCAGAAGTCAGCAATATGTTGCCAAAAAATCCTGGCAGCCAATCAAACCGCGTCTCTAGAATGTCAGATTTTGATTCACCATTTGCGCACATGATCTTAATGGGGATATTGCTTCGACTTCTAGTCATCATGAATGACCCCGTGCCGTTTTCGACCTCAAAGGTCCCGTCAGGAGTTTGCACCTTCGTGACAACCTTTTCTTGGCCGCCTTTGAAGAACACCAGCTGCCGCTCTTGGTTTATGAGTGTGGCACAGCTAGAGAGCAGCGTCAGTAGGGCGAAAACAGTAAAAATCATTCGCATATTCACATCTCCTTTAGGCCAAACTTAAGACCACATGATCAAGCTACTCAAAGCTTTGAGGTCTCAGTCGGCTGGTGAAGAGATTTCCTGAATGCGTCATTCACGAAGTCGTTTGTGACGGACGAAGAGGCGACATCAAGTGGAGCTTAGCAGTCAATAATTGCCTGCGGATAAATTACGTCCGTGAAGATTGACGAATAAGTCTGGAGAAATGGACTACGATAAAATGGTTACACCCATCTGATCGCCAATAAATCAGCAGTAACTAAAGACCTACCAGGCTCTATACATCAGTGGTCGATGTTATCCTGATCAATCAAGACTCAAGCATTCGGCTGTCCAGGAGTTTCACGGTTGATATCACCATGAGGCGCTAGCAACAGGTCTTTCGCCAATCACTAAGTCGCCGTTATATACCTCTACTTCTGGATTATAGATCGCCGCTTTGCTCTCTGCATCGAGCATAATGTAACTTGCAGCACCGATAGCAATCCGGTCAGTAAATCCTTGAGTGTTTATCCCGATCTTTGGCTGAACACCTTCCTGGAACTCATCAAGGGTGACGCGCCCGTCTTTATTGCCATCATAGCCTGGTGAGTATCCGTTTTTGCGTAGCTCAATATACTCTTGATTAAGTTTAATCATCGATGGTCCCCACAAGGGCTGCTCTGCAGAGGCGGGATAAACGATCCCGTCAAACGACTCTCGCTGACATTGGGCTGCGGCCGAAGCAGAGTTTTCGATAAAAGCTTTATTTTGGCCAGCGTAGCAAGAGTTCACTACGGCAATTGTTTTACCAGTCTTGGCGCGACCACCTCTGGCTCCTTCCGCTGCAGAATTTAGAACTGACGCCATCGGTACGCCTGAGTCCTGTGGGAATGTGACGTGGTCCATGACGTCACCGCCAGAACCGTTAATGGGTGGCTTTACTGTTTTTGGTGAGCCACCATGTCCGTTGTAGACCACGTCCAGATCGCCAGTGTAGCCATTGGGTAATTGACTCGAGACCTGAGACTTAATAAATCCTTCCACATCCGCCGTTTTAGCGTCTTTCGGAAGTTGGGATAGATCGACTTTTACTAGCCCTGGATCGACGTTTTCATACATGGTGACGAGTTCTTTTTGACTGTCTGCC
>JBIJBX010000180.1:0-5361 GCA_044344995.1 Oligoflexales bacterium | reverse complement strand
GGTTACTTCTGGCCGCTGATTCGCCGGGCATCAGGCTCGCAGCGGGACTAGCTCTCGAACTGTTACTAAAAAAAGGGCTTATGGGGCGTTCGCTACATAGTCGTACGCAATTGCCTGTTTCCTTTGCGGTGAGCGTGACGGTTTTGTCGGATGACATGGAGAAAGTTTTAGTTAAAAAGCAAAGACGGGGCAAAATACTGCCGCGGCTCGTGATTGAAGATGATGACATGGATCGTTTCTCGCAATT
Organism: Oligoflexales bacterium; assembly: GCA_044344995.1. Classification (GTDB taxonomy): domain Bacteria; phylum Bdellovibrionota_B; class Oligoflexia; order Oligoflexales; family RGVZ01; genus CAMDKS01. Next base: position 5,114 of record JBIJBX010000180.1, on the reverse strand, counting down.
GGCGTCACAATTGGCAGGACAGGCGTCCGGCAATCAGTCCACCGAGATAGTCCTTGGTGGTAGAGCTCTTTCCGTAGAGTTTTGGGATGATGGAACAGAGGAAGTGGTCATTGGATTTAATTTTTTAGCCATTGCTCGCGGTTTAAACATAATCGCCACGGATTCGAGTTGGGAGTTTTTACCATTTGCCCACTTGAATATTGATGGTCTAGATCCTCGCGAGACGCTCGCTTTAAGTGAGATGTTAACGATCATGGGCATTGATAACCCGTACGAAATATCGTCTGAAGATTCATCGCATTTTTCTGCTGCATAGTATTTTTTAACCATTACAATATAACAAGCTGAGCAGGATTCTTCTTGGCTAAGTCGATCTCCAATAGCCAAGGAGGCTTTTGATCCATGCAAAGATTAGTGCTTATGCTAGCGTTTGTTTTTTTTGGCGAGGCTCAGTCAGCATCAGCACACCGATATAAATTGGAACAGGTTAAAGAAATTGATGACGCACGACTGGGTGTTAAAAAAATTTATTTTGACGTCGCCTGCAATCAAGAGTTTTTACAGGTTCTTAGTGAAGAAGCAGGCACTAGTGAGCTTAAAGTTGCTGTCCTAACTTTGGTAACTAACCGGGACTGTAATGGACCTTCTCGTCGCATCTTTGTCAGATACTCCCCGCATGGGCGATCTGTTACTGCAGTTTCAGGGTTTGACCAAGTGTGGTCTTGTGAAGGTTATTGTTTTACACCCGGTGGTCCAGACATGCCACCCTACAATCGACCCGTCCAAGCTTTCGGTACTAGTGAGCTCCAAGCGGTGGAGTATCTTGGCTGCAGGCCGCCCTACCTACAGGATTTATCCTGTGCGGAAATCGACGTTAAGGCTTCCGAATAAATCAGGCGGAGGCTTTTAATTCATCTCGCGCACTAGTTAGAGGGAGGTCGTGGATCGACTTTAGTTTGTGAACTAAGCCCATTGACTTTAAGACTCTAATTACAAACATTGTCGTATCGAACTCCCACCATTTGTGGCCGGCTTCCGCGACATTTTGAATCGCATGATGATTGTTATGCCAACCCTCTCCAAATGTGATGAGAGCGACCCACCATGTATTGCGGGAATAGTCGTTGATGTCGTAGTTACGGTACCCGAAAAAATGCGTGGCGCTGTTGACGCACCAAGTTGCATGATAAACAAGGACCATTCTTAAACAGACGCCCCATAACACCATGCTGAACCCGCCGAGTGCATAAAGACAGGTCGCCAAAATAAACTGGGGAATTAATTGACCAGCAACCGTGTCAAGCCAGCGATAATAAGGATCTGTGCTGATATCCCGGGAGAATTTTTTAATCTTGTCGGGACTATCAAACTGTTCTTTCCAACGCAGTACCCATCCCATATGGCAATACCAAAAGCCTGCTCGGGAATTATGAGGATCCATCTCAGTGTCGGGATGTGAATGGTGCTGGCGGTGAATTCCCGTCCATTTAATCGGGCCACCTTGCATGGCGAGAGCGCCAAATGTAACACAGATGCGCTCGAACCATTTTGGCGTAGAGAATGTTCGGTGCGCAAGCATGCGGTGATAGGTCATTGTAATGCCAAGACACCCGGTTAAAAAATACATGACGATCAGCGCGGTTAAATTTGCAGTTAAATTGGCAGACGATACGCTAAAAAGAGCGAATATAGCTCCCACATGCATTAGAGAAATCCAAAATAAGCTGCCCCAGTTCATACTTGATATGTCCTTTGTTTGCGCGGCAGTGTCAGGAATGTTTCGCATGCGAATTCATCTTTCCGAGAAGTGGCTTCTCTAGGGACTATAGCAGTCGGATAAGATTATTCTCGGCTAGGGGCGGTTTGGGCACCAGTAAAAGAAATGTAAAAGCTATTTAAAAGGTAGGTATTGAGGGTGGGTTTGCATGTTTTAGATGGGATGAACACAATGCCAAGAAAAACAAACGACCCCTGTTATCCTAGGTGGTTAACAGAGGTCTGAATGGTTTTTATAAGCTTTCGAGCTTTGCGAGCCTTAGCCGCCAAACTTTGGAATTGCACTGAAAGAGGTTGTCAGCTTGCCGCAGAAGTTAGGCACGATCGTGGTCAAATCCACATTATTGGCGTCGGAGACTAGCACGTTATTAGTCGTGTTGCCTGGCCCAACATATTGTCCAACTGCTTTTGTTCCGAGTGAAACAAGCTCAAGGGAACTTTCAAGGCTGCTACAGTTGGTCAGGCTGACATTTGAAAGATCCCCAGCGCTAAAGCATGCATGAGAGAGCGTTCCAGGATTGCTACCTTGGCCGCTTTGTGCTCGTATATACACATATTCTCTACTGCTTTTTGCATGGATTTGTTCTGCGCCGATACCAACTCCGGCAGCTGTTAACTCTAACGTGCCAGAAGCAACGTTAGCTTTGAAATGCATCAAAGTGGTTGAGCCGGTGAAGTTGTTAGTTTTTCCTTGATAGACAACGGCCATGTAACCGTCGACCACGCGATCTGCGTCGCTGGAACCAGAAATTTTAGACATGGTCATGACGCAGTTATCGCTGCCGTCAAGGTCTTTTGTAGCACCGTCAACGAGGTACCAGTCATTGTCTTTTTTGCCAAACATGAGTGTAAGTCCTGGATTCATCGTCTCCTGGCATTGGCCAAAGAGTGGGAATGTGGTTTCTCCGGATGCTGCGGGCACTGAAAACGTGCTTGAAACGTCAACTGGCGAGCTACTGAGGCAGCTAGGTACGTTTTCCATTTCAGATACGCGACGGTCGTATTCTCCCATGCGTCCGTCGACTTTTTTTACTAGCTCAAGCATATTTGTCGGGCCGGGTGAGAATAGGCGATCTTTTACGATTGCCATCAGGGCTGATTTTGAATTGGCGTCACCAGGTTCTGTGGGGTTTGCTCGCAGAGCGTAAGTGTCCGCTACTGGGGTCATAACCACATGGGAAATTCGAGCAAATAAATTGGCCGAGCCTGTTCCTGCTGAGCTTAAAAGAACGCTAGGGGTTACGAGAGCGGTAGGTGGATACGCTTGTGGAGCACCGGTGGTCGCGCCACTGCCTTTATCGTCTTTTTTACCACAGGCAGAGACGGCGACTAGGCTACCTGCAAGGATGATTGCTGTATAAACTTGAGTATTCAAGACCATGCGCCAAACCTCTCATGAAAAATTGGGTGTGGGATAATTCCTGTACTGGTAATTGTACAACCTTTACCTTTAAAATTAAAATACCCTTTCTTAATAAGGGTTTACGCGTTTGTTTGTGTTGAGGGTTTAGAGAGTTAGATCTAGGGGAGTTCTGAGAAGTTCTCGCCGAAGACGGACGGCGTTTTCTTTAAACTCTGGAAGGGCTGCAATCGATTGTAGGTATGTGGCGACTCGGTACATAAGGCCCATGAGATCTCCGACGCCAAAATATTCCGTGGTGCCTTGCTTAACGATCGTATTCCAATCTGATCCGGTGAGCCATTGTCTGACAATCCATCCTGCGGCGGGATTGAATTCCTTAATTTGATGCCAGGTTCTTCGTCCAAACGGCATGTCATAAACTTCAGGGAAAAGTTCGATGGGATAAAATAGTTCCAAGTCTTCCTCAAGTTTAACCATATCGAAGGGAAACCGGTACTTGGCATCTCCACCCGGTTCTTTAAATCGCGGAAGGCATAGTGCCGCCATGATTTCAGTGGCAGCTAGCATTTTGTCGGGAGAGATTATTCCACGATCGATCATGCTGGAAAGTACCATTCCGCCACTTTGGGGGAAATATCTCGCGATTGATCCTAGGGACGTCAAGGTTTCGTCTTTATCGATGAAGCCAAGGCCATGGAGATGGAGATGCATTCCTGCAAGTTTTCCATGTTTGCGGTAGTCCAGGTATGAGTGACATGGCTGACGAAGGCGGCAGTCACCGCAGATTGAGACACCGGTAGCGGGTTGAAGGACTTCTGCTTGTTGAAACCGTGCAAATTCGGCGGCAGGACTCACACAAGGCAGGTCAGTTGCGGAGAGTTTGTTTTCGACGTCGGGTTTTCGAATGAGTCGCAAGTCCGTTTTTCGATGTTGGTACTTCAAAAAACTCTTGCCGTAAATTCCTTCGATCAGGCCAAGGTTTAATCCTCTGCCGATCAATCCCAAGAGGGTGGTTGGGTCGGTTCGCAAACGAGAATTACAAGGTTCGCGTTTGGCTCCAGCCTGCCGGGAGTATGCCTCCACGCTGGACCACAGTGAAAAGCCGATGACATCCTTGCCCCGTCGACCCGCTCGACCAAGCATCTGTAGTATTTCACCTTCAGCATAAGGGGTCATGCCACTTTCACCCGGGCGTTGATAATCAGCAATGAGCGCACTGCGAACACTGAAGTTAATGCCAAGGGAAAGCCCCATAGTGGCCACACAAAATCTCAGAAGCCCATCTTTGACAAGTCGCTCAATTGCAATTCGCGCAGCCGGCGCAAGGCCAGAGTGGTGGAAGGCCACGCCATAGGTTTGCATCATCCGTCGCAAAGAAGGTTTGATAAAGCTTAACGCACCAACGTCTTTATGGGCTTCTTGTAACACGGCACCAATACGCTCAGCTTGTTCGGCTGACAGTGGTGGTAATACTCGTTCGATTGCCATTGCGAGATTTTCGCAATCAAAGCGTTTTCCGCAATATACGATGCAGGGTACTAGATCCAGATCTATGAGGGGAGGAAGTCTCGTTACAAGGTCGTCATGTCGCAGTGGAAGTTGCTGCCGGGTTGGGTTAACAGCTTTAAAAGCATCCTTGGGCAAATTTTCTTCTGTGAGCCAATGACCAGCGTAGTAAACGAGGTTGGTTAAGGGCACGGGGCGATGTTCGGTTCTGACTAGCGTGCAGCGTTTTTTACCTTGATTTGAAATCCAGTCGGCAAACTCCTCGGCATTCCCTACCGAGGCCGATAATAAAAGGACTTGGCACGATGGAGGTGTAAGGATAATCGCTTCTTCCCAGGCACTACCGCGTCCTTCATCTTGTAGATAATGATACTCGTCGAAAACGACGAGGCTTCGGCCAAGATCTGGCTCAATTCCAAGTAGTGAGTTGCGGTAGCTTTCCAATGTTGCGACCACAATTGGCGCATCG
>JBIJBX010000023.1:0-17958 GCA_044344995.1 Oligoflexales bacterium | reverse complement strand
GAACACCTCCAGCTCATTGGCACGTGGTCAAGTCACGCCACTTACGGCAATCAGTTCAAGGCGGAAAGAGCTGTCCCGATCCGTCCATCGACCCGTGCGGCTATTCTCCGCTATTTATCATCGGGCATCATCAAGGGCATCGGCGAGAAAACCGCGACCAGGATCGTCGATCATTTTGGCTTGGAAACTTTCAAAATCCTGGACGAAAACCCGGGCTGCCTACTGCAAGTTCCAAAAATTGGCAAAAAGAAAACTAGCGAAATTATCGAGTCATGGCGCGCACAAAAATCAATCGCAGACGTGATGATGTTTCTCAATAATCACGGAATTTCTCTCGCTTACTCACAAAGAATCATCAGACTTTACGGAGAACAAGCCATCGAGCTTATATCCGCCAACCCTTATCAACTTGCCGTTGATATCGCGGGAATAGGTTTCATAAAAGCTGACTCTATTGCAAAAAGTATCGGCATTGCCCCAGATTCACCCGAGAGAATCAGGGCCGCGATCATTTATCAAATGCAGCAAGCTGAAGATAGGGGCCACTGCTATCAGACTGCCACGCAGCTATGTGAACAACTACTTGCGACTCTCAGTCTGCCAAGTGAAACCATCGATCAATTAGCTCCCGATCAATTACTAGCCCTGTGCGAAGCCGGTTCGATTTTAACGGAAGAAATTAAATCTGAAGACGAAATACAAACCTGCTTTTGGCGCCCCGAATTGTTATCTGCTGAGCACGACATATCACGCACGGTTGCGCAACTCATGTCTCGCCCCGTGCAAATCGATGATTCTAGGGTCGATCAATGGATTGAGAAATATAATGCCGTATCTCACACTGCGTTATCAGATTCCCAGCGCCAAGCTGTTAGTCGCGCAGCAGCTAGTAAAATTTTTATCCTCACTGGGGGTCCTGGCGTGGGCAAAACGACCACAGCCAACGCCATCATCAGACTGTTTAAGGCCATGGGTAAATCCGTGTTGCTTGCGGCGCCAACGGGACGCGCGGCGCAAAGATTGAGTGAGGTCAGTGCAGAGCCAGCAAAAACAATCCATAGGCTACTAGAATGGCAACCCGCCGAGGGCGGGTTCGCCCGCAATGAGTTAAACCCCCTCAAGGCTGACGTCATTGTTTGTGATGAAGCATCCATGCTTGACGTCCGCCTTGCCGCCCATTTGATCAGCGCCGTTTCACACCACGCGCAGCTGATATTTATTGGCGACGTTGACCAACTTCCATCGGTCGGACCAGGGAATGTTCTGAGAGATATGATTAACTCACAGCGAATCCCGTGCGTTCGCTTAAATGAAATTTTTCGCCAAGCTTCCGCCAGCAGTATTGTGAGATATGCGCACGATATCAACCAAGGCATAACCCCGTCTTTCCTCAAAGACTCGCCCACGGACTGTCAATTCATTGAAGTTGATTCGTCTGATGAGATTCGAGATGTAGTATTGAAACTGCTGACGGATGTTTTACCAAATAAATATAATTTTGACCCGACAAGAGACGTACAAATTCTGTCGCCGATGAATCGGGGTGACCTCGGAACGATCAGTATAAACTTGGAACTCCAGAAAATTCTTAATCCTGACCCGCGCGAGCACATCCGCGAGGCCAGCCAAAAACCTAGGGACGGTGAACTCCGAGACGGTGATAAAGTCATCCAAACAGCCAACAATTACGAACTCCAAGTCTTCAATGGCGACATCGGATTTGTGCTAGCTTCAAATGTTGAAGGCAATAAAACTAAGGTCATTTTTGGAGACGACCGAGTCGTCACCTATGACCGCGAGCAGGCTGACGACCTAAAACTGGCTTACGCGATTACCATACACAAGTCTCAAGGCAGCGAATTTCCAGTCGTCATTCTTCCCATGTCTATGCAGCATTATGTGATGCTACAACGAAATTTGGTCTATACAGGCTTGACCCGCGCCAGAAAACTGGCGATCTTTATTGGCTCAAAAAAAGCGCTACATTTTTCAGTCAAAAATAACATTAGCGTATCACGCCAAACCAATCTCGCGCGACGACTACAGCAGGATGTTGACTGATGGCAAATAGATCGGCTTTGGATCGTGCCGCGAGCGTCGCTATTGTCACCTCAATCCTATTATCACTGCTACTTGCCGCTGAATTCCCCATGATGACGGATGAAGCCTATTATATTGATTGGGCTCGCAGTATCAATTGGCCCCGCTGGGGATTTTTCGACCACCCGCCATTCGTGAGCTGGCTGGGAGTACTTAGCCGTTACTTTGATCATGTAGTTGCGGCAAGAATTCTCGTGATAGTTTCGGGGTTAGTCTCGGCTTATTTTATCTGGCGTTTAGCTCGGCAATTAAACCCCGAAAGATCTTTAGCCGCCGTCGCGCTAACCACCTCATCCATCGGGGGAATAGCGGGAGCATTTTTGTTAACTCCTGATAGTGGCGTAACCCTGGCATGGATCATTGCCATACATGAGGCGTTTTTTGCCATTTCTAGAGACCCCAAACGCTGGGTCACGGCTGGAATTGCCACGGGAGTTGGATTTTTGAGCAAGTACACCATGGTGCTAATTGGGCCCGTTTTTCTTTTGGCCTTGTTAACAGAAGGCCGTAAGCAATTGCGGTCGCCATGGCCCTACCTTGGCGGCTTAGCCTGCTTAATGGTAATTTTACCGCACCTGTGGTGGCAAAGCTCAAACAATTGGGTGACGTTCAAATTTCAACTGCGCCATGGTTTTTCATTGGATCAGGATAAATACTCAAACACTGATTTACCGAGGGCTATGGACGCGGAAAAGGACTCCAGCGCTTATATAGCCAAAGAACGCCTCATGTTCGTCATGAGTAACGTAGCTGGTTTTCGGGAATCAATTAAAAAACCAAAACCGCAAAAGTCTCGACTTGAACGTGCTTGGCAATACACAGGTGACTATCTGGGAGGTGTGGCTGCTCTTTGGGGCCTCTACAGCTTCGCTGGACTTTATTTTCTGCTCAAACGCCTCAAGAATAAGACTCACTCGGAAATCACTCAGCCACCCAGCGGTTTTACTGTCATTCAAATTGGCACATGGTTTCCCATAGTTTTTTTTGCGGCTTTGAGTCCTTTCACCAAAATCGAGGCCAATTGGCCAGCAATGCACATGGCCTGCGCCGCACTTTGGATCACCTGGTGTTTTGCACCTCGGCCGCGCGTGATTTACGCCGCGATAGTTACTCATGTGAGCATTTTTGCAGTACTCGGCCTGATGTTAGCAAGCCCAGAGCTTATTGGTTCAACACGGGAAAATCGGTTACTGCTGGAGTCAAAGGGTTACCTGGCACTCAGTGAGTGGCTCAGCCATAATGCCGCAACCACAGATCAAGTGATCGCTGTTGACAGCTATCAACTGAAGTCTAACATCAAGTTTTATGCGCCTAATCTCAATGTTGTTCAATGGCCAGGGTTCACGCGTGACTCCGAGTACACACGTGGACGCCCAGAAGACAGAGATCTTGAGAAAACTATTATCGTCCAGGATCATTTCTCCGTAATCTCGACCAGTGGAGATCCAAAATCAATCCCAGGCTTTGACGTTGCCAAGGTTCGTGGAATCAGGGTTTGCCCTTCGGGCATAATTGGTATTTTCTCCGAAACCAGTCCAGAGCTCCCCTGCAAAAAGGGACTTCGAGAATGGTGGGTCACTGATTATGTGACTCAAAATCCTTGATAAATATTTTGCTGCGAACCATTGAATGGGAACTTTGTAAGTTCTTTATCCACCAAATACTGATGAATCGCGTACCGAGCAAAACGAATATTGTACTGTTTTACAATTTCGTAGGCAGCAAACATCATCTCATCAGCAGCCGAAAATCGTCTCGACGGGTTAAATGCGAGAGCCTTCTCGAGAAGTGCGCGGATTTTTTTAGTCATCTTCTGATCATTTGTTTGAATGATACCAAAGTTTATTTTCTTCATGGCAGCCAGATTTTTAGGAGCATCCTTTGTGGCTGGTACTGCTTTTTGACCGACCAACAGTTCATAGAGAATCAAACCAGCGCAATAAAGATCGGTCTGCGGTGTTATGCCTGATCCAGTAATATGCTCTGGCGCGTAATATCCTGGTGTTCCCAGCGAGTAGTTTTTATAGTCCTCAACTTCCTGTTTGATCGACAAACCAAAGTCGGTTAAAGCGACTCGACCATGCATATCAATCAAATAGTTTGCCGCTGATAGATCCGAGTGAATCGTGTTGTGCAAGTGCAGATAATCGATCCCCTTGAGTATATCGATAAGCACACACAGTGCGACAACTGGCGGCATCCGCCCGGTCTTCTTGTAAAGATTATAACCGGACCAACCCTCGATGAACTCGGTCACGATATAACAGTTAGGCGGATCGAAGTAAGAATCCAAGTAGCTGACGATATGCCGATGATTAAAACTAGCCATAATTAAAAGCTCACGATGGAAGTGACCTAGACGCTTTGGGTCTCTCAGCAGAGAGTCATGCAAAATCTTAACCGCGACCGTTCGTCCATTTCGCTCGTCTATAGCGCGGAAAACTCGTCCAACTCCTCCCGCACCAACCTCTTGCACGAGTCTGTACGGACCAAGCTGGACTGGTAATTGCGTCGCTGAATTTGACTGGGTCACGCCTTGAAAACTCCCATTCTAAGTCTAAGGGACAACGGTTCCCTCCATTTTCCTCTATCGGGCGGTGGGAGATTGAACTCGAGCCGGTCACATTGTTTTTTTCCCAAAAAAGAGTTAAAAAATCTTTGTTTTTGCATGTTTTTAAATTGATTAGGATTTAACTTGTCAGCCGTTAATCGCCACTATTGGTCGCGAAAGTTAGCCGCTTGGATGTCGGAGCAAGACCTTGCCGTTGTCATCACGAGGATGCAGCGTGCTGGTGGATATAGCGAACTAATCGAACTTGGTCAGCCCGATGACCCGCGTCGTCAGAGTTTGTTATTTTTACATGGCTTAGGGAACGATGCTCTTTTTCCAAACATCAATTTCTACAGATTCCTACTTAGCGAAGGCTTCAATTTAGTGATCGCTGATTTGGACGGACACGGACAGGGGCTTTCATCACTATTTTCTGAGATGACGCTTCCGACTTTAGTTGATGAGATGGTGAGCCAGAGTCAAATATTACGCAATTCAAAGAGTGGACTCCACTTAGCAGGATACAGCCTTGGCGCGGTCATGATGCTTGATTACGCGGCACGTTTTCCCGACCGGGTTAGAACGCTTTCCATGATTGGAATGCCGCTGATTTTGCAAAGCGATTTCCGGATTGCATGGGAGTTTCTAAGCCCCTTTCTCGACTCATATCGCGAAGGACTTAAGGATTACGGCATTCTGGGAATTCAACCCGCTTTGGGTCCTATTCTTCGTAGCCGCTACCCGGTGCGCCTTGCCCACGGCGAAAAATCCTCGTACCTCGAAGTTGCCGGGCGCATCATAAGGAGTTTAGATCCAACAGAGAAGCTGCAAAGCATCCTGTGTCCGAGTGTTTATATTACGGGTAGTCGCGACTTTATAAGCTACCCCGAGGTCACTGCCAAATTTCTGGACGGGTTGAAACACATGTCTCAGCTTAAACGTGAAATAGTGCCTGGTGAAACCCATTTTTCCATCATGCTGGCAAGCCAAACACCCGCCATTGTCGCAGATTTGTTGCGGAAAGCGCCCTGAAAAGGTTATAAGATAGGCTACTTTTTTGATCAAATTCTCGCCCTGAGGTGGACATGTCTAACGGTATCTTTTCAACACCACAGCCCATTAATGAACCAATCAAAGGCTATGCCCCCAAATCAACAGAAAAAAGTGATGTTAAAAAGACCTTAGCTGATCTGCGCAGTACACCAACTCAAGTCCCCCTGGTGATTGGGGGAGAGCATATTGTAACGCCAAGCACTGATCCTATTATTTGCCCCCATAATAAATCGATGATCTTGGGTCAAACATCTCGTGCTGGCGCCAAAGAGACCCAGATGGCGATCGATGCTTGTTCGAAGGCTCGGAAAAGCTGGGCGGCATTACCTTGGGAAGAACGCGCCGCAGTGTTTTTAAAAGCTGCTGATTTATTGGCAACAAAGTATCGCTCCAAAATGAACGCTACAACGATGCTCTCGCAAAGTAAGACGATCTTTCAGGCTGAAATTGACAGCGCGTGCGAACTGATTGACTTTTTCAGATTCAACGCCCACTTTGCTGAGCAAATTTACCGCCAACAACCCTACTCGCCTGCGGGTCAATGGAATCGCTTGACCGCGCGAGGACTTGAGGGCTTCGTCTACGCGATCGCTCCATTCAACTTCACGTCCATATCCGTCAACCTCGCTGCAGCGCCTGCTATTATGGGTTGTTCCGTCCTTTGGAAACCGGCTGCCACCGCTACATTATCCTCCTGGATCGGAATGCAGATCCTCGAAGAGGCTGGGCTACCGCCAGGTGTGATCAACTTCATTCCCGGTAACGCGGCGGAAATTTCAAAGATAGCAATGTCCCACAAAGAGTTAGCTGGCATTCATTTCACGGGCTCAACGTCTACATTTAATATGCTTTGGCAATCCGTTGGTAGTAATTTAGCCAACTACGGCGCCTACCCAAGATTAGTTGGGGAGACAGGTGGCAAAGATTTTGTTTTTGCACACAGCTCTGCCGATGTAGACATGTTGGTGGTTGCTTTGGTCAGGGGAGCGTTCGAATATCAAGGACAAAAGTGCTCCGCGGCATCCCGTGCGTACATCCCCAAGAGTATCTGGCCCAAAGTCAAAGAGAGACTTGTGGCGATGACAGAAGAACTTAAAATGGGTGATGTCGAGGATTTCACAAACTTCGTAGGCGCTGTCATTGACGAACGCTCATTCAATAGAATCAAATCCTACATCGACAACGCCAAAGCTGACAGTAGCTGTAAAGTGATCGCGGGTGGTCAATGTGACTCGTCGAGAGGCTTTTTTATTCGCCCAACCATCATCGAAACGACCGATCCAAAGTCAAAAACTATGGTAGAGGAAATATTTGGTCCAGTTTTGACCGTTTATGCATACGATGATAAAGATCTGGATACCGCTTTGTCCCTTTGCGATACAGCCACACCTTACGCCCTAACCGGCGCTATTTTCGCCAAAGATCGCCATGTCATCAGCAGACTGAGCCTCGCCCTCGAGAACGCGGCTGGTAACTTTTATATCAATGATAAACCCACTGGTGCAGTGGTCGGCCAACAACCATTCGGCGGTGCGCGGGCATCTGGTACCAACGATAAAGCCGGATCTGTTTATAACTTGTTGCGCTGGGTGAACCATCGAACCATTAAAGAAAACTTCCTGCCGATTGTTGATTATCGTTACCCGTTTATGGCAGAACCGTGAAAGGCCTATTTCTGCATGTGCGCCAAGGCTTTGAAGACGACGCTCAGCAAGAGCTGACGGATCAGCTTGGCACTCTCTTAAAAACAGCGGGGCAGGCGCAGTTTGAGCCATTGTCTGCTCATGTGCTCTTTCCCGTGGAACGTTTTCCCGATCTAAGCTCGCGGAAGAAAATTAACTTTGACTCGCTTGTTTTTGCACGGCAACTTATTTGGATCGCGGATCAAGTTGACCTTCCGGCGACCGGCGACCGCGTCACGCCAATTATGGCTGCGATCACTGAAAAACTTTTACCCGGTGCTGAAAGCAATGCTTTTTCGGCTCTCTCTATCGAGACTGCTGACACAGATAGCGCGAAGGAGCTTAGCCAGTTCTGCAAGGCCCTAACCAGACCATTAGAGAACGCGCTGAATAAGGCTCGTTTATTACCGAAAGGAAAAGGTGCGGCTCATCTTCCAAGAATCCACGTTATTCTCCTATCGAACGTTAGCGTGCTGGTTGGCCTGTCTGATATTGAGAACTCAAGCCCTTGGATTTCAGGCATTCCACGTTTAAAATTCCCGTCAGACGCACCCAGCCGCAGCACTCTAAAACTTGAGGAAGCCTTTCTTTTGTTTCTCGGTCGAGATCAAAGTGCGAAACTACTGCAGCCTGGTATGGTTGCCGTTGACCTGGGAGCGTGTCCTGGTGGCTGGACCTATCAGTTCGTTAAACGCAAGATCAAAACCATAGCTGTTGATAACGGGCTAATCGCACCTTCATTAATGCAAACTGGACTCGTGACGCACCTTGCCGAAGACGCTTTCAAGTTTCGCCCACAAGGGTCGGTCGATTGGATGGTGTGTGACGTTGTGGAGCAACCAAGTAAGATTACGGAACTTGTTCTACACTGGTTCACACGCCGATACTGCAAGTTTGCGATCTTTAACCTAAAACTACCAATGAAACGTCGTTATCTCGAGGTAAAAGCCTGCCTTGAACACTTGCAGTCAAGTTGTGCACAAGATGGTCTAATGATCAAACTTAAAGCCAAGCAACTCTATCATGACCGTAAGGAAGTCACTGTATTTGCGGCGGTTAGCCTTAAGAGTTGACTCGAGTCCCCTAGGTATGTTTCCATCTAAGTCCATGATTTTATACACCGGGAGGGTATGATGGGTGTTTTAGTTGGTAAGAAAGCTCCAGATTTCAAGGCGACCGCTGTCGTTAACGGTAATGATTTTAAAGAGGTTAAACTGAGTGACTATCACGGCAAGTACGTAGTCATGTTTTTTTACCCTTTGGACTTCACGTTCGTGTGTCCAACTGAACTGCACGCATTCCAAGAAAAACTCGATACCTTCAAGAAACTGAACTGTGAAGTTTTAGGCGTGTCAATTGACAGTCATTTCTCACATTTGGCTTGGCTTAACACACCAAAGACAGAAGGTGGAATCAAAGGCGTTACCTATCCGGTAATCGCAGACATCCACAAGACCATCTCGCGTGACTATGACGTGCTCATTCCTGAGGCCGGCATAGCTCTTCGCGGCACATTCCTGATCGACAAGAACGGCGTCGTTCAACAGCAAACGATCAATAACCTTCCGCTGGGTCGCAACGTGGATGAAATGATCAGACTTTTGGAAGCACTCCAATACACTGAAACCCATGGCGAAGTCTGTCCTGCGAACTGGAAAAAAGGCGAGACTGCGATGAAAGCGACTCAAGACGGCCTGAAAACCTTCTTCAAGAAGTAGTTACAGCTCTTATGAGTAAATAAAAATCCCGCGAGACCAAAGTTTCGCGGGATTTTTATTTATTAGAGTCTGAGCTTACTAGGGCAGATAGTTTTTCAAAAGACCATCACCAAAGTCAACCTGAACCAACTTAAATGAGCGAGTGCCTGTATCGATATACCATGTGACCGACTTCGGTAACCCCATGGCATCGTTCACTGACTCGCCACCAAAATCATATGTCATCTTGACCGCCATCTCAGCGCTGATATTACTTTTACCATTTGGTCCAACTATGGCCACTGAACTAGCGACTGGATGAGATGAGACAACTCCCGTCCAGCTAGATCCAGATGGAACATGCGGGTCGGTGGAGTCAGTAACTTTAGCGGTAATCCGTTTCCAAACTCTCTTTACACCAATCTCAGATTTTAACCGTCCTAGATCGGCTGTTACAACAGGAGCCAACGGCAGCGGTTTATCTAAGCTAATGGTTACTTTCTCAGTAGAGCCTCGAGTAATTTCAATCGCTGGCTGAAAACTACAGAAAACACCACGCCATTCCGGATAAAGCTCGCCGATTTTGGCGCGCTCGGCTGGAGGCAGCAAATCCGCTGCAAACCCAGCCGAGTGTCTTGCAAGAACTGCGCTAGCTTGGGCTGATTGGACCGCTGGGGAAAACTGAGCAGAATAAGTACCAACACTTCGCATGAGTGACTCTTCGAAAACACCGTTACCCGATAGGGATGTTTGTACTTGCCAGGCAAATATCTCACCCGTTGTCATCGTCATCGGCTGAGGAACCATGTTTAACCGTCGTGACTCGAAAACTGCTGCAGGTTTGCTGACGTCAAAACCGCATCCAGCTAGATCAAAAGCTGCTTCAGATGCGGGCACGATTGGCTCAGCATCATCTCCGCGTCGCGATCCGCCAAGTTCCGGCATCTCGGCGCCGCAACCTGCCATCGTGAATGACATATAAATAAATGACAGCAGACCCTTAAACATGACTCGGTTCCTCCAAAATAAAAGCACAAAGCCCAGCACAGACACGCCGGGGTATTCGGAAGGGTGTTAGGGGAAATTCAATCAAATCTTACAACCGACTGTAATTATTGATTTAAAATTTCAAATTTTGCGAAGTAGAAAACCCTTGAGATAGAGTGACTCTGGAAATGTCAGCAATGTGGGATGGCACTCTGACTGGCTGAGATGCCTAATAATTTGAAGTTGCGCCCGGGCATCCACGCTGGCACCAAAAACAACCTTCTGAAAAAGATCCCGACTAATCAAACCACTGCAGGAGAATGTCGCCAATAAACCACCAGGCTCAAGAAGTTGCATCGCGATTAAATTTAGATCTTTGTATCCCCTGCATGCACGGTCGACTTGTCCGCTGGAAGACGCGAACTTCGGGGGATCAAGTATAATCAGGTCGAAACGCGCTTTGCTCTCTTTCAAATCACGCAAATATTTAAAAACATCCGCTCGTTGAAAGTAGCGCTCACCTACATCAAAACCATTGGCCTGCAGATTTCTGCGAGCAATATCGAGCGCAGGCGCACTTTCATCAACGCTGGTGACTTCTCGCGCATCACCAAGCATTGCAGCTACGGAAAATCCACCGGTAAATGAGAAACAATTTAGAACGCGGCAACCAGCACTGTATTGCCTTATAATCGCGCGGTTATCCCGTTGGTCCAAGTAAAATCCAGTCTTATGACCTCCAGCCACGTCGACAAAAAGCTTCATGCCATTTTCCAGGACCGGTATGGAACGACAATCTGCCTGCCCCCAAACTGCCTCGTTTCTTAGACCTAGACCCTCCTTCTCGCGGACAGCATCATCGCTTCGCTCAAAGATTCCTTTGGGATTCAAGGTGTCTTTTATGGTCTTAATAATTTCATCCCGCCAAACTTCCATGCCAGCGGTAACAATCTGAAAAGAAATCCATTCACCATATTGGTCTATAATCAATCCCGGCAACAAATCCGATTCATGCGCTACCAAACGCGCGCAATTGGTCATTCCATCAGCAAAGATCCGGGCTCGCCGTTGGATCGCATTAACGATTCGGCCACGCACTAAACTGGCATCAATCATCTCGGTCTGACTGGTGGTTAAAATACGCACACGTATCTGCGAGTGCGGATTAAAATAGCCTCGAGCCACAAACTTTTTCTTGGAATCTAGAACATCAACTAACATTCCAGGAGCGCCATCTTTTGGCTCCTTGGCAATAGCGCCGCTAAAAATCCATGGGTGACCCAAATGAACCGGCTTTTCTTTGCCCGCATTCAAAACAACAACACCATAATTCACAAAAAACCCCTTACTGAAGGACGTGGGGAATGCATATGTTCAGATGGCTTATTATAACATCCACAGCATGTCCACAAGAAGCCGAGCTTTTCTGCAGTGTCTGCCATCCCTGCCAAAGGCACTGCCGAGTGGCCTCTTGTACAGCTGTTTGTATAAATTAAACAATCGTTTGAATTTCTGCTCAGGTCCTATATACTCATAACTTGCATAAGCCTCGAATATGTTCCCCGTCCAAACAGCGGTACTATGGCAGCAACAAAACAAAAACGTCACACGGCCCAACAATCGGTACGGACCAAGAGCCGGGTCGACTCCTCTAACAGTCGAACTCTTTTGATTACCTCAGCTCAAACGCACTTTGGACTGCAGGGCTATAAGGCAGCCAGTGTTCATGATATAGCCCGTGATGCTGGGCTTAATGTCAGTCTCGTCAACTATCATTTCGGCAGCAAAGAGGGATTATTCCGTGAGTGTTTTGCACAAGCTGGCTTAGCGCGACTGGAGATCGCGGAGCGGATTTTAAATAATAAACCAACATCTTTGGACGAGGTGAAGGTTCGCTTAAGTTTATTTATCGACGAAATGTTATTGGATGGCGTCAAAAATCCAGAAGTTTTCTCCATCATACAACGAGAACTCTCCGCCGAGTTTGATATTTTAGGCGACACTTTCAGGAAAACATTTTTTAAAACATTCGAACTCCTCTCGCGCTTTTTAGGTTCCGCAAGGGACTCCGGAATTCTCGCAAAATGGACGGATCCAAATTTAACGGCAGTCCATCTCATTGGTACGATCGTTCACACAATTCGCACTGAAGAGATACGAACTAGAATCTTCAAGAAATCCATCACGGACCAATCCGTTCGTACAAATATTCGCGATTATCTTGTGAGGATATTGCTTGAGGGACTTACCAACCGTGAAAAAATCAATACTTAATCCAATTCGAGTGGAGTAAATAAAAATGAAGACTTTAGCCAAACTTAGATCTAAAACCATTGCGAGCTTCATAATAATTGATTTAGCCGTTCCAATGATCGGTCATCAAGCTTTCGCCGCGCCAGTACTAACTCTCGACCAGTTTCTAGAACAGGTCCGCTCTGGAAACGACGCTTACAAGGCCGGTAAACTTTTAGAGGACGCGGCGCCAGACAAAGCTCTTGACGCTGGGATGGCCTACGCTCCGACGCTTTTTGCCAACGCACAAAGTGCCGTTGATAAAAAGGAAGTCCAGCCAGCTTCTCAACGTGGAACTGAAACTGATTATGTAAGTGGACAATTGGGAATTAGTAAGCTCACGGGCATGGGAACAGCTTTCAAGCTATATTACGGGATGTCGCACACAAAAATTCTTGGTACATCCCCCCAGTTTGTCCCGGAGCCTGAGTGGCGTGAAGCTGCCCCTACCCTCGAAATAACTCACCCATTATGGAAAAATGCCCTGGGGCGAGACGTCGCCAAAAGCGTCGAGCTACAGCAAGGGCAAACTGAAATTTCAAGACTAACCGAATCGCTTAAACGGAAAATAACGCTTTCAGAAGCCGAAGGGAACTATTGGCGCCTAGTACTGGCCAGGGAAAGTTTACGGGTGGCTAAAGACAACTTGGACCGCGCCAAGAAAATTGTCGATTGGACCAGACGAAGAGTCGGCAAAGAGCTTGCTGACAACGCCGACCTAATTCAGGCCGAAGCTCTCGGAGAACTTCGCGAGATCGAACTAACCATGGCCATCGACGAAGAGCGTGCAGCCGCATTTTCTTTCAATACGATTCGTGGTAACAGCAGCCCACATGTACCCGACGAATTAACCAAGCTAACACCAGAGACTCTGAAAAATTTTTCCGCACCAAAGCGAACTAGCGACCGCGAGGACGTAGTCGCTGCTGAAAAATCAGCCCAGCTTGGTCAATTAGCAGCTGACCTGGCAAACGCTAAGTATCAACCTTCTGTTGATCTATTCGCATCTGGTACCCTAAATGGGCGCGACCCCATTTCAAATGCAAAAGCGAATTCAAACGCTCTCAAAGGCAAACACGCCACATATGCCGTTGGAGTTAAACTTTCGGCGGTTTTAGGTGGCTCGTCTTTTTCAAGACTCAGCGCTGGCGTCGCGAAAGAACGCCAGGCCGCAGTGCTAGCCGCTGCCAGGCGACGATACGAAAATGACCGGGAATGGGTAGACCTTAACCTGAAACTACAAGAGAGTCGGGCGCGATTGGGGCTCACGCAAAAGATTGAGTCCACTCAACTTAAAAAACTCAACGCCGAGCGTAACCGGCAAAGTCGTGGTCGCTCTACGATGTTTCAGGTGATGCAAGCCGAAACTGACTACGCGTCATCACAGCTCAATGTGATCCGCAATAAAGCTGAAATGCTTGGGATTATGGCTCGGATTAAAACTTTTGGAGGTGAGGGATGAAGCTCGCTGAACTATCAATTAAACGCCCAGTATTTTTGACCTGCGTTGTCCTTATGACGCTTGCCATCGGCTTGCTATCAATTCGAAAGCTACCAGTGGACTTATTTCCAGATATTAATTTCCCAATTGTCACCGTGACTACTGTTTATCCAGGCGCCGGACCAAAGGAAGTTGAAGTCAATATCTCTAAAGTCATCGAAGAAGAGGTCACAACTGTCTCCGGAATAAAAAAAGTCAGTAGTGTAAGCCGTGAAGGCGCCAGTGTTGTCATCGTAGAATTCACCCTGGAGACTGATGTCAAATACGCTGAACAGCAAGTGAGAGACCGTATCTCTAGCGTTAAAAGAAAGTTACCGGCAGACGTCAAAGAACCCACGATCAGGCGTATATCGCCTTCGGACCAACCCATTGCGGTCATCTCATTGAGTGCTGACTTGCCAATGGCGAAGCTCTATGACCTGGCAGATCAACAAATTAAACCAAAACTTGAACAAGTTGCTCAAATCGGTCTAGTTTCGATCACTGGCGGCAGAAAACGCGAAGTCCATGTCAACTTAGACCGTAAAAAGCTGAAGGACTATGAATTACCGGCAACCTTGGTCAGTCAGAGGATTGAAGCCAGTGGTCAAAACATCCCCGTCGGCAGAAAAGATATTGGCGACAAGGAATTCTCCCTACGAACGGTTGGAGAATTCAAATCTCTTGATGACTTAAAGAACGTGGTCGTTAACTTTATTGGCAATGACGTACCTGTGACGCTTGCTAAGATTGCCACCGTTGAAGACGCTCTTACTGATGAAACTGATCGCACCTACTTCAATGGCACACCGACCCTAGCTCTCATGGTGTATAAACAGTCGGGCTCAAACACTATTGCCGTGACAAATGGGCTAGAAAAACAATTGCTGAGCATTCAGGAGAATTTAAAATCTGCTGCTGGCAACCCAAAGCTACAGCTTGTTCGAAAAACTGCGCTCCAAATTGATGCCAACGTCAAAGACGTGGAAGAGTCAATTATCATCGGGATTATTTTAACCATAATCGTTGTCTTTTTCTTCCTCGGCAGCGGTAGGTCTACACTAATAACGGGACTTGCATTACCCAACTCCTTACTGGGCGCTTTCATTCTAATGAGCTGGGCTGGATTTTCCATCAATGTCATGTCTCTGTTAGCATTAAGCTTGTCGGTTGGCCTTCTGGTAGACGATGCCATCGTCGTTCGAGAAAATATTTTCAGACACCGGGCCATGGGAAAATCAGCGGCCAAGGCTGCCATAGAGGGCACATCCGAAGTGGCACTTGCGGTCATCGCCACAACGCTAACAGTGATCGCCGTATTCGGCCCTATCGGGTTTCTGCAAGGAATTGTGGGACAGTTTTTTAAGGAGTTTGGCTTGACCATATGCTTTGCTATAGCCATATCCTTATTTGATGCCCTCACAATCGCCCCGATGATGTCTGCTTATTTTGGGGGAACACACACCACGGTTAGATCAGGCTTCTATGGTGCGATTATTTCGCCAATGCTCAACGCCTTTGAGTGGTTTCAGCAAGCTCTCGAGCATGGCTATGAACGTATTTTGAAATTCACAATGCGTAAACCAATTGCCATTTTGGTACTCGCTTCTGCTTTATTCGCTTCAAGTGTTTACTCATGCAAATTTGTTGGAAAAACATTTTTACCCCCTCAAGACACTGGCGAATTTGCTGTGAGCCTTGATCTTCCCGCTGGTACCAGTTTGGCAAAAATGGATGAGGTGGCAAAAGCAGTCGATGAAATCATTCGTCGTCGTCCAGAGGTTGAAGTCAGTTTGCTGAACGTGGGTACGATTGATGGCCGATCAAACGTGGCTGAGTTTTATATTCATTTGGTTCCAGCGAAGAAACGCACAAAAAATACCACCGCCATGAAAGATATAATTCGAGAAGAACTAAAGCCATTTGCGTATGCTAATCCCCTGGTCAAAGACTTTGATCAAGTTGGTGCTGGCATGCGACCATTCAACGTCAATATCGTTGGAGACAATCTCGAAGAGGTCGGAAAAGTTGCTAAAGAGCTGTTCGCGAAGATCAAGGATCATCCAGCGTTAAAAGATGTTGATATTAGTGATCGACCTGGAAAACCCGAAGTTCAGTTTGTGATCGATCGTAGTGCCGCAGAAAAAGTAGGTGTTGCTCCGAATGTGGCTGGCCTCGAGCTACGCACATTGATTGAGGGCGCGACTCCCGCAGTCTTTAGAGAGGACGGTCGCGAATACGATATCCGTGTTCGACTGCAAGAGGACCAACGAGACTTGAGAGCCGCCTACACCGAGACCTATGTTCCCAACATCAACTTTAGGACTGTAAAACTGTCGAACGTTGCCAATATGGTCGATGCGGTTAGCCCCAACACCATCAATCGACAAGACCGCGGTCGGTATGTTCAGCTTGCTGCGGATGTGGCCCCGAACGGTCCCGGACTAAATCAAGCAATGGTGGACATAAAAAAACTATTTGACGATGGGACCATAAAGCTCGGACCAGGTATGCGTTACCAGTTCGTCGGTCAAGCGGAGAGCTTCCAGGAACTAATCGTCAATATGACCATTGCGGTTTTATTATCCATCATTTTCATCTACTTCGTGTTGGCATCTCTTTATGAATCGTTTGTGACGCCATTCACAATTATGCTTGTACTGCCTCTGGCGATTAGCGGGGCTATTTTTGCTTTACTTCTGACCAATGCCTCACTCGATCTTTTCGCCATGATTGGATGCATACTGCTGCTTGGGATTGCCACTAAAAACTCCATTCTATTGGTCGATTACGCCGCCCAGAAAGTGGCTGAGGGCGTTGACCTCTCCACCGCCATGATTCAGGCAGGCAAGACGAGACTAAGGCCAATTTTGATGACCTCAGTGGCGCTAATTGCCGGGATGATTCCCGTTGCCTATGGACTTAATGAAGCATCAAAACAGCGGACTGGGATGGGTATTGCTGTCATTGGAGGGCTGATTTCTTCCACGCTCTTGAGCCTTGTGGTGGTACCAGCAGCCTACGCTTATGTGGAGCGATTTAGGGTCTGGTCTGGCAATAAACTGGGCAGTATTTTTCTCTCCAAATAATGTCGTAGGAAAAAAGAAAGGGATCTCACGAAGAGATCCCTTTTTTGTAATTTCAGAGGTCTTCATTGCTTTACAACAAGAAGACCTTTCTGGATTACTTGTGCTCAGCTGGAGCAGCAGCTGGAGCAGCTTCTGCTGGAGCAGCTTCTGCTGGAGCAGCAGCTTCAGTAGCTTCAAGCCATGTGCCTTTTTTCTTTTCGCAAGCAGCTTGGCTCTTAACGTGGACTTTTTTGCCTTTTACTTCACAGTTTGGTGTTCCAGCATGCTTGCCAGCACCAGCCAAAGCAGCTGAAGCAGCGAATGCAGAAAGTGCAACGAGTGCGCGAACTAGTTTCATAGATGACTCCAATTCATTGAACTTGGTTAAAACACACGCCCAATGCGTGCTTCATATTTATTGCACAAACCTTGCCAAGATCCAAGGCCCAATGGGTAGCCTAAGACTCTGATAATCTTGAAATTTATCCAGGGAAAGGCTGCCTATTTTCTAGCATTTGGGAATACTCTTTTTGGTTTTCTCAGAAGCAGGAATTCTTCGCGAAAGACCAAATTTAGCTTGTTGGAATCCTAATAATAACCCGAGTGCCTTGCGGCCCAAGCCCCATCCGGGCCTGAGCGGGGTCACTTTTAATTTCAATTTGGCCGCCATGGGCTGCAATAATTTTTTGCACCATAGATAGACCAAGACCTGTTCCGTGCTCTTTGGTGGTAAAGAATGGACTAAATAATTTTTTTTGCACTTCCCCTTCAATGCCTGGTCCAGTGTCGGTGACTTCGACTTGAGCCGATCCTTGTTCCGATAGAAAACATGACAACTGGACAGTACCGCCGTTACCAACAGCATCTAGAGCGTTTTTTACCAAATTGACTAAGCACTGCTTCAATTTGTCACTATCTGCCTCGATCACCAGATCATCGGCGTGAGATACTTTTAAGCTTGCCCCTCTCGCCTCGCCAAGGGATTGGAATAGATCTCGCACAGAGAACAGTAGTTGCTTGAGATTTGTTGGTCCCCTGCTTAATTGGA
>JBIJBX010000286.1:0-3003 GCA_044344995.1 Oligoflexales bacterium | reverse complement strand
ACTAAGATTTCCCCAGAGCGCGCCGAACAATTAAGTGCGAAGAGCGGGAATTCCAAAGCAAAAATTGACGCCCAAAAGCGTCCTAGGCACGAGGAGTTTAGACATGAGTGGAAATGGCGATGCTAAAGCCCTAGATCTGGCCCACGAATTACCCCTTCTACCGTTGAAGGATATCGTGGTCTTCCCTCACATGATCGTGCCGGTGTTTATCAGCGAGGATCTTTGCATCAACGCTGTACAAAGCGCGCGCGCAAATAATGGCCGGATTTTTCTTTCGGCATTTAAAGTACCTGGCGAAGATGGAGAAGGCTTGTCTTGTAGCACCGAGCCTCCGTTCGACGTTTATGATGTTGGGACCATTTGTTCCGTCATGCGTGATCGCAAACTGCCAGACGGCCGGGTCAAAGTGCTTATTCAAGGTGTACAAAAGGCTCAATTAAAGAGTCTTGTTAATAACGACGGCTTTCCTCTGGTGCGCGTCACCCCTGTCAGTGACACTGTGGTCGCCAGCTCTTCTCCCGAGCTCGAAGCTCTCGTCAGAGCGGTAAGAGAAAGTCTTGAAAAAGTCGTCTCATTGGGCAAAGTCCTGTCGCCAGATATTTTGATGATTCTTGAAGATGTATCAGACCCATCTCGACTTGCGGATCTTGTCGCATCCAATCTTGGTCTAAAGGTAGCAGATGCTCAAAGAATTTTAGCAGTACAAAACCCATTGGATCGTCTGCGCCGCGTTCATCAGTATTTATCGCGAGAGATCGAAGTTTATCAAATGCAGGTGCGCATTCAGAGCCAAGCGAAAGAAGAAATCGGACGCATGCAGCGTGAGCACTATTTGCGCGAGCAGATCAAAGTCATCAAAAATGAGCTGGGTGATAATGACGGCAAGGATGAAGTTGAAAATCTTTGGAAGCGAATGGAAGGTGTAGCCCTTACCGATGAAGCCAAAGAAGAAGTGACCCGTCAAATCAAGCGACTTGAGCGTATGCACCAAGATACAAGTGAAGCGGCATTAACCCGCACGCACATTGAAACACTCCTTTCCCTGCCATGGGGTAAGAAATCAGTCGAAGCGATCGATATTCCAAGTACGAAAAAAATTCTCAATGAAGACCACTACGGTCTTGATCAGGTCAAGGATAGAATCCTTGAGTTCCTAGCCGTCAAGAAGTTAAACCCTGGATCAAAAAGTCCAATCGTGTGCTTCGTGGGCCCTCCTGGTGTTGGTAAAACGAGCCTTGGTAAGTCCATCGCTCGGTCCATGGGCCGGCAGTTTTCACGAATCGCACTTGGGGGCGTACGTGATGAAGCTGAAATCCGCGGCCATCGTAAAACTTATGTGGGCGCCTATCCTGGTCGCGTCATCAACAGCCTTAAGCAAGCTCAGACTATGAACCCAGTCATCATGCTCGATGAGATCGACAAGTTGGGCTCAGATCATCGTGGCGATCCATCTAGCGCGTTGCTCGAAGTTCTGGATCCCGAGCAGAATAAAAACTTTGTAGATCATTATCTCGGTGTAGCTGTCGACTTGTCTGATGTTATGTTTATCGCGAACGCGAACACTCTGGATACGATTCCGGGCCCACTTCGTGATCGGTTGGAAATCATTGAAGTGTCCGGCTACAGTGAAGAAGAAAAAGTTATTATTGCGAATCAGTATCTGATTCCAAAGACCATCAAAGAAACTGGGCTTGATAAAGCCAACGTATCCTTCACGAAGCCATCTGTGTCGGCCATCATCAATGGCTATACACGCGAGAGCGGGTTGCGTGGACTAGAAAAACAGATTGCCAGCGTCTGCCGTAAGTTGGCGCGCGAGTATGCGGAGAACGGGTCTTTTGGCGCGGCTGACAGTGGCAATTTAAAAATGACTCCGGCCATGATTCAAAAGCATCTTGGTGCCAACAAATATGGTGATAGCTTTTATCATCATGATCCGATGCGAGGAGTGTCGTTGGGGCTTGCTTACACCCAGTACGGCGGAGAGGTGCTAGCGATTGAAACCAATTTACTGCCGGCATCATCGCCGCGATTGGTTTTGACTGGTCAGCTTGGTGACGTCATGAAAGAAAGCGCCCAGACAGCCCTGAGTTATCTGAGATCAAAAGCTCATGATTTCGGATTTGACCCCGACATCTTGAACAAAAACGAATTGCATGTTCACATTCCGGCTGGCGCCGTACCAAAAGACGGTCCAAGTGCTGGCATCACAATGGCATGCTCAATGCTTTCCGCTATCTTGGGCAAAGCCCCCAGTGGAAAGATTGCGATGACAGGCGAAATTACCCTTCATGGAATGGTCTTGCCAATTGGGGGGCTAAGGGAGAAGGTTCTGGCGGCTTTACGTGAGGGCGTTGAGCACGTGTTGGTGCCTGCTAAAAACAAAGCAAACTTTGAGGGTTTACCGGCAAACATCCGCAAAAAAATCAAAGTAACCTTTGTGAAGTCCTACATGGAAGTTTTTGAGGTCATATTTGCTGAGGCATCTGGCAGTAAAGACATTATTCCTTTGCGGGAACGCCGCCGGGAATCTGGCGAGAATGACTTGGCTAGCTGAAGTGTTTTGATGATTTGTAAACAACAAAGGCCTGCCCTAACTGCGGTAGGTCTTTGGTGTTTTAAGCGGTATCAGCTAAAATGTAAGTATGCGAAATGTCCAGATTTTAGGAGATCAAGATGAGTGACCGTACAACTAAAGTGCTGAAGTTTTTGGGCATGGGTGTTTTGTGGGTCTATATTCTCTCGATTCGTATCGGACAAGAGACGATTTACTACCATGCACATGATATATTGGTTGAAAATCACATAGTTGACGCAATCGACCGCCAACTTGCGGAAGCCTACGATGGTGCCGCCAAGTTTGCCTCCAACACTTTTAGCCGCCTTAGCGGTCGGGGTAACTCCCTATAATCAAGGCGCCATAAAGGTTCTAACGCTAAAGGATCTCGCCACTTGCGGCATCTTATGCTATCCCAGAGGGCATTCGGAGAGGATGTTCTCGCC
>JBIJBX010000177.1:0-5469 GCA_044344995.1 Oligoflexales bacterium | reverse complement strand
GGTTTGATGTTGTGCGCGCAGATCACCCACTTTCGTACGGGCACAGCCGCCTTTCGTCGACTGCCGTCTTTGGTGCTTTTGACGATCTCTCTTGTGATATTCTATTTCACTTTTTTTGCGGCAGCTTAATCTTTATAAATAACAATATGGATTTGACGCGGAGATTTTTTGACTATTCATCTCAATACCTGGATGCCACACGCTGACTGCCCCTGGTCGGGCTTTGCACCAGCAACAGCCACGTTCTGCGAGTCAAATCTTTGTTCTTGGATTGCGCAGCCGTCAAATACTTGGTCCAATCTTCCATTTATTATCGTAGGTATTATGATTGTGAAGGCGAGTTCGAAGCACTCCCTCATGAAAGTAATGGGGCATAGCGCCTGGTTTCTGGGCCTGGGTTCGGCCATGTTTCATGCATCGGCCACATTTATCTTTGAGGTTTGGGATCTTCTCGCCATGTACATGATTAGTGGCTTGATGCTGAGTCTCAATGCCGCCCGTTATTGGCGATTTTCGAAGTCTAGGCAAACAATTATTCCTTACTTAGCCATGACCACCTTGGCTCTTGCCCTGCTGGTTTCATTTCGGGAGATTGGAATCGTCTTGTTTGCCTTGCAGATAACTGCGGCCGTGACGCTTGAAGTCTTGATGCATCTTAGAGATGACGAAGTCGACTTTACTTTTTCCAAACGTTTTGTTGGGGCATTCGTACTTGCTTTTGTGATTTGGAATCTGGATATTCACAACATTGTTTGTGATCCATCCAACCACATCTTGAGTGGGCATGCTGTCTGGCATTTACTCAATGCTGTGGCGATTTGGTATATTTACCGATTCTACGACCAATTTAAATTATCTGGAGACTCCATCAAGGTGAGCGTATGATGCCAGGATTCCTGCCGTGGGTGTTTATCGCATTATTTTGCTACGGTGCGTGCCTTTTCCTCTGGGCTGGGATAAAACAAAAACGTCGGGGAAAAATCAAAAGCTCACGTTATCTCCTAACCATGGGTGGAGTGCTAGCGGTGAGCGCGTTTTTCTTTTTGGCTAGAAGACTTTTGAGGCTTTACGGCTAGAATTTTATGTCGCTGGCAGTTGCACCAGTTTTGGATGGTCCATTCTTATTATGGTTATCAGGAAGCCCTGGGCGTTAGGCATCAAAAAAGGCCTCGGACGGGCGTATTTATAAATATTTTTTATCGGTTTAACCTTATCAAATTATTGATAAAAATAGATTTATTAAACTTACAACCAAGCATAGCCGATAACCCCCCATCGCTTCTTTTTACTGGCTTGTCTTTGGAGGAACCACATGCGTTACCTGCTCGTTTTGGGTCTCGGCAGTGCCGTCTTTTTGCAGTCATGCCACGGTGTCGAATCTCAGGCTTCCCGAGTAAAAAGCGGTTACACATCTATGGACTGTTCGTCGCTCAAGCGACAGTTTGATTTCCAAAGCAAAAAACTACCAGCACTCATCGAGCAATTTGACGCCGCCTACAGTCAATCCTCCACAGCTAATTCTGACTCAATCGACAGTGCGGTTGATCCAGTCAATGACTCAGGTGCGTTTGATCTCGCGGATCAAACGGGGACCCCTCTTGGCGCCTTGGTGGTTCCAGCCAGCCCTGTGATTGCCCAGGGTTCGATTAGCTCCATACAGGATTGCTCCAAGCTCTCCATGAATGACAACGAGGCTTACGGCGCTTGTCGCGAGGTTTTTCTAGTTTTCAAATCTGTCAAAGATGCAGCTGAGGCCTACAATGACCCAGAGCGTCCTGATAGTTGTATTGAGGGAGCAGGTCAAAAAGTGGATTCCCAGCTTTTCGCTTACTGCGATAACCAGTGTTCATTTGGTGATGCGAACTGCACGGCTTGTAGTTTTACCTACAGTAACGGCCTCGGTGCAACTGAAACAGCAAAGATGGTATGCGCAACCAAAACAAGCACAATGGAGGCGATTAATACCTTCTGCCAAATCTCCGGTGACGGTCGATGCCCCATCACATCTTGTAATACCGACAAAGGTCGTTTCTTTTCGCAAAGCGGATCATCTGGCAATATTATCTCAGGATCCAATCAAAATATTGAGTCCGTCGAGCTTAGCGGATTTTTAGGTAGTTATGCGAATGTCGATATTTCCGCCGGTGTGAAGGCAGAAGTTGGCGTGTCGGTTAAATCCCGAGTTAGTGGGCTTTTAAAGATTGCTGCTTCTAATGCAAATCAGCAAATCACCGAGCAATCCGGTATCTATTCAGCTGGAACACAAGTGCGTTGTACCGTTGAAATATCATCTCTCGAAGATTTCGATATCAACACGAGAGCCGGTGTAGAGGCTAGCTTTAAGTTGTTTGGAAACGGCGCTAGCGCAGGTGTCGGGGTGACGACTGGCGGCTCCATAAGGCTTTCTCGAACTCTCCTCAAAACAAGCCCCATGATCCCAGCTGGCGGTCAGCCATCAAACATCGTCCTAGGACAATGTAAGGAGTATATTAAGGGCTGGCTTGCGAGGGATTTAATTGAGCACGTAAAAAACTATGAGGGCTTTCGAGTTGTCCGCGAAGCAATCGAGCAGGGCTCAGGCAAAATTGGTTCGGATTCTCTAACAGAATCTGCCCAAGCGCGAGGAGAGGCGGCAGCCAGCACTGTCTACCGAAGGCTCGGCTGGGTTGGTTATTATAAAGCTTGCGCAAGGGCATCGACATTTGGTGCATGGACAGGCGCTTCGGTAGACGGTGATGCTACATGCAAACAAGATTCCAAGGGTTCGTCATCTAACCACGAAGCTGTTTTTTATAAAGCCTGCCGGGAACGATTGGATAAGATTTGCCGCGGTGAAGTTAGCCCCTAACGACTAAGCATCTTCATCATGGTTATCATAAAAATTCCAGGTCAGATCAGCCTTTTTTTCGGTTGATCTGACGCCGACTTTGTTATGGCAAAAATCGTCTACGGAATGAGTGTAGCCCAGTTGGTAGCGCGCGTATTTTGCGAGTATGAGGTTGCTGCTGGTTCGAGTCCAGTCTCCCCGACCACCTTCCATTAATGCGGTTTAACCGCAAACATCTTTCTGCATGTCTTTATATTCCGGGATTTCATCACTCCAGTAATCTATGTCTGATTCGGAGGTTTTCACTTTTGTTTTTGATGTTCCAGTATCTCCAAAGGAAAGACCACGAAACTCTAGGGATCTCGAATCATCCTTATAGGTCTCGGTCTCCTCGTTTTTTATTCTAATTTTAAATCGAGATGTCGTGCGCGACTGAGGGGTTACAATGATCTTTTGTTTTCTTTTCAAGTCAGAGTGGCCGCTGACTTGGATGAAATTGGTCATAAGGACGCCGCCTTTTTCGGCTTTGACCGTGTAACCAAGGAGTTTTAGATTATTCATAATTTTTTGCGATGATGTGCGGCATGTAGTTAGTCTTATGATTTCGTCGCGCGTGAGCTTTCTCGGCCCGGGACGCGGTGTAACGCAGGAGGATAGTACTGCGATCGAGATTAAAATCAGGACCGACAATCGTTGTATGTGCTTGTAGTTTTTTGTGCGGTTAATCAACATAGATATAACTGATGTCCCCGTCTGCGCTAGTTGAGCTAGCCTTGTGATTGCGCCAATCGGTAGAGGGCTAAAATGCTAGTCCCCATCTTTACACATGAAATTTCGGTTAAATTTACTCCAACATTTAACCTTTCATTTTAAATAAACCTTGAAAAAACAACAAAAAAACAACATTTCCGGGATCATAATGCCGATTCGGCGGATTGGCTTGGACACCAGCATGACGTCAACAGAAGGTGGAAACTGCAATCCGCAAAATCGGACCGGTAAGATCGAGCATTTTTTGGAAGTCCAATAGGCGTGTCTTGGGTTGATACAACGAGATCCGCAGTTGAAGCGGCGTGGATCTTTTTATTAGGCACTAAAACGCCAATATAACCCGCCGAAAATATTGATAAAAATTATCAATCTATTTTTAGTTTAAGAGTATGTGCGAAATATCCGAAACCTATCCGTTAACTTTTGAACAGGGATTCCAAGAAATGAAACTTCTTGTAACTGTAGGTTTAATTTTTTCAGTTGTTGTTTCAAGCTGCAAAGGGCTCGAACAATCCTCGAGAAGCAAATCTTTGGTCGGCTTAAATGCTGAGCTCGATCAGAATATAGTTCGCGGTGAAGCACCATCTTTTCTTTATCTTCAGCAGTGGTTTAAAAATGAGTTGCCGGTTGACGTGGCTAAAGCTCAAGCGGGTGGAGTTGCCTATCGGGTGCATGGGAATTTTACCCAGTCGACTTTTGATAGTTTGCCTGCCGAATATCGAGAAAGACTTATTGCATATCTCAAACAGCAGCAGTCAAGAATCGCGGAATTCCAAGCTAACCTGGATCGCCCCGAAAAGTTAAATCAATTGTTGAAGCTTGAAGCGGCTGAGATGGCAGATATTTTGATGGCTCTGATCGAGCCCAACTACCAACCAAGGACTAAAGACCTACTGGCTCATTTAATCGCCCATAAGCCCCTAAGAAACTTTATTGATCGCTATTCGGTTGAACTTCTTGAGAAACTGTATGCTAGATCCCAACGAAGCTTGGTTATTGGGATGGAAAAAGAGCGCGACAATTTCGCTAAGATACTATCGCGCTCATTTGTCACAGAAAAAGGCGCAACAGATAAATTTAGAAATAGCTTGGAAACTAACTGCGCTAAGGTTGTGCAGGTTCTTCAAACAATGACCGGATCCTCTCGAAGTGACTGCAAGGCGGCACCGCAAATAAATTTGGCTTTAAATTCATCCATAGAGTCCGCTGTCGGAGCTTTGGATGGGTCAAGCGGCAGAGTTTTGGGAGCGTTCGGCGCGCTTTCATCGCCAGGCGGGTTTGCCTCTAGCGGGGTATCACCGAGACTAAGAATTTTTGGAAGTCGGGATCCAAATGCGAATGATCCACATGTTGCAACGCCCCAGCAGCAAAATGGTGGTAATCAGGATGGGTCTGTCGCCCCGAATCCCAATAATGGAGCCGTTGAAAAGCCTCAAGATGATGGAGGCAATGATGGTGTAAGTCTGGGGAGCGGTAATAGCATACTAGGCCTTTTGCTGGGTCTTTTTGCCTCAGTCGATGGCAATGATGGCATGTCGTTAACCGGATCTCCAGACATGGCAGCGACATTTGATTTGGCGCTGCCAAACAAGCCGCGCGGGGTTTGTGGAGGCCGATATGGTCTTGAGTTGGTTGTTTGCCAACGTTATATTGAGACATTACCCGCAACAGTCGCTGAGCACCATCGGGCTGATGAACAGCCATCTTCTTTTAGTTTAAATAATGGTACGACCATCCCCAATACAGCAGGTTACAATTTCTTCATGGTCTCTAAATATGCGACCAAAGTACAGAATCAGGGATCCGAAGGTGCTTGTACCGCCTTTGGTTTGGCGCATGTGTTAGGTATTTTAGGCCGGATTAATGGGAAA
>JBIJBX010000175.1:0-5482 GCA_044344995.1 Oligoflexales bacterium | reverse complement strand
CCGTTGAACTCGGTCGAGTTAGCGATTCGGTCGACCTCGGCTTTTAAACTTTGAAACTCTTCATTAATATAGCGCCGCTCACGCTGTGCAATCGTATCAGAAGCTGCCTGTACCCCAAGCTCCCGTAATCGAACTAGAATATTCTGAACCTCGCCAAGACCGCCCTCGGCAACTTGAATGAGGGAAATTCCATCGGAAGCATTCCTTTGTGCTTGAACTAAACCCCGCGTCTTAGCTCGTAGCTTCTCGGAAATGGCAAGCCCGGCGGCGTCATCGCCTGCGCGATTGATGCGGTAGCCACTGGACAATCGTTCAAGAGAACGGTCGAGCAATTGCCTCGTGTCTCTTAAATGACGCTGACCGGTCAACGACGATACATTCGTCGAAATTCTCAGCCCCATTCATGCCTCCGCTACAAAGGTGTCCACTTTATGGTAGCACAGGGAAAAATCGTTACCTAAGATTGCAGCATCTTTGCGCGCAATTTTCCGAGCGATTTTGCGAAAAATAAGACTGATTAAAAATGGTCGGCGCTTGGAATTGGTCGAAAATTCGAGATTTTTTGCGGCATTTATGAATAGTTGCCCGCATTAGTTCTGCAGCAAAGGCGGAAGATCGCGAATCAGGTTTTCAACCCGGGCGGTTGCCACTTTCACCGGCCACGCCAAGAAATCACTGGCCACATAGAACTCTGTGCGGCCGTTCAGGGCAATCGATCGAATCTCAATCTTTTCACTGCGGCCCTTTTCGTCCAGCAATGCTACTTCGAAAGTTGGCGACAACTCGCTTAGCTTCGCCCTGACGCCATCATCGGCGTAAGCGGCAGCCCTGATCTCAAAAAACTTTTCCAGCCATGCACCGACCGCCGGAATAACCTGACCAGGGGCAGCTTCATCCGCCCATTGGGAGACGCCTCGATCATCCTGCGTCATCCTGACGAATGACTTGACTTTACCTGCCATCAAAATTTGCGTTTTCCTTGAGCTTTGCATTGGCATCTTTGTAATGTTGCGTTCAAAAAATCTAGCCTCTGGCTTCAAAAGTTCATCGATAATGTCCGATCCGATTAGGAACACCTTTCTATCTGCAGTACGCATGACATAGAATGATCTGGCGCCGTAGGGTTGCTTACCAACGTTAAATTCGGCAACAATCTCACGTTTAGCGTTCTTTATTCGTAGCCAATTTTCAGCATTGGGCAAGCCAAAATCACCCAAGCTACCATCCGTAATCACGCCTAAATCACGCTGTGCAGGAAGCTTACCGAGAACTTCCAAGTAACCAGTAAACTTATCAGATGCCAAAAATCTTGACTGCGGCAATGGGGCATCGGGAGCCGAACTCTCGCTTGGGGCACTCGCATTCGTGCTAATCCACCAACGGTCATCTTTATTTCCTTCTCGTTCTGCCAATGTTTTAACGCCGTGAAGCGACAACTCCACACTCCCGATGGATCGCGGATCAACATTCTGTGTCGGGTTCTTTCGACCCTGGTTTGACTGAGGCAGAGACGCCCAGTAAGCCAGCCCCAGGGACACCAACATGCCCCCAACCCAAATCCACAGTCCTGAAAATATGCTTTTCACTATTACTCCTCCGCCCCACCACGCCGCCGGGAACGCCTTGCTCGCGACGTGGCAAACTTCCCAACGATCAATATCAACGCCGGAACCAGCGCAACCGTGCCATAAAACCAGGCGATATCCTCTTTCTTGGAATGTCGAATGGGAATATCCTCCTCTGAGGACGGAACCCCCAACACTGACGCTTCGCCAAACATCCATCGCAAAGAATCGACGAAATATAAGAGATTTGCTTGATTCTCAATCAGCGCGTCACTGGCTGCGGTCGCATCCGCAAAAGCCACCACTCTGCCCACAGGCTTATCGGACCCTTTTGGTGTTTTCTGCTCCAAGGCCACTCCCAGGACACGCGGTTCCCTGGTCTCAGACTTCTCATTAAAACGAAAATCCTTATTTTCATCCACAAACGTATCCGAAAGGGATCGAACCGTGTCGAAAACTGTCCAACCTGGATGATCCCCGCGACTCAGAAAGTAGCCAGCTTTCAACGCGATCAAAGCCGCACGTTGCTCGTTCCTCGCTAGGGTCTGAACCGATGCATGGGAAGTAAACACGTTGGAATAGAGAAACCACTTGTCGACCGGTGAACCGGTTGCCTTCACATGATTCGTCTCATTAGCCAGCACCGCAGCCTTAAACTCTGCGCCTGAATCTTTAAGCCAGCTCACCAATGGATCTTTACCAGCATCCCTCACACCGGGAGATAATGTCGCATCCGTAGGAACATCGACATCCAACATAACTAGAAGCTTTCCACCAGACTCGACATATCTTTTTATAACGCGAGCTTCATCTACCAAAAACGGCTGGCCACCACCGACAATCACGATCGCATCCGCATCTGGAGGGACATTGTTAGCCGCGCCGTCACTGAGCCCAAAAAAACGCAAGGTGTAGCCAGAGTTCCTGAGGTAATTCTCAAGTTTTTTTATTGAGCGCAGCCCCTCAGACTCCTTCTCATCACTGACCCACCCCAGCTCACCGTGCCCGCGCGTGAAATAAAGAACTTTTTTCTTTTGAGTCACACTGGTCAATGCCCTTTGAAATTCCACGTCAAGATTCTTAAGACCCTTCCGCGCGGAATCCAGCGTCAGCCCCAGGTCAAACCTCTCAATCAAATCACTCGAGCGCAAAACCACAAAACCATTCCGGCTTACCTTGTACTCCTCTGCCTGAACAGGGCTCGTTTCCATGTCGTAAAAATTAACTGTTAGCTTCGCCCCGCTTTTACCAATTTCATCAAAGTACATGCGAGCTCGCGATAAAACCTCATTCCCGGCTGGAAAAAATAAAACCACATCGACATTTTGCGAAAGCCCGGCAATCATCTGAAAGGTCGACGGACTTGGCCGACTCGTCTTCAAATAACTCAGGTCCCAGCTAACATTTCTTTTAACCACCAAATAATTACTGCAAGCAATGATGATGGCCAACATGCCAATTTTCAGCCAGTTCATCGCCGCAAGTCGCACACGCTGCGGCTCCGCAAATTGCCCGCGGCCATTTTTCAGTTGAGACCACTCGACACCAACCCCCATGAATAAACCCAGGACGCCGGCAACCAGCCACGCACCAAGGAGAGCTTTATCCATTAATGTGTCCGGATTAGGTCGTTCACCCAGGATGCTTCTGTAGACGAGAAACACTATAAACGACACGAGAATCATGCTCTGCCAAATTATGGAGAGCCGCCACGACGGGGTCTCGCGATGAAACCCCTGCCGCTTACCATTCAAAAGACAAAGACAGGCAACGACAATACCAAGGCAAACCAAACTCAAGCCAGTCCCAGTAATCCACCAATGAAAACTATCCCCATAGAAATACCTTTCACCTAAAAAAAACAATGTTACCCCGAGCAGCGGGCATATCAATCTAATTGACTCCAAAAATTTCAACCCCTTCATCAGCTATCGTTCCCCATTTAAAACAGGTTCACGCCCGTATGCCCTAACCTTGACAACGCCTACCGGTAAGCGCCATGGTCGAACTTTCCAGAAAAAAAATGATCATGCCAAAATAAAAAACTAGATCTTTGAGATTTACTACACCGCTACCGAAAGGCGTAAAATGGTCGTTGTGAATCGCCAGCCAGGCAAATATATCTTTCAGTGGTTGATCAACAACTTTAGCCAGCATCCAAAGAACAAGAAAAACGACCACTATAAAAGCCCCACCCACCGCAGCCACCAGTTGATTGGGCGCGAGAGTGGAGACAAACAATGTCATGGCCGCTGTTAGACCGCCAAGTAGGGCCAAACAGAGATACCCAGAAATCACATGCCCAACGGATATTTTGCCGTGAACCATAATCAAAGCTGGCATATAAAGAGATACCGCGTGCAAGACCATTGAAAATAAAAATGCGGACAAAAACTTCCCATAGATAATTTGACGTTCAGTTACGGGAGAAGAAAACAGTAATACGATCGTGCCATTTTGCTTCTCTTCGGCCATAAGCCTCATGGCGAGCAGTATGCCGGCGACCATACTCATGCCACTAGAATAGTAAAAGAAACTCTCCAGCACTTCTGACGAAAGTTTGGCACTATTACCCATCGCGAACGCATTGAACAAAAGACCATCAATCACGAGCGTTAGAGCGATAATAATATAGCCCATCCAAGTGGTGAAGTATGCCGCAAGCTCCCTGGAAGCTATATGCCAAATTTTTTCCATAGGCGTGCTATCTCCTCGTCGTTTAGTCGGCTTTTACTTTGACCAGATTCATAAATAAACGTTCCAAATCATCGCTATCTTTTTTGATCTCCAATAAAGTAGCGCCTGATCGCACCAAAGTTGAGGCAAGATCTCCCCTTAAGTCCCCCTCACATTCGAACTTCAGATCAAGAACATCCCCGCCATTCAGCGCGTTTTTTTCAAGAAGCTTCAAACCGTTGATACGCGCAACTTCGTCCGCTGGGAAATGCCCGCGAATTTTGACACTTATTCGCATGCTCTTCACATGCGACTGCTGCAACGCAGATTCTTGACCTTCAGCCACAAGACGCCCTTGATCGATAATCAAAATACGATCACACGTCTTGGTAATCTCGGAAAGAATATGGCTTGAGAGAATAACCGTATGGGTTCCCTTGAGCGACAAAATCAGATCCCGCATCTCCACGATTTGGACCGGGTCCAAACCATTGATCGGTTCATCGAGGATTAGAATTGGCGGATTGTGGATCAACGCTTGCGCGATACCCACTCGCTGACGAAATCCATGTGATAGCTCCCCCAAGCAATCCCATGCCACTTCTTCCAGGTTGGTCTTGGCGATCACGTCAGTGACTCGCGCATCCACGTGAGCAGATGGAACGTTTTTAATCCGGGCGACATACCTTAAGTAACTAACCACCCGCATTTCGTCGTAAAGAGGCGGACGATCGGGAAGATAGCCGATCATCTCCCGTACTTTCTCCGATCTCTCTTCAACCGGAAAACCTGCCATGAACGCGCGCCCCGCAGACGGCAGGAGAAAGGAACCGAGAATTTTCAAAATGGTACTCTTACCAGCACCATTTAAACCCAAAAGTCCAATGATCTCGCCTTCATTGATCTTAAAACTCACATCGCTGACCGCGGCGTGAGGGCCATAAAACTTGGAAAGGCCTTCAACTTCAATCAACGCCATAAGAACCTTCCGAAATACTTACAAGTTTAAGATATTTTTGGTACGCTACGCTAATGTGCCAAGCACAATTAATTAGGTCAACGGGTCGTCGCGGCCGGAGCGATTTTTTGTATCGCATCGTCACAAATCGGGAGGCTTTTATGCTTAAATTCAACTCACCAGTCTCTAGACTTACGTTTATGGCGCTTGGCGTTCTGCTGGTCTCCAATTGTCGCACCACCCTGAAACCCATAACAGACACGTCTGAGGCTGTGCCCGTTGA
>JBIJBX010000174.1:0-5496 GCA_044344995.1 Oligoflexales bacterium | reverse complement strand
AAACAATGTGGTCGTGGCACCCGCCGAGACTACCCTTGAAGAGGTAGTCCCCATGGAATCAGTTCAAAAAGCTGTTCCGAAAATTGTCCCGAAGCTTGGCTCGAAGAAGGTGGTGAAGCCAATCGTCGCGCCTGTGATCGTTGCCCCGAAAATTGCGTCTCCCTCACCGCCATCGCCGCCAGTCAGAACGGAACCTCTAATAGTTCCCAACAACGCTGGCGGTGATACCGAACTCGATTTCTCAGCGTTGAGCCGTGAGTACTACAGCTTTCAGTCTTTAATGTCGCTGAGAGGCGATCTGGGTATTTTACGATGGAAAGAGTCTTCATCTGCGAGAGGGCTAATCAATGGCGCGCAATTGGAGCCTGCCATAGAGCTAAAATCTGGCGAAAATCGCAAGGAAATGCTCTTACCGCGGACTGGGACGCTAAGGCTCAAAATTGAAGACTTCGGTGACTTGAAAGCCAGCACGGATCGCGACGGTGTACCTTGTGCGGTGCTCAGCATTCGCGGAGGCTCGAAGGTAAGTCAGGGATTTACGAAGCCAAACTGGGTATTCAAGGGTGAACCGCGAGAAATTCACTTATGCTCCTACCGGGATACTCTCGAAAATCTGCCACTTGTTGTTAGTGTGGCATCGTTGGAAGGGGGTCAGGCTTCTCAACGCCCCAAACTGTTTCCAAAACCCAGCAGCGGAAACCTAAAATTTCAGATGACGGTCACCACGGGGTCCCAATTATCAGTCTTATTTCCAATCATCTTGAAAAATGAGAGCTTTCGCATCGCTTCGACACAAGGAATGGCTAGTCGGGGCATTTTTATCGCGCGATCTGGAAAAGTTATTATGCAATTATCAGGGCCTGGATTTAATGCGCGTAATGCAGATCAGTTACGCGAAAAAATTGGTGGTGACATCGTATTTAAAGGTTCGCGAGACGCTTTACTAGACGCCGCAGGTCTTACCCATGATCAGCTAAAAGAAATGGTCAGCAGGGGCGACGCTCAGGGTCGAAGAATCTACATGCATAAATCGGGGAACTTACTACCGGTTAGTCGAAGCTTCTTGGAGGAGCGAAAAGAAGTAGCAAGATTTGTAAAGTCGGTGGCGTCGCAGTTGTTTGCTGAGAAAGTTGAAGTGATAGCCTATAAGTAGCGCCCCGCAATTTTTGAGGTCACTGCGTTAATTTTGATTTCCACTCGGATTTTTTGTAAAACTTACCACGAAATTTTTTATGGTTAGGATTCAAAACGAGATAGCCTCGACCTCTTTCGTCGTCCACCCAATCGATCGTGCTCCCTCGAACAAACTCTAAAGTTTGGGTATCGCAAATAAGATTAAAAGAAGTCTTCACTGGGATGACTGTATCTGCACTTTCGCGTGTATCAAAAGTAACGCCATATTCAAAACCGTCACAGTGTTTGCCTGCCAGGTAGATTCGGAGGTCTTTTTCGCGGTATTCAGCGACCTCTGATTGCAATTGATCGGTAGCGGATATCGCTGACTCTGTGATTTCGATAGACATTTTCTGAACCCTCAAATTCCCTCTAAACAAGACCGTCCGGGAATCGTATACTGTAGGTCTGACGCCAAGGAAAGGTTAACCTTCTCGGGATGGCTTACAATCATTGAAAACTATAAAAAAAAATCTAATTCTAATTAAAATCATCTTAGCGCTAGGTCTCAGCCTGGATACAGCCAAGGCCCAGCCGCCAGCGGATGAGGGGATCCTCGCCTTCGGCGATATCCGCAGTCATATTGAACCATGTGGCTGTGATCCGCGAACGGATGTGGGTGGCGTCAGGCGTATCGCTGCCGCGGTCTCCAGATACCGCCGCCAATTCCCAAAGACCGTGGTGGTTAATTTGGGTAACGACATCAAAACTGGCGACGTATCGCCGGCGGCAGATTCGGTCAAGAAAGTTCTTTCGCTCATAAGACCCGATATTTCTCTCGTAAATGCCTATGAGTGGTCTGCATTAAAAGGCAAGCGCTCTTTGGCTGGGGTGCCTTGGCTACTTTCCAATGTTGATGGAGACCTCAAAGAGACAACCTTGTCGTTGACACGGAAGGTTGGTGATTTTGAGTTTTTTGGCTATCTAGGCCTTGTGGATAAAAAACTTCTTCCAGCTGGAGAGGCCCTATTTAAGCAGTGGCGCAAGATCACTCAATCATCAATAAATTCACGAAGAGTTCTCTTGTTTTCCGGACCGGATAGCGACCTTGTCAAAATCGTCAGGACTAAGTTTTTTTCTACGATCATCCGTTCTAGCAAAGTTCCTCTGAACGTGGAAATGGGTGATCAAGAGCAAAAAAATGAACGCATGCTAGTAACGGAACTTGGCGGGGAAACCATTTGGTCTGTGCCTTTTGGTGGTGCCGGTCTTTTGCGTTTGTCAGGCCTTGAAAGGACGCTATTACCAAAGCCAGTCAGCGCATTACTTCAAGATAGGCCAAAATCAAAGCCACCATTGCTATCGGATAATTTTGATTCTCAAAAAACTTTGAGCTCAATAACATCTATTAATTTCGTCCATTGGCTTCGTTTGGAAGAAGAATCTGGTGTTCCAGCCGAGGTCTTGAATATTTTTGAGTCCCTGCGACGTGCTGATCGTGATGGTTTTGCCCAGATGGTTACCAATCGCTCAAAAGAGGTTGATAAGACTGAATTTATTGGAGCCGAAGCTTGTGCTGGATGTCACGCTAGTTCATATGAGATTTGGAAAAAATCTCGCCATGCAACGGCTATCACAACACTTGTTCAGAAGAACCGTCATGAAGATTTGAATTGTATAGAGTGCCATGTTCTTGGTTTTAAAGCCAAAGGTGGCTATGTCAGTGAGGGTGTTACGCCGAAGTTTGCAAATGTACAGTGCGAGAACTGTCATGGGCCAAGGCGGCTTCACGTGCAGGCACCCACAAAAAATTCAATGCAATCGTCTGTGATGGATCCAAATAAATCGTGCCAGGAGTGTCATACGCCGCCACATTCTCCAGGATTTGAACAAAAGAAATACTGGAAGGCTATTGAGCACAAATAATCAATCGATCGATTTAAGCAGTGAGCTCACAATACTGCGTGCTGCTTTTGCACAGTGTTCGTGGGATTTTTCGACTTGCGAAAAGGCTTTATGGAGGAGGTTTTCATATTTGGGATGACTCGTTAAAGTATCAAGTAACGAGTTAGTGATTTCTTGATTTAGCCACTCCCGAATTTGCAGGCGTCTTTTTTCTTCTATAGATTTGGTTTTTACGCGGTGGTCATAGAGAGCCTGAATCTTGTTCCAGGTCACATCAATCCCGCGACTCTCCCTTGAGCTGATGGTTAATATTTCAACCTTCTCATTGGAATGGCCTTTGATCAGCGATAGCGCATGCTCCAAATCCTTTTGCGCGAGTTCTGCGGCTGCCTTCGAGTCACCATCAGCTTTTGTCACGACGATTAAGTCAGCTAGTTCCAGGACGCCCTTTTTTATTCCTTGCAATTCGTCACCACTAAATGGCTGGTGAAGCTGAAGAAATATATCTGTCATGCTGGCTGCCACATACTCTGACTGTCCAATGCCCACCGTTTCGATCAAGACTATTTCAAAACCTGCCGCTTCACACAAAAGCATACTTTCTCTAGTGTGCTTTCCAACCCCACCAAGGGCCCCTGACGACGGTGATGGTCGAATAAAGCAGAGTTCTGATTTTGCGAGCTCTTCCATTCTTGTTTTGTCGCCAAGAATGCTTCCGCCAGTTATGGGTGATGACGGATCAACGGCCAGCACTGCCAGCTTCCTGCCCTTAGATACGAGATGCAGACCAAGTGCTTCGATAAAGCTACTTTTGCCCACACCTGGTGGACCACTGATTGCGACACGAATAGAGTGGCCAGTTTTCTGGACGAGTTTTGATAGTAAATTCTCCGAGGCAATGCGGTGGTCAGCTCTAGTACTCTCAATCAGCGTGATGGCCTTGGCCAGCGCGACCCGTGAACCCCCGACGATTTCATTCGCTAAATTTTGGATGTCAGCGGTCATTTAAGGTCTTTCTCCAAAATTTTCAAAATAGCTTCCGCGCAATCGGGGATGGGAGTTCCTGGTCCAAAAACCGCGACACAGCCGACCGATTTCATAAATTCATAATCATTGGGTGGAATAATTCCGCCAACAACCACTTTGATGCGCTCTCCGCCAGACTTCCGAAGATGTGTAATTAATTCTGGTACCAGTGTTTTGTGACCAGCGGCTTGACTGGAGACGCCCACAACATGAACATCGTTCTCGATAGCTTCTCGCGCCGCTTCTTCGGGTGTTTGGAACATAGGCCCGATATCGACGTCAAACCCCAAGTCAGCCAAACCAGTGGCGATGACCTTGGCGCCGCGGTCGTGACCATCTTGCCCAAGCTTACAAACCAAAATACGTGGTCTCCGCCCTGCTTTTTTGGCGAACTCGCTGGTGCGCTGGAGAATTTTTTCAATCACGTCCTGTCCTCCGTAAGTGCTGGCGTAGACCGCGCTGATGGACTGAATTTGCGCTCTGTGGCGACCATACACGGAAGCCAGTGTTTCACTGATTTCACCCAGGGTCGCACGATGGCGAGCAGCCGCGACACATAGCTCCAAGAGGTTGCCTGTATTTGACTCAGCTGCGGTTTTGATCGCCGCCAGGGCTTTGGTGACTTCCGCGTGGTTTCTCTTGCTCTTAACTTGGTTTAACCTGGAGATTTGTGATTCCCTTACGCTAGTGTTGTCAACTTCGCGGACCTCAACATTGCCAAGTTCAGATGTATTTTTGTATTTATTGACACCGACGATAACGTCTTTGCCGCTATCTATCCGTGCTTGTTTTTTCGCGGCACTTTCCTCTATGCGAAGCTTTGGTATTCCTTTGCTAATGGCTCTGACCATGCCGCCATGATCATCGATCTCCTTCATAATACTTCGAGCCTTATCAGCCAGGTCTTGTGTCAGGCGCTCCATGAAATAGCTGCCGCCAAATGGATCGACTGTATGACAAATATCAGTTTCTTCCTGGATAATTAGCTGAGTATTTCTTGCGATACGCGCTGAAAATTCTGACGGTAAAGCAATCGCTTCATCGAGGGCATTTGTATGTAGAGACTGAGTGCCACCAAGCACGGCCGCCATGGCCTCGATCGTTGTGCGCACGACATTGTTGTAGGGGTCTTGTTCGGTTAGTGAGTATCCAGAGGTTTGACAATGTGTTCGTAACATTAAAGATTGCTGATTTTTGGGGTGGTATTGCTTCATGCTTTCAGCCCAGAGTAATCGCGCGGCACGTAGCTTTGCGATCTCCATGTAAAAATTCATCCCAATGCCAAAAAAGAAGGAGAGCCGCGGCGCGAATTGATCGATATCGAGGCCGCGAGCGAGGGCTGTTTTCACGTATTCAAGTCCATCTGCGATGGTATAGGCAAGTTCAATGGCGCTATCGGCTCCAGCTTCTTGCATATGGTAGCCGCTGATGCTGATACTGTTGAATTTAGGC
>JBIJBX010000173.1:0-5518 GCA_044344995.1 Oligoflexales bacterium | reverse complement strand
AATATTTGGAGCGCTACTCTTTTCGAGAAGCGGGCTGTATATGTTCTCGGCCAGTTGGATTATGTTGACGTCTCTTATCCAGCTCATTATTTACGGCGCGTATTTCGTATTTCTACAGCACGAGTGGGGCTATACAATCGGACGTAAGATTATGGGCATTCATATAGAGATGCTGGATCGTAGTCGACCTGATCTTAGGGCATTGCTTGTGCGTTACGTCTCATCAATTTTATCAGGCCTAGTTTTTCTGTTGGGTTACTTGTTGGCGCTTTCAGATCCCAAAATGCAGACTTTACATGACCGCTTGGCAAATACGATCGTCGTCAAAGACTAGTCGTTGATTCGTGTGTCAAGTGTACATTTTGAACGTTATGGAAACATCTTTTTCGGATGAGCGAAATGAAATTGCGCTTATCGAAATCATCGAATCAAGATAGCGAGTGATTGAGTCCTTCATAAACGGGGGTGGATCAAAGTGGTTGCTTCTGCCCCTCTGGCCACTCATTTGTAAAGAAATATGCAAGAAATCATGTTCCTCATCCATGCCTGGAGTGACGAAGGCGTTCAGCGACACCTGCGAGCAGTCCTGAGATCCCGCGTGCAGTACAACCGCAAAAACCAGACAGTTATTAACCAGATCAGAATCTAGCGACATAGTCCTCGACCATACGCCACCTTCGGCGTCACTTTCTGATTCTGGAATGGTGATTTCAAGGCCCATGCGTTTAAAAAAGGCTACTTCGTCGTCGAGAAATCCATCGACCACCGATTTTAGAGATTGTCTTTGTAAGTTTGGACTACGAGTGGGAGCAGCACTGGTTGCGAGCGCGGCTTTTGCAGTAAGCCTGACATAGTCAGTCAAAACTAAGGCCCGACTAAGTGGTATATTATCAGGCGAATCGGCCCCTAAAAGTTCAAGCAATCCCTTTAGCTGAGCGATCGGAGTATTTAGATTATGGCTAATGAGCTGAAGAAAGTTTTGCTTCAGATCCCCCGATTCATCCGCGCGCCGCGCAACGGCCAATAAGTGCCACTTTCTATAGTTATTTAACGTGGTCATAATGAAAATAGCTGACGGAACAGCGGTGATGCACGTTATAAGGATGGGAGTGACTGGAACATAATAGTGAAAGGTCCCGATAGTCACTAAATTGAGTAGAAGCAATAGACTAATCAGGATGACGGGGATAATAAAAGTGAAGTGATCAATCTTTCGAAATGCCAACGAAAAAATAAGTAGCCCACAGGCTACCGCCAAACCGTATATAACGAAATTTGGTGCGACATGCAGTGTCTTGGACTCGATCAACATCGCGGTCATTGCGGCCCAAAAAACATGCCAAGGCGCTCCTTCCCTCTGCAGGGTCTGTCTTGTGTTGGATTGCGCAGTAAATGATCTCTGCAATACTTCCTTGTTATCCCTGAACATGACATCTTGAGTCGCTTGATTCCCAATG
The DNA here is from genome assembly GCA_044344995.1 of Oligoflexales bacterium. GTDB lineage: Bacteria > Bdellovibrionota_B > Oligoflexia > Oligoflexales > RGVZ01 > CAMDKS01. The sequence goes on along the minus strand of JBIJBX010000173.1, from coordinate 4,061 downwards.
AAAACAATCGCGTTTTTAGGAATAACGCCAGCAACTGGCTCGCTTGCGTCTGCGAAGCTATAGTTGGGTAATGATTTGATGGTGGGTAGGTTCAGCACAAGATTTGGCAGATGGTGGGGGAGATTGGTCGAAATGAATCTTTTCGGTTCACTTAAGAATCGCGAAAAAATCTGCTGCGGCATCCACGTCCAGTCTGGAGAAAAAGTGCAGTGGAGATTGATGTCGTGGTAGCAGTCTCGCGCCTCTACAATATTATAGCGCCTTGCATAATTGGCTTCGATATTTCCAACCGCAAAAAAATTAAGCGCAATGGTTACTCGGTCTCGTAGCTCTAAGCGATCAATCAGAGACGTCAGGGGCGCTAAATACTCAGGGGTGATGGGGTGGGCGTGGGTCAGCCAAGTCAGGACAACCCAGCGCGGATTAAACCGGGAAACATACTCAAGGACGGTTGCGTATTCAGAAATGTTGGCATCATTTAGCGCGAGATTAGGGGCGCGAGACATGGTCATCAGATCTGAATCTGAAACTGAAAATGAGATCACAGAATTTTTATCACGGTGGATCGGCTTTGCGGAATTCGCTAAAGCGAAACGCATAATTTCACTTTCAGCACGGGCTGCCAGACTTTCGCGTGGTCCGCCAAAATGTAGGATATGAATTATGAGCAGCACGGTTAGTAGGCCGATTAAAATTGGCACAAAAAATCGCAGCCATTTCGATGCGCCTTGACTGATGAATTGTGTCAATTGTGTATTCATGTTCTTTTTCATGGTATTATCGCCCGAAACTCACTTCCCTTGGCGACCTCGCTGATTAATTCGACTTTGCCGCCAAGAGATTCCGCGAAAAATTTACACAAATACAGACCAATCCCTGAGCCTTTCGCAGAATAGATCCGCTCATCATTGATGCGATAAAATCGCTCGAAGACCCTCGAGTGAAGTTCAGGTGGAATTCCAGGACCATCGTCAGAAACGCTTAGAATAGTCTGTCCTCGCGCGTCTTTGTATACACGGATTTCTACCATGGAATCCTTATGGGAGTATTTGACGGCGTTGCTGATGAAATTATAGAGAATGGCGTCAACAAAGTATTGGTTTGATGTTAGATTTTTTGCGTTCAAGTCAACTGAAACGGAGAAAGCAATATTTTTTGACGCGGATTTGGCGTCGAATCGCCTTAAAATAGTGTTCAATGTTGATTCAATGTCGAAAGATTCCAGCAAAACATCTTGAGTATCAAGCTCATCAATTTTGGATAATTGATTGATTCCGGAAAGGTACTCGGTGAGATCAGCCGCCGCCAGGAAAATACGATCAAAAAGCTTATCGTGTTTATTGTTTGAAGGCTGTTCGTTACGCGCAGATGATACCAAGCTTGTGATAGTCTCAGTTGTGGCTGTCAACCAAGTGGAAAATCCATACAAAAAGTGTGATTGAAATTTAGCTAGCTCGGACTTTATTTCAGTGGACACCTTTTGGTCCGCAAGGCGTTTTAAATCCTCGCGTAATCGGCGGGACGCAGACCAAATAGAGACAATTGCTGTGGCCAAAAATGTATCGGCCAAGGGGATCCAAAGGCTTGCCCAACGGTACAGGGCAGCGTGACCGATCAAAAGTAAAATCCATATCACCAGGACGGATGTTGCGGCTTGAAGGCCAGCTAATTCCCACGCAAAAAGGCAGCAAACTGCGACGAGTATGGTTTGCAGGAATGTCAGCCAAGGTGGCGCGGCTTTAAGATTCTCTTGTAGCAACAGATTTTCGATGGCGTTCGCCATCAAATAGGTGGTGCTGACTCCGGTTAAGTTGGTAGGTGCGTACCCAGTCAACGGTGTGTTTGTAAAAGGTTGTTCGGTTGTCTGGATTCCGACAGAGCGCGGTGATGTGTAGCCTACGACTACAATCTTTTCCGAAAAATCATCCATAAACTTTTGGGGCGCCGTGATGAGGTCAGCAATGGCTAGGCTCGGGAAGTGATCAATCGGTTCAAACTTTAACTGGTAGTGGCCGGTTTGCACCGTGTTGTTGGGACGGATCAATCCCGCGACTTTAGGTGGAAGGTTAATGGTTTCCTTGGAGCCTCTGTAGCTCAAGAATGGCAGGCTTCGTACGATCGCATTGCTTCGCGATCTGAAGGTTTCAGCGGCTGCCACTTGATTTGTTATCGCCTCGAACGCGGGGGGTAAAGTCCGCATGTTTGGAATCAACTGATTGTAGCCCGTAGTGCCGATTATAAAGCGGGGGTCGTACTTAATGATTTCGATCAATTCGCTTAGGTCTGGGTCGTCTGTGGGAACCGCATGTTCGGGCATAAGTAAGACAATTGATTTGGCTTCGGTATTGGCCAGGATTCCTGCGGCTAGGGTCAGATTTTTGAGGCTTAAATACGGTTTTTTGCTCGAGTCCAGACGACGCCTTAGGCGATCAGGCTCAAGTTTTGCGATGCTGTTATCGTCAATAGTAATGATTTGGAGGACGTTTGATTTTTTGCTTGGTGGCATCAGGTTTGTGCGGGTGTCATGAAAAAAGTGTTCAAGCTCGCGCCGAAAGTTCGTGGAGTAGAAGAAAAAAATGATCGCGATAAAAATAACTAAGAGAGTTGTTAGGATCGGATCTGGGGCCAGAAGGCGCAAAAGGCGGGTGGATAGTGATAAAGAGGGAATCTTAAAAAGTTTCGTGAGTCGTCCGCTCATTGTGCTTCCTGCGCCCAATCATATCCATTGATAGTGAGGCTGGTTTTGCCCCGGAATGAGTTTCTTGAGAGGCTGACGATGAAAGAATAGGGGGCATTCGGGTTGAGTTCAGAGAGTACATCATTGAAAAATAGGATTTTGTGGTCTTCATTGCCGACGCGGAGGTAGATACAAGTGTGTTTTTTTTGCCCCGTCTGCTTATCATTGTAAAAATCAACCCTTGAGATCTTCCCGGACAGTCGAAATTTCGGCTCTTCAAAACTGTGCCCAAAAGGCTTCAGAGTTTCGAGAGTATTTAAAATGTTGAGATTTATAAGATGTTCCGGCAGAGCGCAGTCGTAGCTGATGGCACTTTCCCATATCTTTGGCTGCTGACTACGAGCTTCTATGGCGAATGCCGCTAAGCGCTGACGAATCGCATCTTCGTTTTTCTCTTCGAAGCTGAAACCACCGGCGGCAGCGTGACCGCCGCATTTTGTGAACAGATCCGAACAACTTAACATCGCAGCGGTCACGTCAAAGCCACGGATACTTCGGGCCGATCCTTTGCAGATGCCATCTTTCCGTTGGAATAGCCAAGTTGGCTTCCAGTGGGTCTCGGCAATTTTGCTGGCAGCGATGCCAACGACGCCTGGGTGCCAATCACCGCCGAGAAAGACAATGGGCTCAGACAAGAGACTTTGAGCCTTGGTTTGAGCCTCTTCGATGATCGTGCTTTGAATCATCCGACGACGCTCGTTCGCGGAGTTCATGTGTGCGATCAAGTCGGTTGGATCTTCATTTAGAAAAGCGTTGATAACCACATCAGCGTGCTCAAGGCGTCCGACGGCATTGATTCTAGGCCCAAGTTTAAAACCAACGTCCTTTTCGTCTGTTGTTGTTATCTGTGCGGCCTGGCGTAGCTTGGCAAGAATTGGCCGTTTACTCCGCATAAGGGCTTCGATGCCCATTTTGGCTAATTTGTGGTTGACGCCATTCAAGGGAACTACATCACAAATGGTAGCCATCCCGGTCAGAGCTAATATGTCCGTCCAGACTTCATTGTCGATCTTATAATTCTGCAAATGCTGAGCAAGTTTGCGGAGTAAAACAAATGTAATACCGCAGCCGCAAAGCTCCTGATAGTTCGGGTCCGGATGTAACTTGGGATTGAGAATTAAACAGTCCGGCATTTTGTCCGGTTGAACTTTATGATGGTCGGTGCAGATAAACGTGACGCCCTTCTTGCGACACCACTCGGCCTCCAAATTGGCCGTTATCCCGGTATCCATCGTTATGACGACGTCAGCTTTCTCTTGATCGACTAAATATTGGATGGCCGATAAATTAACGCCGTAACCTTCCTTAAACCTACAGGGTATAT
>JBIJBX010000172.1:0-5527 GCA_044344995.1 Oligoflexales bacterium | reverse complement strand
GACGTCAACGAACTGCGAAATTTTTAGAGTTCTCATGGAATCCGGAGCAAGACCGGAAAGAACGATCGAAATTCATGGATATGCGGCCGAGGAAATTGGCTTGGTTGGTAGCCAGGATATGGCGCAGAAATATAAAGCTGCCGGCAAGAATGTCGTCACGATGGTGCAGCACGACATGAATCTTTACAAGGCTCCGGGTACTCCCGATAAGATCTGGTTTGTAACAAACAATACGATGGATCAGTTCAATAGCGCACTAGGTTCGTTGGTCGATCAGTATGTGGGCGTTCAATGGGGCAAAAAAAGTTTATCCGGTGGTGATAGTGATCACACCTCGTGGCGACGTCAGGGCTTTGTAACGTCATTTCCTTTTGAAGATCCGTCCGGCTATAACCGACAAATTCACACCAGCCGCGACTCACTTGAAACAGCCAGCGCGATGACACAAGCTGCTGCGTTCGCAAAACTTGGTTTGGCTTATTTGGCGCACTACGCTGGAATTTAAGGGCGATCGACCGTGCAGCCATCACAAGGTTCGTTGGGTACATCATCTGAATCCAGAAGGCGGGTTATCCACTCGCTAAACGGTATGCCATTTGGTGCGTCACTTGTTTCTGCGAAAAAAGACTCATAGGGCAGAATGCAGTGCGCGTCCCAGGGGGCTATAAAGTAGCGAAAGCTAGCCGAGCGTTCAGCTGCCGATTCGACGGATTTGCGCATTAAATCTGTCCACGAGAAAAGATTGCCGCCCATTAATTGAAAAAACCAGCGTTGCAGAACGTCATTGATGGAGTTGTATTCCGCCAGTTGTATTTCTGGGTGTGTCGTAGCCACGGAAGTGTACATTTCATCAAGGCTCAGCTGATATAAGTCTGTTTCAGCGGGATTCAGTCCAGGGATCCACCAAGGAGCTGATTTTTCGATTTGCCAGTTTCGCATCCCACCTTGCCGAAATTGCGGCGTCAAAACCCCTGCGCCACTGTCGGAGAACTGGATCAATTTGGCATTTGTGGCCAGTCGACGAATATAGGGCGTCCACCATATGGAGGCGTATGCTCCTGCAGAACAGCCGGTAATAAAAACCTCCTTTGGGTTGATATTTGGCTGAGAAAACACAAAATCAAGTGAACTACGAGCATTGATGGCGCCACGATGGTGAATGGTGAAAGGTGATCCATCCGCATTTCGGTAAGATTGATCGGCTTCACCCCAATGCACATCGCCCGTGCAATAAGGCAATAATACATGAGTATCATCACGGAAGGGGTTGTCCCTGCGGGTGCGGTCATAAATACCTGATGCTTCCGGGAGCCATTGGCCGATAATATCTGGTACTGATTTGGTATAATTAATGGCGTCAGGCCTGCATGTTTCATCATCCCAGCAAGCTCCGCCTCCCATGAAATCAATGACGATTCGTCCAGAGGAGCCTCGGTTCATAAATATGCTGTAGCTTGAGCCATCAGCGCATTTTGTTTCACCAGCTAGATTGATTTGCTCCCAACCAGTCGTATCTGCGCCTTGTAGCGAGGTTGGCGTGGCTAGTGACAAGGTTGCTATTGTGGATAAAATATTTTTTCGTATCAACGGCTGATTCGCATAGCTATGGGCGAAGGATTTTAGCATCGCAGTGACCGTGACTTTCATTGGGCTGATTTTAAGAAACTCTTATTGCTATCTTGCGGCTTGCAGAGGGTATGTGTCAATTTACAGGGCTATTTATTCGGCAGTCTCGTTTTTTAAGCGCCCGCAAGGCGTTTTCTTTTTGTCCCTGCGCTGGCCAAGGTGAGGAGATACCGCAAGGCATTTAAAGGTGCTAAACTATTGAGAAATGCTTGCTTAATGAGGGCCTGTGCCCTCGGCGAAATTAATGGCGGACCATGTTAACAGAAGCTGAACGCAAATTATTAGAAGAAGAAGAGGAGCTCCTTCGCAAGGTCCTTGATGGCCTGCGTGTAGCTAGAGGCAAGTCGCGCCTTGACTTGCATGATGTCGGTACGCGCCTGACACAGCTAAGAGAAGAGGCGGCAACGGCTCGCGCCGAGGATTTGCCAGCTTTATTTGATCAGATGAATAGCCAGCGCGCCTTGATTGAACAAGTGCAGTTTGATGAGCTTCCTGACGCGAGATCGCCTTATTTTGCCCACATGCAGCTTGAAGAGAATGGCCGGAGTAAAGATATTCTGCTGGGCTACAAAAGCTTTCTGGATGTGGGAGAAGCGCCTGTTAATGATTGGCGAAATGCTCCCATTGCATCCGTATTTTTCAACTATCGCCAAGGCGAGGAGTATGAGGCTGAACTACCCGGTCGGATCGCACGCGGAATCTTTAAGAAACGGCATCTTTTAACTATTAAAGATGGGGTCTTGGTATTTGTTGGTACCCCCGAAAAATCCTACCGCAAAGATAAAGACGGCGTCTGGCAACTTGATGAGGGAGCCAGGGCGCCCCGACTATCCGGCGGAAGTGGGGCAGCAAGCCGAGGGTTTACGCTTGGCACCGGCCAAAGTGGTAGACCCTCACCAGAAGTTTCAGCCCTGCTGGACTCCCAACAATATGCCGCTCTCTCAAGTCATGAAGATGATCCAGTGCTCATTTTGGGTGGAGCGGGGTGCGGTAAAACTACGGTCGCATTGCATCGACTGGCGACACTTAATTATCGTGATCGGCAACGTTTTGCCCAGCATCGTATGGCAGTCATTGTGCCTGATGAAGGACTCGTGCGTTTAAGTCGTAAACTTTTGGATAGTTTAGGACTTAACCGCGTGCTGGTGAGTTCATTTGATAAATTCTTCCCGGAGCGTGTTTTTAAATTAATTCGTCGGCTGCCCCATAAAATCTGCGATAACGCGCCCAGTGTGGTCACCTATTTTAAACGTCATCCAGCGCTAAGACCCGTCTTGAAAGAATTTATTGAGTTGCAGGCGCGAGAATTTGCTCATGACATTAAATCAAAAATACCTGATGGCGATGAGTCAGCGAAGATTCTTACTGAGGAAGTAGATCTGCCATTAGCTCGTCGGCTCCACAAAGCTCGCAAAGCTTATGAAAAAGGAATGGACCCCAGTGTGTCACGAGCTGACATTAAATTATTTCCAGATCTCGAAAAGAGATTATCGGATATCGCAAAAGACCGTATCGACTTTTTTATGAATAAAAATTTGCTTCGGCGAGTTGTTGAGTTGTCCAATGGTCAGATCCCAAAGTTCGCTGCGGAGACAGTCTATAAACACAGTAGTGATCAGTTTGCGGATCCAGCCGCTAAGCGTTATGCCGGTGTTGACCTGGATAAACTCGAAACGGTTGACGGCGGTAGTCTGGCGGATGAGTTCATTGATGATATTGCCCAAACCATTGACCCTGAGGACTTCGCGATTGTTTATGAGTTGCGGCGACTAAAGTTTGGCATCAAAAGGGGCGATGAGGAGGGCTTGCACCAGTTCTCGCATATTTTGATTGATGAAGCGCAGGATTTGGCGCCAATTGAATTGGCGGCACTTGGCGCTGCGTTAACCAAAGAGGGTTCTGTAACGATTGCTGGCGATAGTGCCCAGCAGATTGATCCCTCCACAACCTTTGATTCATGGGACGCGGTATTAGATCAGATTGGCGTGCCGAGAGTTCAGGCGCAACATCTGACCACAACGTACCGTTCGCCGCGGCCAGTGGCTGAATTTGCTCATGCGATCCTTGGGAAGTATGCACCGCGTGAGATGCCTAAAGCGATTAAGGAAGGTGTCCCAGTAACCGTAACCTTATGTCCCAACGAGGGGCATTTGATGTTAACTCTGGCCGATACTTTGAGTGACTTGATGGTGGCCGAGCCTTTGGCATCAGTGGCCGTCATCACTCGTACGGCAGAGCACTCTTTGCGGATATTCAAGATGCTCAGTGACGTCCCTAAGGCTAGAATTGTCGAAGATGGGGCGTTTGATTTTCGTCCGGGCGTCGATGTCGTTGAAGTTAGCCAGGTGAAGGGGCTTGAATTTGATTATGTAGTGATACCTGACGCCACGCCAAACGCCTATCCAGACACTCCAGAAGCTCGGAGATTATTTCACGTCGCGTGTACCCGAACCATTCACCAGCTTTGGGTGATGTCCATAGCCCTGATGTCGCCAATCGTGCCAAAATCACCTTAAGATTGACGTCGTTATCAGTACGTAAATAACGCTCGGTTTAAGTTTTCATTTGATTCGCGCCGTTGTAAAGCTTCCCACGCTGACATTCCCAGCCCTATCGATGGCACACAGGCGGAAGGCATGGGTGGTGCTGGCAGCAAGATTTGTTGCCGTTGCCGTTAAAAATCCAGGCGTCACCGGAACATTGATCCCATCTGCGCAGTAGATTTTTGGGGCAGAAAACCCAACTTTATAAACCAATTTGTAGCCAGCGATGCCATTTGGATCGGAGGCAGCGGTCCAAGTTATTTTGGCGCTATTTTGCATCGGTTGAATACTCATCAGCCTTGTGATGGGGGCAGATGAATCAACAATGATGTCGTCTTTGACTGGAGTTGCATTTTTATTGCCAAGCTTATCCTCAAACCATGCATAGATGGTCCTGAGGCCTTGCCCCCAGGTTAGGCTAATGGTTTTCGTGGGCGCAAAGTTTTCCCAAGTGCGGCAGGTGCTACTAGTGCTCAGACACATTTTCGCGACACCGCTGGCATCAGTTGCCTGAATGGCTACAGTGACAGAGGATGAACGGGTGAACGGGGCATTGTTGTTGATGCTCAAGGTCCCTGTCGGGGGAAGCTTGTCCAGTTCCACAACCGTAAACGATGCCGTGGCCCCAGTTGATTGGAGTTTGGCAGAATTTTCGGCGCAAACCCGGTAATAATAGGTTCCTGGGGCCAGTGGTCCATGGCTTTTAGACGTTCCAAAGTCACTATAAATAACCGACCCATCGGAACAGGAAGTTGGGGTTTGGGTGGTGGAATAAACCACAACGTATTTTTGTACGGGTGATATGACATCAGTAAAGCCGCTCCAACTAAGATCCACATGCTGGGCGATGCTCGACAACTTAGTGGATAACGTGCCGTCTGATGGCGGGGTCGTGTCAAGAATAATTGACTTTGTGAGTGGTTGATCGGTAGATGTCGTGTTTCCGATCTTATCGCGCAGAAGCACATACACAGTTTTTGCGCCGTCGCCGTCTGATAATTGCCATTTTGGCATGCTATCGAAGGGAATGAATTGACTGCAGGTTGACGAATTTGAAATACACATGGTGTCCATGCCGTTGATGTCTTTGACATCTAAAAGCAGTTGAACATCGCGGGTCGTGGTGTATTGGGTGCCCATGTTTCCGTTGATGACCAACGATCCACCTGGAGCTTCAGTGTCAGGTGGTTGGATCACTTTAAGACTGACTTTTGAGCCATCTCCGGTCATGGAGACAGTGCCTGATCGTTCTGTAGATAGTGGCTTTTGAAGGCTTAGGGTGAATTTTCCACTGCCTTGCCCACTAGTTGAGGTCGTGATTCCGATCCAATTGGTGTCCGATACGATGTTCCATTTGC
>JBIJBX010000171.1:0-5535 GCA_044344995.1 Oligoflexales bacterium | reverse complement strand
TTTAAACCCTTTGATGTCAATGACGCCGGTGATAGATGTTTTACGGCTGCCCTACAAACCTCGTTTCACGCTGTAGGTTGCGAGCCTGGACTTTTAGCCCTGGAGCAGCTATTAAAACGTAATAGTGGGAAGCCATTATTCCGAGAAAATGCCGCTGTCAGCGTGATTTTCATTTCTGACGAACAGGAGGGATGTGTTTCCGATGCAACGCTCGTGAGCACTAAAGATGCTAAAGGTAACATCATATTGGATGCAGCTGGCACCGAACGCCGACTAAGATCTTTGGTTGAGACTAATAGCAAGGTATTGTCTGTAAAGTTTAATGGAATAATACCACCGTTGGGTAAAGTTCCCGCAAACACTTTGTCTTACGCGAACGTTATCAGTGCAGTCGGTGGCAAGGCTTTTGACATTACGAGTCCTACAGCGGACTACAATTCCATGATCGAACAGCTCATTCAAGCTAAGGTCGATAATACTGCATCGGAGTTTTCTATTCCCGCAACGGCAAAGAAAGTCACGAGTGTTGAGGTGGACGGAGTCGTGACCTCCGGGTTCACATTCGACGCCAGTCGTTCAAAAGTTACTGTGCAGGGCCTAGATCCAAACAAAACAGTGGATATCAGGATTCGCTTTGAATAAACTCTATGGATGATTCAAAGCCCATTAGAACCATCAAAATCCAGACAGCGTGGCAGGTCTAAACCTTCCTTGAAAGAGCTTGCCGATCGTTATCCAGCCGTATGGCAGGAGGTCGTTGCTGGCCTCAAAGAACGTGTCGCAGGCAATCAAGGCGAGGCCCTTGTGGCTTGGAGACAGTCGGCCTTAACTGAGCTGCAAAGCTCACAGGTCAAGGCCGCAGAATGGCAAGTAGAGCAATCTCAGGCCATAGTCAAAGCCCAGATGACGTTACTAGCCATTGAGCAGTTTTCGGATGTTATGACTGGAAAAGTGGCCGCCCAACCTCGTCTTGTTGACAGGGTTAGATTTAAGTTTTTTCTCTTGTCTAAAATTATCCGCGGGTCACTTTTCTCTGTAGCTAATTTTGATCGTCGGTGGCGCGCACTATCTGATCCCATGTGGGCAGCTGGTGAACTGCAACGCTCGGGAGTTTGGAGCGTTCCCACACTTGAATTTGCCCAAAAGATAGGAGAGTTTTGCGCAGGGCGTAAAGTCCTTGAATTGGGCGCAGGACTCGGCGTGCTATTTTCGGGTCTGAAATCCCTTGGTGTGAATATTTCTGCTGTTGACGATGATAGTTGGCAAATTGGTGGTTGGGGTAGGGGTGCCGATAACATTCAAAAAATGGACGCATCTCTGGCGCTTAAATCACTGAGTCCTGAAGTGGTCATCTGCTCCTGGCCGCCTCCTGGCAATAAATTTGAAGTGGACGTGTTTAAGACAAAGTCTGTTCAGATGTACATCGTGATACTAAGTAAACAACCCTTTGCCAGTGGCAATTGGTCGGCCTATAAGAATCAGAATCAGTTTGATTGTACGACGATACCGGCTCTAAACGCCTTGCTGCGGCCAGTTGAGGCCGAGCAGCAGGTTTTAGTGTTTAGGCGAAAGTAGAGTTGGTTTTCAACGACTTATAGCGTCCAGATCTTTTTGAGCATCTGCCAAAGCCTGCCTAGCGAATTCTAATTGTGTTGAGACGACTTCGATTTCAGTCTTACTTTGGTCGCGTTCAACGCGGGCTTGATTGAGTTCTTCGCCGCTTATGACTTTTCTTCTTTCGAGATCGGTTTTCATGAAAAAAACTCGTTCTTTTGCTTTTAAAAGTTTGGTGAATTCGGACAGTAAAAATTCTGAGTGCTCGAGGTATTTTTGCCTAATGGTCACATAGATTCTGGCAAGTTGCTTTAGATCACGCTGAAATGACATCTTGGCTGGGAAAGTGTGCAGACAAGATGTCCGTAAGGCTATGATTCCTTTTCTATTTTTCCTAGCCCCCGAAGCCGATTTTTTTGGAAAAAACAGACCAAGGGAGCTCGACAGGAATACAACGCGGACTTACTCTGATCCATGTTGTGGATTATTTTAGGAGCGATAACCCAATCAAAATCTGCATATTTGAATAATTCGCAGTGGATGAATACTCCCCAGCTTTTGAGTTATGTTTACCTATCGAGTACTCAAAGATTGTTGTCAGCGCGATATTTTTAGCTATCATCAGATACCCGCCGCCGCCGCCGCCAAACGTCAGTCCAGACCTTGAGCTCTTGTATTCTCCGGATCCTGACGAGGAATTAGAATACCTAAATCCACCCCAAACAAAAGGGACGAAGTCCTCATCGTTTGGCTCACCGAACCAATATTGAGCAATCACACCTGGTTCAAAATTGTTTTCTTCGTTCTTTGAATCTCCACTGCCGGAAGTGTTGTTTGACATTCTCAGCAATGGTCCGGCGAAGAGTCTGCCGTGAAACCTGTAGACGTACTCAATACTCATCTGAATTTCGCTGGTCGTAAACGGGTCATTCGACGAGCCGTCTTCGCTCTGCGTAGTAATTGTCTGATTTTTATAGCCACCATATCCACCAAATGACTGCATAAATTTGGGACTCGATACGCTCGAGTTTTTACGTCGGGATCCCCGGGAGCTTGCTTCACAAATACTTGGAACTAGGAGCATCAGCATCACTGTAAGCATCAAGGTTTTTTCAATCATAGAGCGATTTCCGTCGCGAAAATTATTCATCTAACTTAGACGTTATCATAATTTTAGCACAACGGACGTATTGGCCCTAGGGAAAATAAATAACAAAAACGGCTTGGTGACTGAGAACTTTGTTCTTAAGCGTTCTGGTACAAACCAAACACTTCTAACCAAGCTGATGAATTTAATCGACGACCCGAAGCGTTTGGTGACGGCTGACATGCTTGAGCCACTGATGCGTGGCGTGGTGATAGCAGGGGGAATTTGAGCCGTGTGACTCCCCAAAAGGCATCGAGGTAAGCAACCCTTTGCCAGTGGCAATTGGTCGGCCTATAAGAATCAGAATCAGTTTGATTGTACGACGATACCGGCTCTAAACGCCTTACTGCGGCCAATTGAGGCTGAGCAGCAGGTGTTTGTGTTTAGACGAAAGTAGATTTGGTTTTTTAGCGACCTAAAGAATCTAAATCTTTTTGAGCGTCTGCCAAAGCCTGCCTAGCGAATTCTAATTGCGTTGAGACGACTTCGATTTCAGTCTTACTTTGGTCGCGTTCAACGCGGGCTTGATTGAGTTCTTCCCCGCTGATGACTTTTCTTCTTTCAAGATCGGTTTTAATGACAAAAACCCGTTCTTTTGCTTTTAAAAGTTTGGTGAATTCGGACAGTAAAAATTCTGAGTGCTCGAGGTATTTTTGCCTAATGGCCACATAGATGCTGGCAAGTTGCTTCAGATCACGCTGGGATGAGCCATTTGCCCAGCTTGCTTTAAGTTTTCCTGCTTCGTAGCGAAGTCCCTCGCTGTTCATACCACTTTCTGTATAGCTGTGGGCCACAGAGGCAGATAGCATGGCGATTTCACTCTCAAGCAAGTCCATCTCTGATTTGCTGTTTTGCTGGTAGAGCTTTAAGTGCAGCGTGTAAACATAGGTCGTATGACTCAAAATAGCCGTCGCTTTTGCATGGGCGACCGTAGCAAACATCTTACGGTCATGAGAGTTTGACATTTCACTTTTGCCGTCCATTGATCTTTCGTCGAGGGCTAAATCCTCCCTTGTCCAGGGTGATTCTCTGACCGTAGCCGATGTCGCAACTGAGGCAGCGATGACGGTTGTTAGAAGGGTCAGCTGGAGGAGGCGGGTTACTTGGCTCATGATGTTCAAAATCCCGATAATTAGGTTTTCTGCCCGCAGAAGGGGATAGGCCCTCTCTGCTTGAGCGCATTCAATAGCATAGAATACATTAGAATTCAATATAATCTTTAAAATTATCTTGCTTTTTTAAAGCCCATCAGGGTTATTTCACTGCGATCGTGCAGGAGCTGGCGGGTCATTATTATAAAATCACTCATTATTTCAGCGGTTTCCAGTGCTTTTAAGGCGCCAGCCCAGGGCGTGTACTTGGGCAGTTTAACGTTGACCACAAAATTCTGCATGGTGCCCCCGAGGGCCCATTTCTTTAGAATCTCCAGGGTATCCTTGGCCCCCATCACCATATCGCAGACCAGCCAGTCCACGGGCTCTTTGGGCATGTACTTTAGCCCGTTGGCCTTGATGTGGTTGATCTGACCCTTTAGCTTTAGTTTGGGGTCTAATTTCAGTTCAGCATGGTCGACAGCCTCAACAATGGCGCCGTGGCGAGCCAGAACCATGCTCCAACCGCCTGGCGCAGCCCCGAGGTCCACGGCTGTATCGCCCGGGCTTGGGTGCCTTCCCAAAACTGACAGGGCTTCCTCGAGTTTACTAGCGCTTCTTGAGGGTGCATGTTTAAGGCTTCGCATGGGGCGAAATCCTGCCTCATAAAGAGAAATGCCCTCATCCACTCGCGCGGTCGAAAACCAAAGGTCATCTTGAGCAGGGCAGTAAATCTGACAAATAAAATCACTTGAGTTCCTGGGCTCTGCGGCGAATTCGTCTTTGGGAATAAAGCGCTGAAAGAACTCGCGGTGTCTTTTTTGCAGATGATCTAGGAGTCCTTTTGACAGATTCCGAGCGCGGCGCAACTGGTCGTCGTCATCTATGGCAAAAGCATGGAGTGTCCACTGTCCCTGCTGGCGATTACTTCTGGAGATCATTACGTCCATGCGGTCGCAAAGACTCTTGAGGCAGCTGTCGTGATCTTGGTCGCGAAAGCGTAGGGCTCTGGGAAGATACTGTCTCACAAAAATAGTGCTGAGAATCCCTGGTAGCACAATATTTTCCGGTAAGCTGACCCCAGCTCTGCAAGCCACCTCGGCATAAAATCCAAAGCGAGTCACAAATTCTTCTTTTAAAGCCTGCTCAAAACCTGGCCGCATCAGGGCCAAATGCTGGCGTTTATTAGGGGGTTGTTGGCTACGTTTATTCATGGTGGGCCCCTTTTAGGCCCTGAAGTACACCTTAGTCAATATTTGTCGTGGGCAGGGTTGGAAGAATATTGTATTCAGATGAGATCTTGGTTCAAAAGATCCTGCCTTTGGCCTCATAGTTAAATGGATATAACGAGCCCTTCCTAAGGGTTAATTCTTGGTTCGATTCCAGGTGGGGCCGCCACTTGTCTCTTTTGGCTTGATACGTCGTCGCTCTGTGGGGCATCGCCTCGCCGTGCTACCAGCACTGTCTCGGCGCTGCTCCTCGAGCTCCTTGTCTCAAACCAAAATAGACGGCGTGGACCGTCCTTGTCTGACTTGAAACTAAACGGCGTGGCCCACTTGTTTATTTTGGATCGATAGTGCGTCGCTCTGCGGGGCATCGCCTCGCCGTGCTAGTAGCACTGTCTGGGCGTCGCTCCTCATTTTCCTTGTCTCAAACCAAAAAAGACGGCCTGGAATTATTAATCTGCTCATGCTGCGTAAGCCCGTCATGATGTGGAACTCCGTCATGCTGAGCGCAGCGAAG
>JBIJBX010000169.1:0-5572 GCA_044344995.1 Oligoflexales bacterium | reverse complement strand
TTATAGCCGACGGTAGACAGTTTGATGTTCTGCTCAACGAGGGCAGTGAGACAAAGGCTGGAAGTTTAGCGTTCAAGACTATTTTTACCCCTGGTCACACGCCGGCATGCGCAAGTTATTTGATTGGTGATGTGGTGTTTACGGGTGACGCATTATTCATGCCGGACTCCGGGACTGGTCGTTGTGACTTTCCTTCTGGCAGCGCGGAGTTATTATTTGAGAGCATTCAAAAACTCTATCAATTGCCAGATAGCACCCGCGTATTTACGGCTCATGACTATCAACCAAACGGCAGACCACTGCGCTATGAATCCACCATCGGCGAGGAGAAAAGTTCCAATATTCAGTTAAAAGACACCACGACAAAAGCGGAGTTTGTGACCTTTAGGACCGCGCGCGATAAAACTCTCTCTGCGCCGCGTCTGTTGTTGCCAAGCATTCAAGTCAATATTGATGCAGGTCATCTGCCTGCGCCTGAGTCCAATGGCAAAAGCTATCTAAAAATGCCGATCAAGCCAAGTTAAGCTCGCCTCTGGCGAGTTACCCAATTTCAGGGTCTTGCGTCCAACTCGTCCTTAACAAAAGGCATCTGTCCGACGGTCTGAGGCGACGTTTGAAGTTTATTTTGCTTCAGCTCGAACTGGACTCTATAGCCACGTTCGTCCGCAGAATCTAACGGAAAATTAATTTTACCTTGTTGCCATCCTGGGGTGCCTGCCATGATCTGATCCAGAAGGCGTGGAACGTCGGCAGCTGCGTGGGGATCGAAGCCAGCATTTGCTAGAAGTCGGGTACATAGTCGGTCGGCCTCCTTTTCATGGTCCCAACGGGATCTATTAATGGCGTCTTCTCGAAACGGCATCCAACTGTTTAGGCGCTCCTCAATATCCTCCTCGTGGGATCTGGTGTAATGCACCAGTTCGTGGGCTATTAGTGCCGCAACTTGATCTTCCGTCGCAAAGCCTTTGAGAATCTCGGGGTAAACCCAGATGACCCCAGCTTTGGTTTCAGGCAGTTTTAATGTTTTATTAGTGCAATCGACGATCAGGATCATGCTGGGGTTCTGATTGATGACAAGCTCAAGTTTGTTACCCGACACAAGCTTTGTAACAAGCCGATTTGCTAAGGTTTCCGTCTTGGAGCAAGCTCCTTGCGGCAAGCCTTGAATACGAAGTTCCTCCCCTTTGCGCCTTGTCACCAGGGTTTGGGTGATCTTTTCGGGAAATTTTGACTTTGGGATCAAAAAGTCACTTTCAACGAGCTCAGACGAAGACGCGCCAGGATTTCCCACTGGAACACTTGTGGCCCTCAGCGACCCGGGCTCTCGACCGGCTGTCTTACAGGCTGAAAAAGCCATGGCCAACGCCATAGCTCCAAAAAAAACTGTGTGAGATCGAGTCTTTGGTCCAAGCATTTTGGTGCCTCATTGAGCATGGTAGGGGTGCTACCCTATGATATCACGGTTTTTTGATTTAAAGGGTCTAGCTCCCTGTGGCGACCATCTAGCCAAAACCCATCTAACCAAAACCCACGCCGACATGGTAAGCTATAAGGGCGCTTTTGCATGGATGACTCTTAAAATTTGAGAGGATTGATTGAAATGCTAAATTTAAGACTATTGACCCTGGGAATTCTGGCCTGCGGATTTTTTGCCTGTAATCAAAAGAGTCCAGGCACGGCTCGAAAAAATCCATCGGCAACCACGGGTAGCGACTCCACTGCAACGACCACTGGGAGTGACTCCACGACAACGACCACTGGCTCTAGTGATCAGACAACCACGCCGCCCACCTGTCAGGAACAATCCACGCAAGCCGCGTGTGGACTTGTTACGGGATGTACTTGGACTGGAACCCAATGCATGACAGCCGCCACCGACAATACTGATACGGCGGGTCTTTGTGCGCCCCTAAACACCCAGCTTAAATGTGCTGCAGCCCCTGGCTGTCAGTGGGATGGATCTGCTTGTAAAATTGCTGGTCTCGCTGCCGCGCCACAGCCGCAAAAATGCACGCCATTATCTGTTGAGACAGAGTGTAAGGCAGCCATTGGTTGCGTTTGGAGCAGTCCAAGTTGCACCCGCCCAGGTGTTGGTCTTGGCGAGTCATTTGAAAAAGGTGACGGCCTTAGCGCTATCGGTAGCACCAATAACAATCTGCAAAACTGTAACTTCAGCGCCATATTCACGACGGATGGCAACTTTGTGGTCTACCAGGGAACAAATATAATTTGGACTTCGAACACAGGAGGCAAAAGTGCCACTCGCGCGCAGTTCCAGTCGGACGGCAACTTCGTGATTGCTGCCGGTAATACTGTTCTCTTCAACACAGCCACATCCGGTAAAGCGGCTAAGGGCTTTTCCCTTGGCAAAAACGGCAACCTTGTGGTCTTGAACACGAGTAATTCGGTGATTTGGCAGTCTGGATCCGTTGTGAGCGGCTGCTACTAACGAACAGTTTTTTTGAAGAAAAAGATTCCGTCTACTTTAGTTGTAGGCGGAATTGTTTTTTCATGTTGCGAATATAAGTTTTGAGATCTTCCTCCGACGCGTCATCGGAGGAAAAACTTTCAGGCAATGGTCCAAATTCACTAGTCAATTCATGCAAAAACCGCTCATTCCAGGCAGCAAACGCATCGGCTGGATCTCTAGCGTTGCTGGCTTTCTTAAGGCGCGCGTGTTCATCAAGGGGAACACCCTTAATCGCAGCTGCCAACTCCTCGCGGTCCACATGTTTCATGAATTAATGACGTCCAAAGTGAGCAGTGATTCTTGCGCTTACCTTAGTCGGAGTAAACCCATACTCTTCGGCTAAGTGCTCCATAGGCGCGCTGGCACCGTAGGTATCAAGTCCGATATTGAGTCCATCCATTCCCGTAAACTTTTGCCATCCAAGGGTGCTTCCGGCCTCAATGCTGACGCGGCGTTTACAGCTTGGCGTCAGGATTTTATTTAGGAAGGCTTTGTCTTGGGTAAATAACAATTCCCAGCACGGCACAGACACGATCTTGGTTTTGAATTGGGTGAGATTCTTTGCCGCTGCCATAGCTAGGGACACTTCAGATCCAGTCGCAAATATGACCAGATCCGGATCATTGTGATCCATCACCACCCAAGCACCACGTCGGCAATCGACCTGCTGATTAGCGTTGAGATCAAGCACGGGGAGCTTTTGCCTTGATAAGCAAATGGCTGATGGCTGAGAGAGTTTGAGGGCTTCTTGCATCATCAGTTGGGTTTCATTGGCATCAGCTGGGCGCATCACATAGAAGTCTGGAATGAGGCGCAAGCTCATGGTGTGTTCAACAGGCTGATGGGTGGGGCCGTCTTCGCCAAGATAAAAACTATCGTGGGTGAACTCATGGATGACACGAATTTTTTGAATAGCACCCAGTCGAAGAGCTGGACGAGAGTAATCAGCAAAACTCAAAAACGTCGCATCAAAGGGAATGACGCCACCATGCAGGGCCATGCCGTTTGTAATAGCTGACATGGGAAATTCCCGCACGCCAAAAGCAAG
This sequence comes from Oligoflexales bacterium, assembly GCA_044344995.1. Lineage (GTDB taxonomy): Bacteria > Bdellovibrionota_B > Oligoflexia > Oligoflexales > RGVZ01 > CAMDKS01. Next base: position 2,054 of record JBIJBX010000169.1, on the reverse strand, counting down.
ATTTCTGCCTTTGGGTGTGGCAGCCTGAAAATCTCCGACGGCCTTGGCAAAAGGACCGGTCATATTTGAAGGCTCGAGGTCAGCACTGCCGCCCATGAGACTAGGAATATCTGTAGCCCATTGCTTTAAAACATCACCGAAGGCATTACGCGTTGCAACACCGGAGCCCGACGGCCAAGTGATAGGTTGGAGACTTGACCATGATTGACCGGCAAAGTGTTGATCCCAAGTGGATTTAAAAGACGGATCTTTCATGCGGTCTTGGGACGCAGCTTTCCAGTTTTTTGCTTGAGTCCGAAGATCTCCAAAGCGGCGTTGAAAGTGTCCTACAGCAGATTCCGGACAATAAAAGTCCTGGCCCTCTGGAAGTCCAAGTTTTTGTTTTGTTTTGGCGCGCTCATCTGCTGATAACGGTGCCCCGTGAGTTTCATGGTCACCTTCTTGGGTGGCGCAACCTTTTGCCATGACCGTGTTGCCGATAATCAGGACTGGGCGTTCTGATGTTTTGGCAGCCGTGATCGCTTGCCGTATGGAATTGTGATCGTGCCCATCAATGGTCAGCACATGCCATCCAAAACCTTTGAACACCATCTCTTCGTTGTCACTCGTGGCACGATTGATGTTGCCGGAAATTTGTTGGCGATTTCGGTCATAGAACCAAATTAAATTATTTAGTTTTAAGTGGCCGGCGAGCGAAGCAGCACCCAGGGTAACGTCTTCTTGCATGCAGCCATCACCCATGAGAGCGTAGATTTTGTGATTGAAAAGCTTCTCATCAAGGGTTGCCGCGAGATGTTTGGCCGCAACCGCAAAGCCAGCAGACATGGCCACACCTTGACCCAGTGGTCCTGTGGTGCATTCGACACCTTTGGTGTGAGTATTCTCAGGGTGACCTGGTGTTTTGCTGTGGAGCTGTCGAAAGCGTTTCAGCTCATCCATGGGAAGCCAGCCAACCATGTGCAAAAGAGAGTAGAGCAGCATGGATTCATGCCCTGCACTCAAGATGAAGCGATCACGTCCCAGCCACTGACTGTCATCCGGGTCGAAATTTAAAAACTCGGTAAACAGTATGTACGCAAAATCCATGGAGCTCATGGCGCCACCCGGGTGCCCGGATTTAGCTTTGTTGACACCGTCGATGACGAGGCCCTTTAGTACGCCGATGGTTTGCTGATCATTCATGGGACATCCTCTGATGAAGAAATAAGCACTCTGTGACTTGCCGAGGCTGTATTTTTAGCCGAAAACCCCAAAGAATGTCAGATCAATTTTTGAAAAATCCTGACCATTTTTTAGCTATGTAGTGAGTGCAAGGAAGGATGGCTCAAAGAACGGATAAAAGGCCTGGCGTCCCTTGTAAAACAGGACGCAGGCCTTTTTGCAAGATGCGAGAATTACGGAAAAACTTCTGGCGAAAGGAAACCCTTCCGTGAGGGGGTTCTCATCCGAAGAATAGGCGTCCGCCGCCGCCCCAGCGTCTGAAATTCATAAACCCACCACCGTTGGAGCGGTAGCTGCCCCAATTGCTAAAACCCTGGCGAATGGGTCCATTCCAACGTCCCCAGCGGCCCCAAAGGGAGAAGGAACTCTGGTTTTGAACAGTGTTCGCTGATGCTGCTACTTCGCTATCGGCAGCTGAAATGTCAAGGGTACCTCGTAAGCCTTGAGGTAATACGGCAGCGATTTCTGAGAAAATGGCAAATGTCTCGGGGAAACTACTCGCCATTTTAGACTGAGATGCTACCGAGCAGTAGTAGGAATCAAAAGCTTCTGCGAATGCGGCATCATTGTAGCGTGTTTCATCAGATTTCAAAGAGCTTGGAATTCGGTAGTCTTTGCTTTTTTCTGTGTCTTTAGTCAGAGCTGTGGCCACGTCTTTTTTGACTTGTACTAACGCAGGATTTTCCACCTCCAAGGCCTCACCACTAGATTGTTTGACCTTTAAAATGACGTCAGTGAGAACATATCCCATCATGCGCACGGTGGAATGCTTAATATTGCGATCGGTCAACGCATCACTTTTCTCTTCTTTGATGAATATGCTAATGCCGGCC
>JBIJBX010000077.1:0-9977 GCA_044344995.1 Oligoflexales bacterium | reverse complement strand
TAATCGAAGCGGCTTTGATACGTGGCACATCGCTATGTTTGAAAGCATCGTCAACATCACCGACAAACTTGTAAAGGACCGTGTCCTTGGACTCAGTAATCTCTACTTTTAAGCTGCCTAACGACACTGATCTGGACATGAGAGCTCCTAACGGACAAGCCTTCTTTACCAGCCTAATATCGGCAAATAACTGTAACTTCTTAAGACAAGATCTCGTAAGGTGCTGAAAATTATAGAGATTTGCTTGGCCGGACGGTTGCTTAAACCAGCCTTGAGCTTTCATGACCCGGGCGGGCCCTGTCTGTGGGTTTTAAGAGGCCCTTAAGAGTCCCTCAGACGGAAAGACCACGCGGCCAGCCGTATCTCGCGAGAGATCCCAGCTCTTCTTCGATCCTCAGGAGCTGGTTATACTTGCAGATTCGGTCTGTTCGACTGGCAGAGCCTGTTTTAATCATTCCACAGTTGGTTGCGACCGCTAGATCAGCAATTGTTGTATCTTCGGTTTCGCCTGACCGGTGGGATGCGATCGACGTAAAACCGTGAGTTTTCGCCATTTCAATTGTTTCTAGGGTTTCAGTTAGCGTGCCGATTTGATTTACTTTAATCAAGATCGAGTTAGCTGCTTTCTTGCTAATTCCGTCACGTAATCTTTTCACGTTGGTTACAAACAAATCATCGCCCACGATCTGTACGCGGTCGCCAATCTTTTTTGTTAGCGCGACAAAGCCATCCCAATCATGTTCATCAAGGCCGTCTTCAATTGAGATGATCGGGTAGTCCTTGGCAAGTTTACAAAGAAAATCCACCATGCCACCGGAATCGAGGGTTTTACCTTCTCCGTCCAAGACGTACTTCTTGTCTTTGCAGAAGCTGGAGGCGGCGACATCGAGCGCCAAAGCGATGTCTTTGCCGGGTTTAAAGCCGGCTTTTTCAATGGCTGTCAAAATAACATCGAGAGCTTCGGCGTTACTTTTCAAATCAGGAGCGAAACCGCCCTCGTCGCCAACGGCAGTGTTTAGCTTTCGGCCATGGAGGACTTTTTTGAGGGCGTGAAAAACCTCCGTGCCGTAGCGCAAGCCTTCTCGGAAAGAAGGGGCTCCCCAGGGCACGATCATGAACTCTTGAAAATCCACATTGTTGTCAGCGTGGGCGCCACCGTTGATAATGTTCATGAGTGGTACAGGTAAGGTGACGGCGCGCGATCCACCGATATAACGATACAACGGTAAGGCGGCAGCTTCAGCTCCTGCGCGTGCGCAGGCCAACGATACGCCCAAAATCGCATTTGCTCCGAGATTTGATTTGTTATCGGTACCATCAAGTTCAATCATCATTTGGTCGATGGCAGCTTGATCATGGATGTCCATGCCAAGCAACCTTGGTGTGATGGTCTCGCGGACATTGCGCACGGCCTTCATGGTGCCTTTGCCAAGATATCTGGACTTGTCGCCATCGCGCAGCTCACAAGCCTCGTATTCACCAGTTGATGCTCCCGAAGGAACGGCAGCCCGTCCAAAGTAGCCACTTTCTGTGCCAATCTCGACTTCGACTGTTGGGTTGCCGCGGCTATCCAGGATTTCTCGCGCATGAACGAAGCTAATAGTGGTCATTTTTTGGTCCTTCAACAGAGTTTGTGCAGGTAGCCAAGGGCAATTCCAGGGCAATTTTTCTGGCTCCTAATTTAGTGGATGAGGGGCACTTGTCAATCAGACATTTCTATTAAAAAAACAGTGACTTTTGCCTTGCTAGGAACTGTGATCGTGCATAAATTAGTGGCTACTTGTTGTGCTGTAAAAATGGGTATATTGCTTAAAGATAGCTGTCACAGGATGCATTGGCAGCTCATAAGTCATTCAGACGAAGGAGTCACAGGTAAAATGAAAACGGGATTTAACAAAGAAAACTGGAAAAATCTGCTGCCAGAGACTTATGAATGGTCGTCCAAAGTTAAGTTTGAAGTGGTCAAGGAGCCGGTGAGCGGCGCAACTCACTTGGTAGCATTAGCTGACGCTAAAGAGGGTGATGATTCCATCAACTTGAACTCGCCAGCATTATCAACCGAATTACAGAAGAAAATCTGCGGCGCCGCCGCTATTGTTGGCTGGAAGGGGAGTGGAAGTCTTCTGACCGTTGTTGACGGTGTGCCGTTTTTGCTCATTGCCCCGACGAAAGTCAAGACGACTAAGGCGCAAAAAAGCAGGGCTTTAGGCCTTGATGCCGCAGCTGGGATCAAAGGTTTAAAGAGTTCAAAACTTGTCATTTGCAAGGCCGACGGCCTCTGTTCCAAGAGTGTGTTTGATGGTCTTTCGCAAGGTCTTTACGCGCAGGGTTCTTTCAAGGGTGTGAAAAAAGATGCAAATAAGTCAGTTCTACCTTCGCAAGTAGCTTTTTTGGGTGGTAGCCTGGATGCGGAGACAGAGCGTCACGTTCGCGCAATGAGTAAGTCTACGGCGCTGACTCGATTTATGCAGGATGCTCCAGCCAACTGGTTTGATCCCATTCGATTTGCTGCTGTTGCGGAAGAGATCTGTAAGGAGCACGGCGTCAAAGTTTCAATTCATGACAAAGCATCACTCGAAAACTTGGGTATGGGATCATTTTTAAGTGTCAATGCCGGCTCCATAAATGAACCACGCATGATTGTGATTGAAATTGATGGGACCGATAATTCGCGGACTGTAGCTCTCATTGGAAAAGGGCTAACGTTTGATGCGGGCGGGGTGTCTTTGAAGCCGGGTGCCGGCATGGAAGAAATGAAATACGACATGTCAGGCGGTGCCGCCGTGCTTGGAACGGCTTTGTACCTCTCTCAGGTCAAGCCGCCGGTAAAAACTGTTTGTATTATCGGGGCGACCGAGAATTTGCTGAGCGCTGCGGCCACAAAGCCTGGCGATGTCGTCGTGGCAATGAACGGTAAGACCATTGAAGTTCAGAATACGGACGCGGAGGGTCGACTCGTTTTGGCGGATCTCGTCCATTATGCAAACGTGACTTACAAGCCTGAGATGATGGTGGACATCGCGACACTTACGGGTGCGGTGTTAATTGCCCTTGGAACAGTTGGTGCTGGTCTTATGGCAAATGATGATGGGACCGCAGAGCATATGCTTGCTGCCAGTCGTGATGTGGGAGAGCCCCTTTGGCGTTTACCTCTCTGGCCTGAGCTTGAGGCGGAGACCAAGGGCACGACAGCCGATTTGAATAATATTGCCAAAGCCTCGGTTAAAGCTGGAACCATTATGGGAGCCATGTTCATAAAAGAGTTTGTTGGTAATACCAAATGGGCGCATTTAGACATCGCGGGTACCGGCTGGAATTGCAAGGCCACAGGGTTCCCAGGTAGTGGTGGTTGTGCCTATGGCCTAAGGACCATGGTTGAAGCTGTCATGAAGTTTGGTCGATAATCCGCATGGCATCGACCCCTTTTGTACTGTTTGATATGGATGGCACGCTACTTGATACGCGTCGAGACATTGCGCGCGCTGCCAATGCTGCGCGGCAAGAGTTGGGGTTGCCGCCCATGACACTTGAAGAGGTGATCATGGCGGTGGGTGATGGTGTGGATCTATTTGTAAGTCGCGTCACCTATTCGCAGACTGATGGACGATTCAGCGCGGCTCGGCGGATTTTTTTGCGTCACTACGAAGCGAATGTCATCGGCGAAACAGTTCCCTATGAGGGAATTTTGCCCTTGCTGAATGAATTAATGAGTAGAGATGTCCCCATGGCCATAGTCAGTAACAAGCCTGCCAAGCTTGTTGACATGCTCGTGCGGCATTTTAAGTGGGAGTCCTTTTTTAAAACCTGGTTGGGCGGTGATTCAGCTGCGAAGGCCAAACCGTCGCACTTGCCATTATTTCTAGCGCGCCAGCAGGCAGGACTATCTGCAAGTCATCCAATTGTCATGGTGGGTGATGGGAGCCAGGATATCCTTGCCGCCAAAGCTGCTGGGTGCGAGGCGGTTTGGTGCAGTTGGGGATTTAATGCGGCGCCGATCGCGGATTATCCTGTTCGAACGATCGACCATCCCCGCGAGTTATTACTTACCATAACCAAGCCATAATCTGCGCGGCTACGCCCTTCATGTTAGCATCGAAAGACAGCTAAGTTGGCGGAGCCCACACGCATGAAGAGCAAGCGTTTTCAGCTAGACCCAGAAACTCTAAAGCTTATTCAGGTCATTGAGTCCACGGAGGATGAAAGTGCGCGTCATCGTGCAATAACGGATCTTGCCGCCAAGGGCGGCATGAATGCGGCGCGTATTTTAATCGAAACTTTCGAGCGTTCCATGTGGCGGGATACCAAGACGGCAATTATTCAAGCCCTGGGTCGGGTTCGACATGAGCGATCTCTCGAATTTTTGTGCCGTCTAGCATCTGATCAAAATGACTTTGGATTAGCGTCGGAGGCTGTGTTGTCTCTTGGTGCTCTGGATCATCCCGTTGGCGGCGAGTTTTTGGCATCCCTTCTACGAACGCCAAATCACCCTCTGACACGTGAAGCTTTGACGGACCTCGCTAATCAAAATTTTTTCCCGTGTGAGCCAGAAATCGCTGCAATTTTGGATGATAAAAGTGCAGATTTGCCGCCCGCGGTTCGCCAGAATGCGGTCATTGCCGCAGGTTTGCGCGGATACCGTCGGTTTTTGGGGCCCATCTCAAGTATGGTTCAATCAAAGCAAGTCGGCCCACTTTTCAACACTGCCATGATGGCGCTGGGGCGAATTGGCGATCGGTCTTCCTTGGAAATGTTGGAGCATCTCGACACACGCTATCGATCATTTGCCCACCAGTTAAAACTTGCCGCGCTAGATCATTTGCGTTTGTCGGCGACATATACGGTCGAAGACGCCGTACAAGCGATTCTAATCGCGAAGTCACCAACTGCGCTAAAGCAAGCATGGATTGTGCTAGGTAGTTTTAGTCAGGAGTCCGCACGGGAAGCCCTGCAGATTCTTGCATCAGAGGGTGATGCGGTTCTAAAAACTCTCGAGAGAGCATTTCTATTCGATCCAAAAAAATTGCACGAAGATCTGCGATTTTTAGCAGACCAGGCTGTGGACTTTCCTCTGGGTGTGTTTGCGGCTTTAGGACGTTTGCATAGCTTACATCAACCATCTAATGTGATGATCGCTGCCCTTCGCAAGATTAGTGACGATTTTTTTATACGATTTACCGCCTGCGTGAGGTTGGACAAGGCGTGGTCCGACTTGGTCGGTATTGTGGCTGAGACGGGAGCGACGATGGCAAATCGTCAAAACGCTCTGAATAGCCTGATAGCCCAGCACTTGATGAGCGGCATGGGGAGTGAAACGAAGGAGCTGATTGGCAAACAGCTGATTCGAGTCCTGGAGTCCATGGATCATCCGGAACTGAGTAGTCGCGTCATTCGGGCGATTGGACAATTGCGTTACTGCGGTCCGGATGCGCTGAATATTCTAAGGGATCGTTTGAAAGGCGGCATTCAGCCTGAGGCATCTTACGCGGCGCTGGCGATGTGTGAATCTGAAGATGCCATAAGGATTATTACCAAAAGACTACGCCAGATCTTACCGGTTGCCGAGGCGGCTGGCGAAGTAAGGATGGCTATTCATAGTCTGGCGCGCTCGGAGGATGCTTGCGATGCTTCATGCTTGGCGCAAATTTCTCCAGATGCGCTCGAGGAAATGCGAGTTGCGATCTTGAAAATTTTGACCCTATCGCCAGCAAAGGAAATGCAAGATTTTATCGCATTGCGCCTGCGAGACGGAGATTTTCAAGCCAGACTTTTAGCCGTCGCCGCGGCGAAGCATCATCAGTCCGATGAAGTCGCGGAGCGCCTCTTTGAGTACCTGGACCATCCGAATCACGCACTAGCAGGGCGAGCTCTTGACTCCCTTGTGACTAGTTTTGGTTCAAAGGAGCATCTGCGTGTTTTTGAGCGGATGCGCTTGCGTTCAGGCGATGAGGTTTTGTTTAAAAAGGTATTTAGAAGTCTCAAGCCCCGAGAAGGCGAGTCATACAAAGGTGTTTTGAGTTGCTTAGACGTTCTTATCCGAGAACGAAAAGGCGTCATGACAGACCAGGACATGGTACAAGCCGCGTTGAATTTGCGCGACAACCTTGTGGTGATGACGGCCATGGCCGCAGTTGATACCGCTGATTCACTTAAAGCAAAACTAAAGGAAGTTGATCGTCACGCGATAGACGCATCCCTCGGCAAAGAACTACGTGGCTTTGAGAAATATTCAGCGACCATCAAATCTGTACTTCGAAGCGGTGAGGTGACTTGGCAGCACCCCGAACTCTTTGATGCGCGCGTCGATAAAAGTACGGTATTGGTCCAATACGTCAAGGCGATTGATTTATTGCTTCAGGAAAAAATCGGTTCTCAGATGTTCTTGGGCCAGGGTGCAAATTTTCTACAAAAAATGCAGTCACGCGTCATCCGTCTCGAGCTTGATGAAGAGTCGAGCTGGGATAGTCAAATCGTTGGATCATTAGACTGTAGTATGCATTTTTCGAGGGATTCGTTTCCAGCGCACAAACTTATGGGAATCTGTCGCTCAATCATGACCGGTCAGATCATGAAAGAGCAATACAAAGTTGTGGATGGGTTGCGGGCGTGGGCTATTTTACTATTGTTGTTTGGCCGCTCGTTTAAATTTCGTGGGCAAGCCATGGATTCTTTATTTCCCATGCTGAAGTCATCCAACGACGGTGTTTGTCGGATTGCGCGCGCCATGAATGATCTACAAGAAGCAAGAAATCGCGCCGCCCATCGCGGTACCGTTTTGGAGAAAGATAATATCAAGGAGCTTCGCGACTTAAGCGCCGCTCTCCTTAATGATCTGGACCAGCACTTTAATGCAGCGACCTAGCTATTGAATTGCAGTTCGGCGCCTTTGAGGTTTGTCGGTCCAAGGGGCAGTACTGAAAAGTTTCAAAGGTAGATGAAAGGTAGCAGCGCACCCCCTATTTCTGCCGTAATTTCAGTTCAATAAAAAATTTAAATGCCTAATATTATTGAGATTAAATCAATCCAACCGTTCCTCCTCATGTTTGACGAGAGTTTTCCGAACCAAACTTCATGCGTTACGGTTTGTCATCCTTTTTGATCATCGCTTTCTTCGCTGCAGCATGCGGTGATGTATCCGTAGACAATACATCTCGCAATGGTTTGAAAGAGCAGTCGGTTGGATCGGTGTTTCCTTCAATTCCATCGATTGTGAAAAAAGAGTGGCGATCACAGAAAATTCTACGGTCTTCGTTATTGCCAACACAAGGCCTGACTCAGTCAAAAGCAAATCCCTCAGTCCGTAATCAAGCCCTCAGAACATTTTTGGGGAAACGAGGCGTGCATCCTCTCATGCAGCTGACTGAGAATTCCTCTAATCTCGTTAAGGATCATAGGGGATTCGGACTGACGGAGGAGGCTAAACTAAGTATTAGATCCTATGTTCTTCGTGTGGGTGACTATGATGTCTGTGATATGAGCATACGCACAGTGGAAACACCGTCCGGCTCAGTTCGTGCTGTGGGTGTGTTGCCGCAGTTGACAGTTGTTCAAACGTTCGCTGACGATGCCTGGCAGTCTCGCGAGTCAGCGGTAAATCTCGCTGTTACTCGTCTTCGAGCCATCGGAGTAAATATTTCGTCGGTTATTGTGACCAAATCAGCGAAGTGTCTTTATGTCAGAAACGATAAGTTATTGCCCGCATGGCATTTGATCGTTCGATTGGAGGATATTCCCTATCAGGTCTTTGTTGGCCCGGGCGAAGTTTTGGAAGGTGATGTATTAGGTTTTGATGTAAAGGCTAAAGTTAAGGCTTACGCATCCAACCCAAAAGATGGCAAGTTAATCGACTTTGATGTAAATGTTTCTGGCGATGGGTACTTGACTAATGAGTACTTCAAAACTCGGTCTGGCGATGCCTCCATACCAAGGCAGCTCTCTCCCTCCAATTCATTTACGCAGTCACCCAACTCAGTATCGTTTGCCGAGCAGTCACTATTTGCACATGTAAATCAACACTTTGAGTTCGCTGTTGCTAATGGTTATGTTTGGAGTGGTCCTAAACCACTTACCATAATGACTCATTATGAAGCCGTTTCTGGAAATAAAAATCATGCACAGTATCAGCCTTATGATGGTCAATCTGGACCATTTATCTTAATGGCCCCGGGTGATGGCTATAATTTTGAAAATCTGATGGTCGACAGTGATGTTGCCAGCCACGAGTTAGGGCACCATATTGTTTACTCAAGTGTGACCGGGCTCTATGGTGACTCCCTTGTTATCCACGAGGGAATGGCGGACGCTATAACTTTTATGCGCTCGGGGGATAGCTGTTTGGGTGAATCCATTTGCCCAGTGAAAGAAAATCCTGCGATGAACATTTGCCAGGTATATGGCAAATGTCTACGCAATGCAGAGACGACGATGAAATACCAAGATGCAAACTACGCCACGTCTCCTCGGCATTTGCAGGGGCGGGTTATATCAGGGCTCTTTTGGGATCTATATAAAAGCGAAAAGATACCCGTGGTTAATCTCCAGAAATTGGTGATCGCTACAACGTGGTTTCTTCCTCCGAAAGCTGACATGGCCTCTTTTGTAGTGGCACTGCTTGATGCCGATTACGCTTTATTTGATCGACGCTACCAGGCTGTGCTCATGCAAGCAGCGGCTGAACGCGGTTTAGGTGTCGACACTCTAGGGATTTCTGCTGATCATATCGACGGTGTTGCGCCGCAGTCACGTCCTCCCAATTCGCCTGCCGTGTGGGGATCGCCGTTTTCAAATAACGCTAGACCGACTTGGGCTTGGGCTTCTGGGGGTGGTGGAAATGGGACCTTTCGGTACCTCCTTGATAATATCGATTTGACCAGAGGCGCGACGGTTACATCCGCACTGAGTTTTACACCAACATCACCTCTGATTGATGGTGATCATGTTCTATACGTACAGGAGCAAAATCAGGCTGGTCAGTGGTCTCTGAGCGGGAGCGGAAAGATTTCTGTCGATACAACTGCGCCGACGGTGTTTTCAATCACGGGCCCCTCCAAGCCAAGTAATAGTCAAACCCCCACAGTAACCTGGGGTGCCGCGACTGACAGTAACGGCGTGACTTACACATTAAAAGTGGCTAATTCCCGGGACTGTGTAACGGGGGTGACTCAAACCTATCCCGACTTGTCTAATTTGCCTGGATCTGGGTATCAGATGCTCGCAAATTTGACTGAGGGCACTTGGTATGCGTGCGTCACAGCCGTGGATGGAGCAGGTAACACCACAAAAGCATCTAATAATGGCTATCAATTCTCTGTTGATTTGACGGCGCCATTTGCACCGGTTGTTTCAGGACCCACCATTATAAACACAGCAACACCGACTTGGAATTGGACCTCCGGCGGTGGGGGAGGTGGGATTTTTCGTTACAGTCTAAACAACAGTAACTTAACAACTGGCTTCATAATTACCACATCCTCAAGCTTTACGCCCTCCTCCGGCTTGAGTGATGGTACTTATGTTCTTTATGTGCAAGAACGTGACATGGCTCGTAACTGGTCTCCAAGTGGAAGTAAGACGATTGTCATCGATACGACTCCACCTACAGCATTTTCAATCACAAGTCCCGCCAAGCTAATTAATAGTCCGACTCCCACAGTAACCTGGGGGGCTGCGACTGACAGTAACGGTGTGACTTACACATTAAAAGTGGCTAACTCCCGGGACTGTGCAACGGGAGTGACTCAAACCTATCCCGCCATGTCTAATTTATCTGGCTCTGGGTCTCAAAAGCTCACAAATTTAACTGAAGGCACTTGGTATGCGTGCGTCACAGCCGTGGATGGAGCAGGCAACACCACAAAAGCGTCTAATAATGGCTATCAATTCTCTGTTGATGTGACGCCTCCCGCGGCTTCTGTCGTCAGTGGTTTGCCCCAGTCGCCTAATTCGGCAACTTCCATAAGCGCTCAGGTTGGAGATCAATC
>JBIJBX010000100.1:0-8592 GCA_044344995.1 Oligoflexales bacterium | reverse complement strand
CAAATTGCACTGCAGGTGTATCCTACAGTAATTGGACGGATGTCAGTACTCTATTGACAACCGACCTGAAGCAATTTGGCAATGCTTTTATAACACTTTGTCTAATTGGACGTGATGGAGCGGGGAATGTTCAGACTATTCCGAGCATCTACCGTTGGTTGCGAATTAGCGGCACCCCTAACAATACGCTTATTCGCAAGTTTGCAGCTATTACGATAGGAGTAAAGACAAGCGGAAAGCAAACTCTCAATTTTGTGCGGAACTCAAACAGCAACAGTGCAGAAAAAGGACTTGCGTTTCTCTGTAAATACTCAAAAATTACAGGCAAAATCTCCAGTTGTCTCCGACAGGATGTCGCTTTTAAGGTTGGCCAGAAGAGTACGGCAGCATTATTCGCTCCGATGTCCCCAGGAAATTGGGTTGGAATACTGATTCCAAATGATCCGAATCGCGGTCGAGCTGTGCCCTTGGAAATAATTTACTAAGGGCCTAGGACTCTAAGGAAATAAAATAGCGATTGAAGGGCTACACTTCTAAATGCTTTGGAACCAGTACTTTAATGCAGCGACCTAGCTATTGAATTGCAGTGCAGCGCCCTTAAGTCCTGTCATGGGGTCCAAAACGACGCTCACAGGAATGTCCCGTAAGACTTCCGCAAATCGTCCTTTGTCGAGAAAGCCACGCATAAAATGTGTTTTGATCCAGGGAAGAATTTTGGGGGCGATTCCCCCGCCAATATAGAGTCCCCCAAACGGTAGACATTTCAACGCCAGGTTACCCGCCTCGCGCCCGTAGAGCTCTGCGTAGAATTGTAAGAGATCTGCTGCAAATGCGTCACCATCAGCCGCAGCCTTGGCGATACTACCGCCCCAGTCCTTGATCTCGCTGGGTATGAAAGCCGGGAGCTGGGTCTTTCGATCCTCCGCAAGAAACTCCGCGAGATTTCTGAAACCATCATAACCGCCAAGGATGCGTTCCCAGCTAATATGTCCGGATTGTTTTTGTCGTAAAAACGTCAGGAGGCGAAATTCCCGGTCATTGGTGGGAGCGAAGGTGGCGTGGCCACCTTCGCCGCTTAGAGGGTAATAGTTCTCGCCATTGTAACTAATGACGGACTCGCCCAATCCGGTACCGGCAGCGATGAGGGCTTTTGGTCCGGCGCGTCGTTTTCCGGGGTTCAGTGATTCAAGGCTCATGGACGGCAAGCTCAAAATGCCCCAAGCATGGGACGCCATGTCATTACATATTCTAAAGGGCTTACCGGTTAAGCGGCTTACCTCGCTGGACTGGATGGTCCAACCAAGGTTCGTTAAATGGACGTCACCATTAATGATGGGACCTGCGACACCGGCGCCGATCGCATCAAAAACCGCATCTGGGTGACGCGACTGCCAGAGGTTAACCATGGCTTCCAGAGATTTAAAATCAGAGCTTTTGAATGTTTCGAAACGACTGATTTTCGGGTCAGTCGTCCCCTCCAGCAAACAGAGCGCTAGAGCTGATTTGGTACCGCCGATGTCAATTGCTAAAACCCGCATGAGGAGAAGCTACCAATTTTCATCTGAAAATGAAATACTGAGGGTTGTAGCGGCATGCGCATTATATAGGCATCTTGGGTGCGCGTTTCCGATAAGCCAAATTCCTTCATAGGGGTGAATATCAAGATGATTCAACAGCTGGCTACAAGTGTTGGTGATCACGTTTTAAAAATGCAGGACACCTCAGTTTTTGTACTGGGTGATCTCATTCTTGACACCTACGTTTCGGGGAAGGTGAGCCGGATCTCGCCCGAAGCGCCCGTTCCGGTCGTCTTGGAACAGAAACAGTGGGCTGCTTTGGGTGGAGCAGCCAACGTGGCTGCCAATATTGCAGCCTTCGGTGGGAGCGTCAAATTAGCTGGACGAATCGGTAAGGACGCTGATGGCAATAACTTTTTAGGGATTTGTGAGGCGCTCGGCATAGACTCACAGCCCACCCATCGATCCGAGCGATTTCCGACCACTAGAAAGCTGAGAGTCATGGCTGGCTACCAGCAGGTTGTAAGAATAGATAGCGAGTCGACCGACCTACTCACAGAGGCAGAGGCAAGCAGTATCGTTAAGTCGGCAGAAGAGTTTCTCAGCTCGAAGGGCCCCAAAGCCGTCGTTATTAGTGATTATGGCAAAGGTGTGTGCACTGCCCAGGTAGTGCAGCGAATCATCAAGATCGCCAACGAAAAAAATGTACCGGTGATCACCGATCCAAAGTCTCTAGATATGGCCAGGTACAGTGGCAGTACACTGATCAAGCCAAATCTTTCCGAAGGTCGAGAGATGCTGAAGGTGCAGCAACCCGGCTCGCGATTCGTAAAGCTAGACGATGAAGTCAAAGCTATTTGCGAGGTTATTTTGAGCAAAAGTGGTGCTCGAAATGTTGTTTTGTCACTGAGTGAAAAGGGCGTGACAATTCAGGGTAAGGATGTCGATGGCGGTAGCCATTTTGAGTCGACGGCCCTTCAGGTGGCCGACGTTAGCGGCGCCGGCGATACCATGGTCGCGTTTTTGGCTATGGGTATGGGCGCTGGTATCGGCGTATCGCGCAGCGTGCAGTTGGCGAATATTGCTGCAGGAATTGTGTGTGGCAAGCTTGGAACAGCCACGGTGTCAGCGGCCGAATTCTTGAATGCTTTTAAGCAGCAAACTGCAGAGACCAGGCCCGAGAAGGTTTTGCCGAGGGATGAGTTGGCTGAAATTATTGCGCAGGCTAGGGCTGCCGGTAAGCGTGTCGTCTTTACCAATGGTTGTTTTGACTTATTGCACGTCGGGCACGTGGACGTTTTGCAAGCCGCGAAAGCCTTCGGCGATATATTGATTGTTGGCGTTAATAGCGATGACAGTGTGCGCCGACTGAAGGGTGCGTCACGCCCGATTCAATCAGAGATGGATAGGACGAAAATCCTATCTGCTCTCGCTTGTGTTGATTACGTGACTATTTTCGATGAGGATACGCCGGCCGAGCTGATACAAATATTTAGGCCTTCTGTGCTTGTAAAGGGTGGCGACTACGAGGCGGATTCGATTGTTGGCGCCGGTGAGATTAAAAGTTGGGGTGGACGAGTAGAAATCGTGCCGCTGGTAAAGGGTCGTAGTACCACATCCATGGTTAATAAAGCTCGAATCGACTAGGTTCATACCCTGTGGCAGCTATCCACAGGGCCTCATTGGTTAGGAGAATAAACTTGATTTATAGGCTTCTTCGTATTGTGTTTGCTGCTAGTTTCTTCTCGGCGCCCGCGTTCTCCGGTGTGGCTGAGAATGTGAATATTTCGATTCCAGAATGGGTCAAGGCCAGTAAGGTGAACGCGAAGTTGAATGCCACTGGTGTGCCGCGACGTGTGGGGATCTTAAAGCGAGTGGATAAGAACTATGTTCCGGTTAACTTTGATTTTGATTCGACCAGTCTTTCCTACCTGGATTTTGGGCGGTTTGAACAAAATCAGTTAACATTTGAGATCAACAAAGTGGGTGGAGTGAGTCGCTGTTCGTCGGACTTGGCTGCTGCAGCGCGTTGCCTTGAGGTTGATTTGGTGCTGGACGTGTCCAGATCAACCTGGACTTTAAGCTACTATGATCGCCAGCGAAATAAGCTTAAGAATCTCGCGAAAGGTCCCGGTGGGAATGATGCTGAGTTTGTGAAGTGGATTACAGCAAAATTGAATTATGATGGAGTCATCCTCGACCAGAAAAATAATTACCGTCTAGCCTTGGTGCCTCCCACTGTTGTGGCGGGTGAGACACAGGTATTATTGCTGGATGGTAGCGCTGCAACGTCCTTGGTTGAGCCAGGGACGCATAAAGGTTCCGGTCTCTTTTTAGTAAAGAAGGTGTTCGGTCGCTACGCGATCTTGGATCTGATCATTTCTGAGGAGACCAAGACATCAACCAAGCTGGGTGACAAGATTATTATTGATCGATCTCAAAAGGCACAACCAGCCCAACCTGTAACGGGTGACTAATTGGCTGGTGTGAAGGCCTTCACAGGAAGCCCTGCGTCGATCCAATCTTTGATTGAGCCTGCATTAAAGGTTTGGTATCCGAAAGTTGAAAAAAGATCAGCCGATTTTTCCGAACGCCGTCCTGAGCGGCAATAAAAAATCAGCTTTTGCTCCTTGGGCCACGTCCTGAGTGCGTCATTAAACGCCTGACCACGCGTTTCGATGGTTGAAGTTGGTAGCCAAACCGCGAGATCAGCTATCCCGGTCTCTGAGACTTCATCTTTTTCACGGACATCTACTAAAATTGAACGATTGGACAGAGTCGCCGAGTATGCGTCTTCTGGTGAGATTTGATTGGCGCATTTAGCGGAAATCGCGGTCAGTAAAACTGCTAATAGTGCGACGTTTTTTAAAAAACCTTCAAGTAATCTCATGGTTATAATCCTGTTGCTCAATTGACACTTTGCTGTTGTGCCCGCATCGCCTCGAAGTTGATCGGAGCAAGCATGATGGGCGGTAGAGAGCCCATGGTCATGGCATGGTCAATGTTGGCGCGCGCATAAGGGAAAAGTGTTTGCGGGCAAAAAATCATTAAAATGTGATCGAGTTGGTCCTGGTTTGCGTTCTTGATTTCAAAAACGGCAGCCTGCTCAATTTCAACGACAAAAACCGAATCGTCTTTTGTTTTTGCATCTAAAAGAATGTTCAGTGAGACCTCGAAGAAGTTGTTATTTAGTCGTTTTGATTTTACGTTTACTTCGACTTTCATTTCTGGTTGATGCTGTTCTTGAAAGACGGCTGGCGCCCGAGGTGATTCAAATGAAAAATCCTTAACGTAGATTCGGGCGATGGTTATTTCCACCGGTCCGTTTGGCTTGTCTTTTTCTGCAGCAGTCAAGTTGCTTACTCCCGTCGTAAGGTTTTACTGATAGTTCGCTGGCGAAAGTCGACGTTCAATCAGTTCAATTAAAATGTGAATAACTTTTATGTGCAGCTCTTGAATGCGATCAGCGAAGCTGCCCACTGGTGTCGGAATGTGAATGTCACTTAAATCCGCAAGTGGACATTCCTTCTTGCCCGTCAGCGCGATGATTTTAAGGTTTCGTGATTTTGCTGTTTTTGCCGCTTCAATTACATTTTTACTAGAACCACTGGTTGAGATGGCCAGCAGCACATCCCCAGACTGTCCATGCGCCTCAAGATACCTGCTGAAGATAAATTGATAACCGTAGTCGTTACCAACACAAGCAATGTGACTAGGGTCTGAGATGGCTATGGCTGGAAACGCAGGCCGATCCAATCGGTAGCGCCCTGTGAGTTCCTCTGCAAAGTGCATGGCATCGCACATGCTCCCGCCGTTGCCGCATGAGAATATTCGACCTTTTCCAGATATGGCCGCAATCATAGCGGACGCCGCGTCATCAATAGCTTGGTGTAGAGATGCGTCCTTGATTAGTGACTCTAATCCGTTTTTTGCCTCGTTGAGGGCGTTTAAAATGTGTTGTTCATTACTCATTCGGGGGAGGGATCCTCGCAGTCCTTTTTAACGGTTTTACTTTTTTTGGGCGATTGAGTCCGGTCGCCCAACGGCCTGATAGTGAAAGCCCATTTCTTTGAGTTGCTTAAAACTCCACTGATTGCGGAGGTCAAAAATAGTTTTGCTTCGCATTGATGTGGCAATTTTCTCAAAGTTTGGGCGCTTGTATTCCGGCCATTCAGTCACAAGAATCAGCGCGTCTGAGTCTTTTACAGCGTCATAGGCATTTGATACGTAACTCAGGCCAGTGTGACTGCCAATTTCACGGCTGAAATTGTCACGCCCCTGCGGGTCATGGGCTGTAACCTTAGCTCCTGCTTTGAGCAGAGTCTCTATGATCGTCAGGGCTGGAGCTTCTCGGACATCGTCGGTACCTGGCTTGAAGGCAAGTCCCCATACTGCAATGTTTTTACCGCGTAAATTCCCCCCGAAGTACTCGACAA
This sequence comes from Oligoflexales bacterium, assembly GCA_044344995.1. GTDB lineage: Bacteria > Bdellovibrionota_B > Oligoflexia > Oligoflexales > RGVZ01 > CAMDKS01. Next base: position 2,639 of record JBIJBX010000100.1, on the reverse strand, counting down.
CCTTATTTGCGCTTAGCTGTTTTTGGGCTTCATTAGCTTTCGTCACGCTTTTAAGAATTTCAAGAGAAACACCGTGAGCGTCTCCCGTCCTTACTAGTGCTGCTACATCTTTTGGAAAACAACTTCCGCCATATCCAGGACCTGCCCACAGGAACTTTCTCCCAATCCTCGGATCAGCGCCCATACCGCGTCTAACGTTATCCACGTCAGCCCCAACTTCTTCGCATAGGCGTGACATTTCATTCATAAAGCTTATTCGCGTCGCAAGCATGGCGTTGCTGCCGTATTTGATTAATTCGCTGGATCTGCGGTCAACGATGAATAACTTTGCTGGGTCGTCAATTACGAATACGGAATAAAGCTCGCGCAGAGTCTCGGCAGCCGACTGGTTATTGACGCCCGCAATGATTCGATCTGGATGGAGAAAGTCAGTTACGGCTGCCCCCTCCTTTAAGAACTCGGGGTTTGAAGCGATTGAAATGCAGTATTTCGCTCCGCGCGCGTTCAGCGTTTGCTGAATCAGCTCGTCAACGATATCGCAAGTTCCGACCGGAACCGTTGATTTAACGATGACTAGGAGATTGCCTGAAGATTTTTCGCCTATTTCTTTAGCTACTGCTCTGACGTATTTTAAGTCAGCACTGCCATCTTCGCCCTCAGGAGTGCCCACGGCAATAAATGCGACATCACAGCCTTTGAGGGCTTTCTCAAGATCTGTCGTGAAGAACAAGCGCTCATGACTCATATTTTGAACAATCAGTGGCTCAAGCCCAGGTTCAAAAATCGGAGATTTACCTGACAGCAGGAGCTTAATCTTGCGGTCGTCAAGATCCACGCACGTCACCGTATGCCCCACCTCAGCTAAGCAAGTTCCGGTGACTAAGCCCACATAGCCGGTACCGACAACAGTGATGCGCATTTTGTAATCCTCTGTTCTTATTATAATATTCAGCCGGAGTTGAGGTTATATTAACAGCAAAAAAGCTGCAACCGGGGATCAGTTGCCTCCCACTTGTTCAAATGGTTGAGTTTAGCTTTGCGTCTGTGGGTTTTGGGGTGGTCTTGTGGTGGGCGGCTTTTTGCGATCGCAGGTCGCACAGGGTAAAATATAAAGTAGTAATTTCAGATATTAACGATCTTTGATCATGGTGATTTTTCCCCTTGAGCCAGGTGCATTATGTCAGATGATAAAACTATTATTGCCGATCCCGGAAGTACGGTCTTTCAGCCACCCAAACGGAAAGCGGCATCCCTGATTCAATATAACGGCGCAAATTTGGGCAAGAGGATCCAACTTAGCGAACAAAGAATTGTCGTAGGCCGAACGCCGGAATCGCACATTTTCATCAATGAAGCGAGTGTCTCTAGGCAGCACGCTGCAATCAGCTCAAGCATGGCTGGTTTTGAGATTGAGGATTTGGGCAGTTCAAATGGAACTTTCATCAATGATGTGAAAGTTAATGGGAAAACTCTACTGAAAGATGGCGACATGATTCGCCTGGGGACAATTCTCTTTCGTTTTTTCGCCTCTGATAATGCCGAGTCCATCATGGCTGACAAAATCTATCGAATGGCGACCATCGACGCGGGTACTGATATTTTTAATAAAAAGTATTTGCTCGACGCGTTGGAGAGCGAGATGAAGTTCGCGCGACAGTACAAAAGGCCATTGTCGATTATTTACTACGACCTCGACCACTTCAAGAAAGTGAATGATACGCTTGGGCATAACGGCGGCGACGTTGTTTTGCGCGAGACCGCCACGATTTGTAAAAGCGCGATCCGAAAAAATGATGTGGTTGGACGATACGGCGGCGAGGAGTTTGTTATCATTCTTCCCGATACAGATCAGCGGACCGCAGCAGAGCTCGCGGAGAGATTACGCCTTGCTGTTGAAGGTCACATCTTCAAGATCGACGTTGAAGGGCGCACAGTCAACCATCGTCAGACCATGAGTCTGGGAGTTTCACAGCTAACGCCTGACATGCAGACCATAGAAGCATTTTTGGAGTCTGCTGATAGAAAGCTTTACCAGTCCAAGCAGTCGGGTCGAAATAAGGTTACAGTTTGAAGCGTTCAGAGAAAGTGACGGGGGATATGCGTATGATGTTTAGAATATTGATTTTGGCTGCGGTTTATTTGAGCTGTGCAGGATGTATAACATCCATGGATAAAGGTGTGGAAGAGCATGCTCGCCCTCATGAGGACGGTACTTACTATAAAAAATATCAGAGTGCTACCCGGGGGGGCGATGTCATCAGCACGTTTGATATCCTTTACCGAATTCATGCCACCTACTTGTCGCCAGAGTTTAGGAGCGCGCTAGTTGAGCGGATGGGAAAAATCTATCTCGAAGATGCCGGCGCGGCCTTTCAAGAGGCATCGGCCAAGGCAAGTTTCATTGTCACTGTTTATGGCCTCGACCGCGACACGGTTGATCTATCAAATACGAACCACTGGACTATTTTGTTTGAAAATAAAGACGGTCCAGTCAAGCCGATTTTAGTGAAGAAAATTGGCGATAAAGTTCGATGGAGGAATTTTTTTGAAACGATTTCACCATGGACACAAGATTATCTTGTCGTTTTTGATAAGACTGCCGTTAACCCGAATACCGAGAATCTCGTAGAAAAACCGAT
>JBIJBX010000166.1:0-5611 GCA_044344995.1 Oligoflexales bacterium | reverse complement strand
GATTTGCTTTATGGGGTTGACTTCCGCATCGGCGGTTACGAGTTTGTTTTCATACTGGTCGCGATAGATTTTTTTCTTCAAGGCCTTGCGATCCGCGGAGTCTCGAACGGTTGTTAGTATATGTTGGCCTTCTATACCAACCCATTCGTTCAAAAATATTCCCAGCCTGAATCCGTGGAGTTTTGTATCTGTGTAGGCCTCATTGGTGATTGTGCCAAACAATGTTCCGATCTCTGGTCGCCATGCTTTTAAATAAAAGCGGTTTTGGAGAACCGATACGGCTTTCTTGGAGTTAGATCCCCGCAATTCTTCCGGATCCAATTCCAGTCCAGAGGCAGACGCGATGCTCCCGCCAAGGAGGCTACAAATTACGGAGATAAGATAAATTCGGATTTTGAGTGTCATGTAGAACTTCCTCTAAAGTCGTTTGTGTCTTCGTCGCGGCGCAGTGCTGTCAAACTGCTCACAGGTGAGGGCTCGGTGACTGATCTCCCACAATTTAGAGAATGTCGTAAGTATCCGAACATATTAAGTGGTCTTACCTATATTATAGGGAGTTAAGCCTACCTGTTGAAAACAGGCATGGATTTCCCAGTGCGAGGGAATTTTTTACCTAGACGGGTTAAGGTGGCAGCAGGGCTGGTCTGCTGGATTTCATCAAACGGCAGCTCTAGACTTTAAAGGCCTCCATACAAAGAGGATTTAAGGTATACGGACCCGCCGCTTAATTTGTTAACAGGGTCGGAACTTCCTTAAAAGATGCTTTTCCTGTGACAAATTGCTGTATTTTTTGGTATAATTGACAAAACGACGATCGACATTTTATGGGATTGTGATTACGGCTTGGGCAGGTGCTTTGGCAAGTGGGCACGGTTTGACTCGTCTGGGGGATGACACAAGATGCACATGGGTGAACGCGTTTGCAGGACAACTGCAATAGTGGTTGTGGCGGGTTTTACGATGGCTCAAGTTGCATGTAAAACAACTGAAAGTAATGACCGCGCAGGATCTGGCTTAAAAGATTCCTCATCAATCCAGACGATGACAAGGTCAGGTGACAATTTTGAGATCACTTGTCTCGACGGCTCGGCACAGACGGTTTCAATTACAGACTTCCCAAACAAGGACCCTAGGGAAATTTGTCCTGGTGTCATGTACTCCGAGTGCGGTCAAAGAGTCTTATACGCCAATGGTCGTGAGCTTAAGTCAACCAACGGTACGTATTTTTACCCTAACGGCAGTGTCGCTATTACTGCAGATGGCAGGGTTAGGTATGTCAGCGGCCAGAACTTTAGTGACGCCAGTAATAACTTGTTTTTTGCTAATGGCGCACCTCTAATGAGTCAGAACGCAAGTTTGATGTATCCAGAGGGTAATACCCTACGGACTGCCAATGGTGCCATTTTTTATCCTGACAACACCCCCCTTGCTTTAGCATCAGGCGCCCTGCGATATCCAGGTAATCAGCGCCTTTCAGATGAGAGCGGTAACTTCTTTTACAGTGACGATAAAAGTCGTCGTTTGAAGGCGGGTGACAGCATTTACTACAAAGATGGGTCTGTAGCCAAATCAGGTCAGAGTCTATTCAGGCCAGAGGATCACAAGCAGACCCAGTCTCCGCTCATTATTGAGGAGCCAATTGGTGATGGTGCCGTGGTACGCGGTCTTCTCCGTTTCAATCTTACGCCGACGCAAGTGAACTTTCTCATGGATTTGCCAAAGCTCCACCCAAGTGTCTCGGCTCGCTATGAGTCCAAGAAAAATGCTTGGTATTTTAAGTACAATCTTTCAAACGCAGACTTTCCGATTGTTTTGACGATTGATGGAAAAAACACCACGAAAACCATGTATCTAAAGACTGGCTATGCAAATTCAACCGTCATTGTGGATTTCACAAAGGCACCGCTCACCTGCCGGACGATCAATACGGCCGTTCAAAGCACGGGGGCGCCGAGATAGTTATGATTTGGGATCAAACTAAAATACATTCAGGCAAGCAAAACATAAATACTGGAGTTGGCGGCACCATGTTTAATCAAAGAAATTTTAATTTAGTTTTTTCTGCAGCCATTATTTCTATTGTGGCGGCATCCTGTCGCACGACGCCGACCAGGGTCAAGCGAGCGGTGTCGACGGCCACTATTTCTGGCGTTGTGGCACCTGGTAAAGGATTTGACCTGCGTAGTCGTGAGTTGACAGAAAATATTTGTGTGATTTCCCAAGATGGTCATACGAGTTCTGGTACGGAAAGTTCTGATTCAGACAGTAGCTCTAGCAACAACTCTGGCGAGACATCCAGCGAAAGCAGTATATATTTGACTGAGCCGACTGGCGAATCCAGTAGCGCATCTCCGGCCTCCTTTAGGTTTGATCTTGATCCACCAGCGCCTGCAGCTGCGGCGCGGGGCAAGCTTAATTTAGCGGGAGAGCAAAGCGGTGGCTCACAAATAGATTTATTTTACGCCCATACCTTGCGAGATCTTTTAGTCTCTCTTGATGCGACCATACAGTTTGAGATGGGTGGATCCCGAGGTGGAGGCGATCTTCAAAATGTGGACAGTGAGTTTTTGCCCGCACAGCAGCAGCCAAATAACAGCTTCAATTTGACTGAAGGCGAAGGCGCCGAGAGCTCAGGAGCGCCGAGTGCCGATTCTATGAGTGGAAGTATTTTGGGCAAATTCCGTGCGCAGTTGCAGGTACAGTTTAAAAATTCTGTGAACAAGTCATTTATTCTCCTCCATGGCGTCAAAACATTCCCCACACTGGATGCGGATACTGTGCGTAATCCAAAGTTTAATCCCATGTTCTCGAGCGCGATTTTTTCCGGCAAAGTCCCGGAAGGTGATCAGCAGGCGGCGACGACTTATAATGAGTTTCGCAAATACTGTGGTGACTACTATGTTGAAAGTGTTGTTCGTGGTCGTGAAGTGTGGCTAGTTGCAGTCATGGAAAGTAGCCAGTTTAATTCTCTCTACCAGGCTTCGGGCGATGTTGTTCAAGGATCCCACGTTAAGGCAAACGATGTTGGTGAATTAAAAAACAACATGAAAACTCACGTCAACGCGCAAAATTCGAACTCGTTTTTAAGCCAGAAGGTAGAAATTAAGGTCGCAAGTCGCGGCAAAATCAATATGAACCTCGGTAACTTCACGTTTGAGGATGCGCTTGATAAATTTAACATGTTCCTAAACTCGGTTGATGCGACGTCGACCGGTCTTGAAGAAGGGGCGCTTTCAGTTGCGCTGCGTAGCTACGACAACGTGCGTTACTCCGTGGGTGCCAATGAAGTGCGACTTGGGAATATCTTTACCACTGCGGTTAAAAATCGCTCGGCCAAGGATGTCAATGTTCTTAGCAAGCTTGTACAAGAAGCAGCCTGGGCGGATAAAGAGTACAAGTTGCTGAACACAAAATATCGCTGGGGCCAGTGGAGTTTGGATGACGCAATTTATAATGGTGTAGCTAATCAAGCTCAGGGTGTATTTAATTACCGTAAAACGATTCTAGAAGTTCTTCAGTATTGTGGCCAGATTTCAGATGAGAAGAACGCGTCCGAAGAATGTATGGCGAAGGCGCAGGCTGTGGCCACCGTGGCAAGGCCAGTCTTAAAGCTGCCAAAACCATACGACAACAATGTGGAGTTCTGGTTCCCTGAGGCGCTGATCTCAGCTGTTAGAGCAGGCAAAAAGACTGATTCTTTGGTTTTGAATCAGGAGGCGGCTCGTGCTGCCTGCAAGAAACTCGCTGGGGGAAACTGGGTACTTCCCAACGCCTCAGACTGGAAAAGAATGGTCGAAGCATCCTTCTTTTATTCAAAATGGAACGCACGTATCCCCGGCTACCGGGCTGCGAGTGATTCGGATGCGCTGTCTTTGCCGTGTGGAAGTTTGAATTCCATCACATTCTGGAGCGACGATCCAGGCCGTGCGGTACAGATTAGTCCTCAGTGTGCGCAAGACGCAGTCTCGCTAATTGGACCGCCCAAAAGCTTTGAATATACCCGGTGGTTTGGCTTTGCTAGTACCGAGCTCAAAGGGGCTTATGGCTGCGTCAGGTACAGGCCTATGGGTGGTTAGGTGGATTGACCTAACTTAGAGAACAAAAGCATTAGATTTTGATGTGATCTACTTGATAAATTTGGAAATCTTAGAAACTAATTACTAAGGGTGGTAATCGAAGTTTTACTAGCCTTGCCGAGAGAGGTTTGTTTTCGGGCTCATCGATCGGGTTCTTTTTCGTCAGATGATAAGTAGCTAAAAAAGCAGCTACATCCCACCACGTGTGAATAAAAACGGATTCTCCTAACATCCAGCGATTTTTTAGGGAAATCTTTCCAAGATGAAATCCTAGTAAAAACTGCGGCCAGGGTTGGGGGTTGGTTCCCAAGTGTGCGGCGGCAAAAAGAAGGCTTTGGGTTAGGTTAGCAATGCCTTCTGAACATCCATATTCATGTAATACAGGCATGGCCCAACCACGAAAAATAGCTTCTTCATGGGTGCCTGCGCCGTAAGAAAAAGCGGATGCAAACCAGGGGTCTTCGCGACGGAGTGAGGATTTATGAAATTCCTTGGTGGGGTGTGTTGCAAGATACCAAGAGGCTCCGGAGGCCACGGCGAGGGTTATAAATGTAGAAGGTCTAAGTAAATATTCGTAGTTAAAAGGCGCTTTTAAAAGATCCAGCGTGGTTTCTCCCTGACCCAAAAAATTGTATTGCCCAAATTTTTGTCGCTGCCAAACAGATGACCTAAATGTGTGGTAGAGGCTAAATCCACCGGAGGCTTGGTAGATTTGGAGGCCGAGTAAATACTTGCGCAGTCCGACGTCTTTTAATGTGAAATCTATAGTTCTGTTTTCGTTTAATAGTGCCTTTGGTTTTGACTGGTCGGCGTAATTTGCCGATCCAATCGCGATACTTGAGTAGGTCAGCGCGCTGGTGGTCTGACCACGTAGCCATTGACCGAACCCTGGTAGCAGAAATGAGGTTATTGGAAGTGAAATATCACTCGCGCTGGGTTCGTTCTCGTATTCTTTATATCCCCACGGGGAGTTGTCAAAATTTATAGGATCGAGTGCAAGGACGGTTGTAGGTATGAAAGCTGCTATGAATACTAGTAATACATATCGCTTGTACAGCAACGAAAAACTCCCTAAGCCTGACTTTTTCTGCGCCCGGGCTGTAAAGTCCTATGTCTAGCGAGTATGATGGTATCATGAAATCCCCTCCATTTTGAGTTCAAGTAATTAATTAATGCCTTTGTTGAATCCAAGGGCCTTGTGAAGGTTTTTAATGACCACAGTCGATAAGTCTACGCAGGAAAAGTTCGCCATTTTCGTGATCGCAGCGGTGCAGTTCGTCAATATCGTAGATTTTATGATGGTGATGCCCCTTGGTCCTGATTTCGCGCAAGCACTTGGAATTAGAGTCAGTCACATGGGTGTACTGGCAGGTGCATACACATTGGCAGCTTCACTTAGTGGTCTGCTCGGAAGCGTATTTCTTGACCGAATACCGCGGCGCAAGGCTTTGGTCTGGTCGATCCTAGGCCTGTCCCTTGGTACTGCGGCAGGTGCTCTCGCCTGGGACTTTCACAGCTTGTTATGGGCCAGGGTG
>JBIJBX010000030.1:0-16172 GCA_044344995.1 Oligoflexales bacterium | reverse complement strand
TGAGAAGACAAGATGTCCGGAAGGTGCTGATTTTAATTTTGTTTTTCCTAGCGCCTTTTTGAAAGTTAGTGGATGTTTAAGTGTGGTCGTCATCACCTTAATAGCTTCCTGCATGCCAAAAAGCTCTAATAACGCAGCCGTTGCAACATCACAAAGCTCATCATCGGAGAACGCCACGGCAGGATCAAATCCGGAGCCGGCTCCTAGCACGCAAGATGGCGGTAACACTCAACCAGGAACATTAACGGTCGTCTCAGTTGAAGCCGCAAAGTTAGTAGTCTTCAAAGGTGATGTCAATCTCGATGGAAAAGTTGACGCTGCCGATGCACAGGCTTTATTGGCGGCCGGTAAGTTCGATAAGGATGAACCTGCAAACTGGTGCGAGGGTGACGTTGCTAGCGGTGATCGCCGAGTCAACGTCATTGACAGCGCAGAGGTTACCGCTCATCAAGGCGCTAGCGAGGTGAACAAGACTATCCTGCTAGGCGACGTAAATATGGATGGCAGGGTGAATTCCGTTGACGTTGGTTTATTTAATAATGCAGGAAAATTTGGCAAAGCAGAGGCGGCAACATGGTGTGAAGGTGACTTCACGAGAGATGGAAAAGTTGACCAAGCCGACGCTGATGCGATGCAAGCCAACTGGTTAAAATCACTCTAGAATATTTTATGAGGGTTTAACCAAGCGATTGATTGGACGACCTGAATATTTCGAGGCTGTATCCAAGCATTTATAAATTCGCATCAAAAATCAACACCAGCCCAGGCGTCCATAAAAGACAAATAGGTTCTACATCCGGAGATTGCGGCAGCTTTAAAGGCTGGCGCTTCTCTTTAGATGCTCTCACTCAATCTGGATCTTTCAGCTTCACGAACTAGAAACTCGTTTCAGGGTTGGCCGATTCTAGGCACCACCATAATCTTGCTGCCAGAGACAAAAGATAAAGATCTTCAGATCGTCATCTGCTTTGAGTGTCTTAAATTAGAAGCTAATAACCAAGAACCAAATAGGCTGCACGTTTTGAGACTTTGACTTGTGTTACCCAAAGTGTCTAACTTTTTGACAGTCATTGCAGTATTTTACCTCTTTGGGTTTTGGGAATCGAGTTTTTGAAGTACCCAAACATTTGACTAGTTTTTTTTCTTAAGGGACGCATTAATAGCAAATGGATCGGCTTTTTCTTTGGCAAGCTTTAGACGTTGGAAGTCTGCTTCAGGTATATAACCAGCAAGCCTCTCTAAAGGCGTCATAGCCTCGCTCATCCATCTGCGGATCTTGGATCCTTCTCTGATTTTCTCCACAAGTTGTTGTTAGGGCGAAAAAAAATTCTGGATGATCGACGATTCTTTCCTGTAAGCGTTATTCATCATGTTCACGGCCTTTTTCCAGTCGATTCTGCCGTATCCCATAATCTTTCTCACGTGCGTATAATTCTTTTGTTCTACATAACATTGATCGTTCTTACGATAAGGCCTACTTCTAAAAATTTTGATCTCATCTCCTGGTCTGGATCTTATGAATTCCGTGACCATCTCCTCATTGAGTAGCTCACTGCCGTTGTCAAAGTAGAGCTTTGTGATTTTAAACGGCAGTCTTTTTTCGATTCTCTTTAGAGCTTTGACTACTTCTGCACCGCATTTTCCCCAGATGGCTTCGCACTCGGTCCATCCTGACATAATGTCTGTTAGTGTTAGGGGCCAAGCAAACGTTCCTGACATCGAGTCACCACAATGGGCCACGGTATCTACTTCACAGTGACCAGTTTCGTTCGGTTTTCCCCAAGATTGCGAATGGAGATTTCCGTCACCATTTCACGTAAACCACGTCGAGTGCCCGTATTCATGCGTCGTTTTAAATCCGCTTTGGCGCTTTTAAGATATCTATCCATTGTTTTACTACTCATCCGCATCAGCTCTTCTTTAACCAGCTCGCTACATCCTTGATACTTTGGTAGCCAATCTGAAAACGCGGCTTTTAGTCGAAGCGATGCCATGTAATTCATAGATTTCCAGATTTGAACCAATGCCTCTTTGGATGCCTCAGAATAGCGTCTGCGTTTGGTCTTCGATCCCTTGGCCTGATTTCCCCGTGGCGCATTAGACCTATTTAAAGCATGGATAGCACTCTTTACGGTGCATATTTAGATTGCGACAGACCGCGTCGAGAAGTGTGGTCCGCATTTTTCGATTTGCGAGCTTGTATTGCTCCCAAACAAGCGCTAAGTATTCTCTCACAGCCCCAAGTCGACACGAGGGAAACCTCCGGAAACAGTTGATCTTTTGTGGTAAAAAGAGCTATTTCCGATCCAGGCTGCCCTTTCACCACCTCACATTCATAACCGCTTTCTAAACGCCCAGTTATCAACTCTCCGGTAACAGTCGTGGTGTCTCGACTCGTGCTAAGCGACGAATTTATAAACTAATTCTATATATTTTCGGATAGTTACAAAATGCCCCTAAAGATCAGTGCCGTTGCTTCCGAGGTTACCCCCACTCGGCTGCTAATGGCCGTAAAGGAGGTTTCTCATGTTATCGAGAATAGGTTTTTATCGCCTTAACGGGCTCTTAAGCGTCGTGTTAGCGGCACATCTCGCGGGTTGTGGCAAAGTTAGCAGCGAAAATTCCGGGGAATTGGCTTCGGAACAGACGGGAACGGGCACTACGGATCCAGCAGCTACAGAACCTGCACCCGGTGAATCCATCACCATTGGCAGTTCTACTTTTAACCTGCTCGAGCTCGACTCCAATGGAAACCCCGTGCCAATTACTGAAGCGCCAAGCGACGCTAGAACTTTCACTGCACTCATAGGCGATGTGAACTTCAGTGGCGCGGTCAATACGGTTGATATAGGTCTAATTAACAACGCGGCAAAATTCGGCAAAGACGAATATGCCACCTGGTGTGATGGCGATACCAATGGTGATAAGAGGTTGACAGCGGACGACTTACCTGCCTTACAGGAAAACTTTAATAAGGGCCCTCAAGGTACAGCGAGAGTAAAAGCTTTGTACGGCGATGCGAATATGGACGGCAAGGTAAATTCGATTGATATTATGCTAATTAACAATGCGCAAAAATTCGGCAAAGACGAAAAAGCTACATGGTGTGAGGGTGACTTCAACCAGGACAGAAGGGTGACGCAGACTGACATTGATGCTGTCACAGAAAATTGGCTTAAGGCTATTTCTAAGTAACAATTGCTCCAAGCAGATATAATGAGAGGGCTCCTGCCTATGACCAGACTGGAGCCCTCTCATTATGTTCAAACTCTTTAATTCACCTGTCCCTGAGGGTGACTCTTAATAGTCGTCATCGCCGTTGAAATGAGGCCTGAGATTTCGGCCAAGTTAGCCGGCAAAATCATGGTGTTGGTGGCCTTAGCCATGGCAGCGAATTGTTTCACGTATTCTTCAGCAACACGCAGCTGGGCAGCATCACGGCCACAGGGACTACCAAGAGATGCGGCCACCATTTGAAGACCATCAGCAGTGGCGTGAGCAACAGCTTTGATCGCTGACGCCTGGCCTTCGGCGTTGTTTTTCGGCCTCTGAGCTTTTGATGACCTCTTGTTTGACACCTTCGGCGCGGTTGATCTTTGAGTCCCGGTCACCTTCAGATTCAAGAATTTTTGCGCGTTTTTAGCGCTCAGCGCGCATTTGCTTTTCCATGGCATCGAGGATTTCAGCCGGCGGCGTAATGGATTTAAGTTCATAGCGAGGAACTTTTACCCCCCAAGGATCTGTGGCAGGGGCGCTAGCTCGCAAAACGCCAATATTGATGTGGTCTCGTTCTTCGAACGACTTAACGATGCAATGCGCTGCATTTAGAGTTAATATGAGCACGCACTTGAAGCATTTTTGCAACCAGAATTTTTTGAAGATCAGCTGAATTACGTTAGCAAGAATACTTTTGACTCCTGCCAGTTAGCGGTGTGCGATAACCCGATGGACGAGGATACTCGTAATCTATATACGAGGATTAGCAGAAACAGTTCGAGACGGAGGGCGTCTGTCGATTGCGCAAATGATGGCAAGAAGGACTATGACTAGAAAACTGGCTGAGTCGTTTAAATGTGTGAAGCCCAACAGGCCCAAGCCATAGGCGAGGAATTAACTGCATCGGCTATTCTGGTGATGCTAGGCCCATAGTTCTGGATTTGCGGTCTATCCATTTACTCCGAAGAATGTCGCACGAGCCCTAATCAAACAACCTAAATTTTTCTTCTTTGGCAACGGCGACGTTGAATCTGATATCGGCGCTAATTTTGAAAATCTTGTGGCATGTCACCTCTTGAAGCGTCTCCAATTTTTGTCAGACGGTGAAGGCCAGCGTGCTGAATTAAGGTACATTCGAGATAAAGATAAACGAGAAGTAGATTTTGTCATCATTCGCGACAAAAAAGTGGATGAACTGATCGAAGTAAAATACTCAGACACTGTGATTTCAAAATCCCTCGTCGACTACACAAAGTTGCTTAAACCACGTTTATCCACTCAAATTGTCTGCCAATTAGATCGTCCTTACATTAAGGATGGCGTGCGCGTTACGACAGCCCTCGAGTATTTCTCGCACAAAATTTGGTGAATTTGGGAATGCGAATAGAATACTTCCTGCGTGAAGATGGAAGAAGTCAGATATTTTATATAATTACAGGGCACGGCATCCTAGCCCATGGTTCTCGCGAAGCATGTCCTGGGCAAAAGAATTATAATCTGATGCCGTGATGTCAATAGCCGTCCCTATGAATAACCATGGACGCAAGCGCAACACCACAGCCGATTTCCAATATGCGCTTGCCTGAAAAATTCATCGTGGCCAATAGTTCTGCGAGCGCAACACCAGAAGACCATAAAACGCCGCAAAGAGGCCAAAGCGACTCGGGCACATCGGAACCCCAGGACGCTGCACCAATATCAATCTTCTCCTGAGCCGTAGGGAACTGATCTCGGTCCACAAATTCACGAACCAACCAATGCTGCTTATTGATCTTAAGCTCCGACGTTTTATAAAGTAGGGTCATAGAGCTCCAATCTGCGGCCAAGGAGAGCCTTTTGCCTGCCAAGAGAGCATTTCACACCTTCAGACTCGCGGCAAACACATGAGCGATAAAATAAATCCCAAAATTATTAATTTTTTCTGAGACTTCCGGCGATTCCACGTTGTACACTCATAGCAATCTAATGAAGAGGATCACGCCATGATGAATACAAGCAGAGTTTTAAGTCTTATCGTAACTTTGATAGCACTGTTGGCAACACAGGCCTCGGCAACTGAATCCCGTTTAGACCACTCGGGAAAAAGATATAAAATCACCCCCGTTACTTCGGTTGAGGACAGTGTTTTGGGCGGCAAGAGGATTTATTTTCGACTCGCTTGCAATCAGCAGTACATATCTGTCCTTAGCGAACCGAAATCAGAAAACGAAGTCGATATAGCAGTGCTGACCCTGGTTTCTGATGTTCAATGTGATCAGCCCAACCGCACGGTGTTTCAAAGAGTGACGATGGGCGACAAAACTTTAAATCCCGTCGAGTCTTTTGAACACGTCTGGCGATGCTCCGGCCTATGCTTTAGCTACGGAGACCCATCGACGGTTTACGAACACGTGACAAAATACGGCACCAGCGAAGCTCAAACACGAAGTCGCCTGCCATGCCCAGCGCAAGACCAAGTGGACATGGTTTGTTTTGAGATTGAAGCATCTAACTGACTCAAGATTTTAAATATTAAATTCCTAATTTTATCAGGATAAAAGCACCTTTTTGTGCCTAAAGCTCCTAAATTCTTTCAATGGTGCTGCCACAACAGCCTCGGGCGGCGCCTCCACGTCACGTGGTGATTCAATATGGGCAATTCATTCGCAACCCAGGGCAACCGTTGCAAAAAAAATCGCAGCTTGGTTGCAAGCTGCGAGGTGATTTGTTGACAGATTACGTGATGAAGCTCCCCTAAGATGCCTTTTCTCCGGGGAGCTCAATGTGTTCTTCGAATGTAGTGAGGAACCTTCGCTAGATTGCTGAGCCAGCCATATGGTCTTCGATTAGACGCAGCCAAAATCTAGCTTCCAACTGTGTCATTTTTACCGTGTATTCAGCACCAGTCTCTAGATCTTTTAGAATCTGCAAAATCTCTGGTTTCGCAGCAAGGTAAATAACCGAACCAAAACCAACAGAGCTCTCACACTTCATCAAGGTTTTTTCTGCCGAAAAATCTAGCTGGATATTCTTATGAGCGTTCATTTCCATGAGAGTGAGATTGGCGATTGTCAGCTGAACACCGTCTGCTGTCCTTACAAGTTTTGCGTCGGTGATGCTCTTAAGATTATCCTCGGACTCTTTTAGCTCCAATTTCAGCGATTCTTTGCTGACGTCACCCTGAACGGCCAAAATGGCCAGCGACAAGTCGGCGCTATAGTCAGTCAGGGCTTTTTGGGCGCTATCTAGATGCTCTTTAAAAATTTGATGCAGTTCATCAAATGTTGCGACCTTGGCAAGTTTTGCTGCGCTTTTGCAGTCCTCGCTCATAGCTACGCGCAGGATCCCGGTGGAACTTGCTGTTTTGGCACATGCGGTGCTTTTTTCAGCATGGTGGCGAATAAAGGCTAGCGTATCCGTGGTAATTTCAAGATTTGAGGCCAACTTTAAGATACCTTCACGTCCTTCGGGGTCATGGTCAAAAATCACAGAGCCCTTTACGGCGAAGTTTTTGTCTGAAGATGGCGCTTTGCCTTCCAACTCCATATTTACCGCATACCGATCGTTTTTAAGGTCTGTGGCTGCCGGATCAAGCTCGTAGGTAAATTTTGAAATGCGTTCGCTTGTAGCAACGACGGGCTGCATTGCGGCTTTAATGGTTGCGTTAATCTTCGTAAAGTCGAAGTCCGAAGTGTTTTCAGGTGGGTCAGCTAGTAAAACTGGTGCAGCAGCTGCCGCAAAAGCAAAAGCAAGAATCTTGGCTCTCATATCATCTCCTTCGATGAAAAATAATGACTCGTTATGAGTCACTTGGGAGATGATTTTTGCAAGAACTACACCAGTTGTACAAATGGAGACATTTAATCAATCTATTGAATCATGGCTTGGCTTCCCTGTCACCGGACGCCAACTGAAAGCTAGACGCATATGTTGCGGCCCTGCAACATTTTAGACTAAGAAGCTCTGTGTGCGTGATTTACAGTGGGACTTGATTTACGTGATATATCCTTGCAGCTCTTTGAGCGGCATTAGAATCTACTGCACGCGACGATCCGGCAAATCGCCAACTTGTCAATTTCTCAGCATTAGGGAACTTGCGTTAGAAATCTTTCAACCGCCCGCTCAAACGACTCAGGCGCGTCGGTAATCCGAATGCCAAACATCTCTTTGCGGTTTTGGTTCTGTTCATCAGAAACAGAACGCACAACAACCCCCGTCATTCTGATCTCTTCTTTGACTGTCACGCCATCAGGATAGAACACCATTTCAAGTAAGGTTTTTGGTTGGAAGGGTGCGTTGATCTTGGGATCCTCTACCTTGACCAGCATTCCAGAGATTGAAACATCTTTGGCCACAACATTAATGTAATGTTTGGTGCCAAACGTCTTCATTCCGACGCGCCACCCGCCTCGAGCCCTCGGTGCTGCTGGTTCTGATTCGAGCTCGAGCAAACGCTCCGCACCACTATGTTTCATAGCTTTGACTCCTCTAAATTCTTGAGTTGGCCCCTTTTTCTCGGTCCCAGAGGGGCACTTTGGATAGCGGACGACTTGAGGACAAGCTTTAGTGATTTTATCAATAACCTCATAATTTCAGGCGGTTATGCTCTAATTCGCAAATACAGAGCCTATAAAAGGCATCATATTATCTAATAAAAACAACTAACTGGCTGGCCAATTCTATACTTTTTAATAAAACAGTGTTAGAAAACTTCTCGCAAACAACATTTTTGGGGGTTTCCTAATGCGAAGACTTTCTTTCGGACTTACTGGAATAACTCTGATCGCCAGCCTCACCGCGTGTGGTCGCGCCGATCAGCAATCCGGATCAAGCTTAAGCGCCACTCATCGTAAAGTCATCCCCCTGACAACTGGCGAGTACTTGGTGAAAATCACCAAAGCCACCGCTTGCAACACCAATGAAATAAGCGTCACACAGCATTGGGAATACCCAGAACCAACGGAAGCCATCAACCCGGTTATCGAACTAAACTCTACTGACGATATAACTTCGCCGGCAACTGCAACCTCGTCATGCACACCTGGCACGAGCACAGGCTGGACGATCGTCAAATTAACGGGTGATGCTGGTATCACCACAGATTGGGGCAATGAAATTGCTTCCGTTGAAAAAATTCAAACCAAATCTGTTCGCACCGGTACGTCGCAAGTGACTCTTGATGAAGCCACAGCCTATGTGATCGACATTGAAGTGGCTGCGACCTGTCGAAATCAGCAGGCTACAGTCGTGGGATCATATGATTATCGAAGTGAGAACGAAAAAACTGACAAAAAAACTCTGCAGCGAGTCGTCCCAATAACTGACAACCTTTTTCACCGAGCCATTTGTAAAACGCCAGTGACTTATTCAGCATCAGATTTCATTGCCACCAAGGCCAATAAAATGCTTGTCACTGGCACTGAAAGCCTCGGGACTTTGCAAAAAGTGGAAGCTCGACAAATTTCTGAGCGCGTTCAAGTCTATCCTGCGCCTGAGTCGAGAAATTTACTAAATGACGACGAAATGGAAATCACAGGCGAGGACGGCAACCGGCTGATGAAAGCCTTGGAAAATCTCGGCGTCGTCGACACTGAGCCAATGATTGGAGCAACCAATTTATCCATCACTAATTTAAGGTGCGAGCGTAATGGGTCTCAACCAAAACGCGGAGCCAGCTGTACCTACACCGCTATTAATGGCACGACTCATAATGCAGAGGTTCACAGTGGCGTCACTGGCAATACGGCAGATGAGATGTTTGCCATTCTTGATGCCAACGGGGCCTCGATTCCAGCCGGGATTAATCCTAAGTACAGAGCCGTCGGCGCAAAACAGCTAAGCTGTTCTCTGCCAGTTGTACCGAATCCAGTCGCAACCTGCCGGGTAGTCCGGTAGTCACTTCGACAGCTCTGTCTTGAGCAGAGCTTCATATTCAGTTAATGATTCGGGGTTAGCGAGGGCGTCTTTGTTTGACACCTCCTCACCTCGAAGAAGTTTCGTAACCGCCAGTTCAACTTTCTTGCCGCTTCGCGTGTAGGGGATATCCTTTACGGGAAGTACTTTATAAGGCACATGCCTAGGCGTTAACTGCGTCCTGATGTGTGCCTTAATCTGCGCACCCATAGCCTCTGTCCAAGGGACTCCGACTGCAAGTTTGACAAAAAGAATCACTCGCACGTCATCGCCAATATCTTGCCCCACTGCAAGGGAGTCAGAAATACTCTGCAAATTTTCAACCGCCCGGTAGATTTCTGAAGTCCCAATCCGAACGCCACCGGGATTTAAAGTCGCGTCCGAGCGGCCGTAGACAATGACGCCTCCGTGCCTGGTCATCTCAATAAAATCACCGTGCCGCCAAACATCACGCGACCCGTAGTGGTCAAAATAAGCCTTCCTGTAGCGTTCACCGTTCGGATCATTCCAAAATCCGACCGGCATTGAGACGAATGGCTTCAGGCAAATAAGCTCGCCTTTTTGGCCGGTCACGGGGTGCTCTGACTCATCCCAACTCTCAATGGCCATACCTAGACCAGGCGCCTGAATTTCACCTGAATATACCGGTAGAATTGGGTTACCCAGCATGAAACAACCGATGATATCGGTACCTCCACTGATTGAAGCTAGATGCACGTCAGGAAAATGCCGGTACACCCAATCATAGTGCTGCGGTAGTAGAGGAGAGCCTGTCGAAAGGATAGTTCGCAACGTTGGCAAACTCCTTTGAACTAGTGGTGTTTGCGCATCATATTGACTACAAACAGAAATAAATTTGGGACTGGTGCCAAAATGAGTCACGCCCTCCTGGCGACAAATATCCCAGAGTAGTTCGGGAGTCGGGTATGCCGGCGAGCCGTCAAAGGTCACGATACTTGATCCAACCGACAGAGCCGACAGCATCCAATTCCACATCATCCAACCACAGGTTGTAAAAAAGAACATTCGATCCTTGGACCGTAAATCACTATGTAGCATCAATTCTTTTTTATGCTGCAGAAGTGTGCCGCCGACCCCATGGACAATACATTTTGGCAGCCCCGTCGTGCCGCTGCTAAACATAATATATTGGGGATCACAAAAAGACCGCGGAACAAAATCAATGGTTAATGGCTTCGAATCATCAGCGGAAGGCATTCGGCAAAAGTGGGAAAACTCATCGCTACTTCGATTAAAATGATCCACTGCGACGATTTTCGGACTTGGCACCAAATCCACAACGGCTTCGCATGTTTGAACTAAATTAGCGATGCGTTTTCCGCCATATTCATAGGATGCGGTGGCAAAAATAACCTTAGGCTTGATTTGCAACAGTCGGTCCTTGATCCCACGCGAACCGAAATCAGGACTACACGAAGACCAAATGGCACCGATCGCCGCTGTGGCTAACATGGCTATCACCGCTTCCGGACCATTGATCAACACACCCGCCACCCGGTCACCGGGCTCGACACCAGCCGCAGTCAAAGCCTTGGCACACTTTGCCACATCATTCCAAAGTCTGAGACCCGTCCACTCCTGTCGCGCCGTCGCCTCAGCAATAGCAATGAGGACGATGTCGTTTGTCGGAGCGGGCAAGAGATTTTGGGCAAAGTTGAGTTTGCCATGTTCAAACCAAGTCCCACTTCTGAGATTCGCTCCCGCCTTAAAGGCTAGACTTGGCTTTTGGATCCATTTGATCCCGACAAAATCACTTAAACTCCACCAAAAGTCATTAGTATCCCGGATCGACCATTGATAAAGCGCTTGCCAGTTGCTTTGGGAGATTTTTTGCTCCTCAAACATCCGGTCCATGAATTTTTGCATGGCGCAGGCTTTTTGCTGCGGACGCGGAGCCCAGAGCATTTCAGCGTTTACACCGTGCTGCATGGGATCTTTATCGTTACCTCGATTTGTCACCAAACTTATCCAATTTACGGGCAAGCTCACGAATGCGGGCCATCCCTTTCAGTTCCGTTGCAGAGTTTTCATCGTTGCGAGGCTTTGACTCGCCCTGAGCCACATCACTGTAACTATGGGCTGCCACCGCTCTTGACGGCGGTGGCACTGGTTGATTGACATCACGGATGAGCTGAGCTTCCGGAACATCTAAATGACTGCGAGACCCAGCGGAATTGCGCCCATCCGTCTTCGGTGTATCGACCACGGTCTTACTGCCAATGGCACCTTGCCTGGAGGATCGATTGTCCTGACCTTTGCGCCCAAGATCATCCAACCTGCGCACAGCCGTTTCAAGGGTAACGCCAAACACCTGCGCTACCTTGCCCGCATCGTTAGAACGCTGCACGACTTTCAACAGTAGATCTGATGGCATCAACAGTGCTGCCGCAAATCGGTCAGCCAAATCTTCCATGGCAAATTCCTGAGCAGACATGCCGGAAAGTCCATCTGCAAAAGCATATCGTTGTAACGGGCAAACGCTTTCCTTGAAGCCAGAACTTTTCCAATCACCGCGCGATAGCATCGGCTGAACGTGTAAAATGAAATGACCGAGCAGATGACACAGTGCAAAGTTTTGATGTTCTCGATCTGACGAACGATTCACGACGATACTGGCTTTGATCTCACCCCGTGCATCTCCCACGGCGAGCGCGCCCGAGTAATCCAAAAATTCCGCACGAACCGAGATACCGAAATTCGTCACCAGTGCATAGACATCCAAACACGGAGTCGACACCGATTCTGGGACAAAGTACTGCCTCACCATCAACACGAGTTTTTCGATGTCGCCCGACTTTGCGCACGCAGAGATTTCTGGGAATATGGCTAACACGTGCGTCTCCTTGGGGGGGATGAAGGCATTCCCGAGATGATAAAGCCCTTATTACGAAGCTCTCCGTCCTTTATTGTACGAAATTACAGCAATTTAACCAAAGGCTCTGTTGTGACGGCCTAGGGGCTCGTAGGTATATTTTTTAACCCTATATAACCATCTGTATTTACTAGGATTATAGTCAAAGCTAAGACCAGCCGGATAAAATCCGAAGATCTCTTATATCAGCGGTAAGTCGTTCGCCTTAAGGGAGCGGCTACTGTTTGGTGTTGAAGCGGGGGGGCTTGGGATTTATGGCTAAATATCAACTGAAATTAAAAGAACGCCGCATGGCTGAGCGCAAGAAGCTCACCGGCCTACTTCCAGGGCGCTTTATTGTGAACGGGAAAGTTATGGATGCCAAGCCCTTTGATATTAGCTCGCACGGCGTGGGTTTACTCATGGCCGAAGAAATTAAGGAAGGAACTAAAGCCGTTCTGACCATTTCTGGTCGTGATGTGGCGCTGGAATTTAAATGGGGCCTGCCGGATTTCGGTAAACACGACCTCTGGCGGTACGGCCTGGTCTGCACCGAGATGGATGTTGATCTCGAAGCCGAGTTTGCCACTGCCGGTTGCCTGAAGTAAGAATTTTTAGTTGTCTTAACTTTTTTTAGCGTCATCTTCCATGAGGCGGATGATCTCGTTGACGAGTGAACTAATTCCTTTTGAAATATCCCTCATGGTGGCGTCGAGCATGTAAGCCGGCGTTGTCACAACGCGAGCTACCTCGTCTACAACGCATTGGTCAGCACGACAATCACGGACCATTGCTCCCATAGCCTCTGCAGCCAACGCTGCGCCCCCGCGAGCATCACCGAGGGTCAGCTTTACCCCCATCCTACCAAAGACGCCGGCCAGCAAAATTGGCGCAATACAGATCGCTCCGATCGGCTTTTTTAGACCGTGCGCATCCACCAGTAAGTCTCGAATGGTAGGATTTACGCTCATATTTTTACCTGAGACCGCAAAATCACAGAGGTTACTGGCTGTGCCACTGCCCCCCGGAATGATCACGGCATCGTAATTTTTAGCCGTCACATCTTGCAGTTTTCTTATCCGACCGCGTGCGATCCGCGCGGATTCATTGAGCATGTTTCTTGGCGAACTGTTCTTCTCAACGGAACCGTCGAGGTGATTCAAAACCGATGCTTGATTCCTATCCAATGCAAGAGCCTCCCAGCTGGCTCCCGCCTGTTCGATGGCAAGTAAAGTCAACACAGCCTCGTGGATCTCGGATCCGTCCCGATGCCCGCACCCATTCAAGATGACGGCAATTTTTTTTGCTTCGACCATATCTTTTTTCGCTGTCATTTTCACCCCGCAACACCCTAAAGTTGATTGCTTATTTCCCAACTCAAAGTAACATATTTTATCATGCTCATTCGATACGCAATCATTATCCTCTGTTTGTGCTCAACCAGATTGTCAGCCTCTGAACCACTACGAGGACCTGAGCTGGGCTGGACATCGTGGCGCAATATTTCCGAAGTTACTCCCTCAACTGGAGTAAATGGCAGCCAAAAAATTGAACGCATGGAAAGGGAGCGCCGCTTAGTTGTAGATGCGCCCATTCCGGTCGCCCTCTGGATGACGATGCCTTTTTTTACTGTTCGCTACGAAGATCAAATGACTGCTGATATTTTTCAAGCCGACCAACGCTTTGGCATCGGCCTTCTCCACCATGCAGCCGAAGGCGAACCTGCTTGGCGCATTGACCTCAACCGGATCGGCACTTGGAATCAAAAGCCAGGAATCCATGCGCGCACCCTGTTTAATCTAGTTAAAGCCGCCCCAGCCCTGCGCCTACGTCCGAGCGATACAACATATTCGTGGGTAGGAATCAATGTGTTAAAACTGCCAGCAAGCGGCAAAACGCTCTTTATCCCGGAGCTCGCGTGGTCAAGACTTGGAACCGATGGTTTGGCAATTGACATCATGATCCCGCAGCATATTTACCTGGGTTATCGCGGCAGAGTTTTTGGGGTTATGACGGGTGTGCAACAATACTACCGTCTCTGGCAATTGACAAATGGCCGAGGCGGTGATGATGGCGCCTTTGAATCGCGCGCTAAAATCAGTTTCCTCTATACTTTTTCGACGGAGTCTTCTGGCAGTTATTTACTGACTTCAAGTCTGTTACAAGATATGGAATCAAAGCTGATTACCACCTCTAACGAGGCTACAACAATCAAACGTCAGCGACGCGGCACCGAGATCTCCATCCAATGGATTCCGAATGCGTAACCACTCCACAGACATAACCAGTCCAGGTGATACGAGGATCACCCTAGCTGTGGTCGTGCCGTTGCTACGACAACAGTTACGCCGACTTACCTTCTCAATGGGCCACCTCCTCACAACTGCAATAGGCTCTTGCGTTACTCTGGCTCTTTTTATGTATATATTCGGTGATTTCCTGCGAGAAAAACTTCCTCAAACAAATTCAGATGCTGCTGAAAGTATCCGCTTTTATTTCGTATTTGTATTAATTCTGGGCGCGGGTGTTACCATTTATAAATGGTGCGATAATTTACTATTCAACGCTAATGGCTGGACCCAGTACCTTCAGTCACTAGCCATTCGCAGGACCGCGATCCGCCATGGCTCAAATATGACTTTTTGCTCCATCGTCATCATAGCTAATTTGTTCTCAACAGTACTGATCAAAACATTTTTCGGTTTGCTTACTACTGGTCACTATCTCAGCGTGGCAGCTGTTGTCATGGTGTCAATGCTCATATCTGGTAAAAAAATCGTGAAACCAGATCTTGCAAAAACTGAAGACGATCGACTTCATGTCACAAATCAGAATTTTTCTTTGGTAACCTGGCGCGAGCGTCGGCTCAAAGGCCACGAATGGCGAGGAGCGGGCCTCCGCTTACTTGCCTGGATATTAATTGTCATCGGTCCGGCAGCAATTTTAACCGAAAAACCCGTTGAGCTCACCCAACTCTCGTCTTTATTCGGAGGGATTATTCTGTCCTGGATCGTTCCAATCGTCATCGAAGAGGATCTTCGTTTTACCTGGCTTGAACGCCAGGCAGCCATTTCTCACAGGCAATGGATCAATGCGTGGCAGAAAATCTTCACAAAATGGGCCGTCAGCTGCTTTCTCGTCTCCATGACGGCCTCAATGGTTGTCTACCTCTGTGCTATTTATCTGAGGCACGCTGGGCAGCAAACACTCCAGCTGGATCACATGGCGGTCAACGCCCTGATCGCCGCGGCTATGGCGGCATTTCCAGTATGGCTTGCACCAGCTTTCGTGTTGCAAATTGACGGCCGGCAGATCGCGACGAACATCGTTATGCTCACTCTGATCGGTATATTTATCGGTACAGCTGTGATTGCCTTACCAATTCTGGTACCGGGTATATGGTTGTTGGGGCATGAAGCCCATCGTTATCAAGAGGGAAGGTTTGCACGTGCATCATACTATTGAAGCAAAGCTTTTAACAAAAAAATGGACCACTGGATTCACCTTAGGCCCAATTAACTTCCTCGCGGAGCCCGGCGAAACAATCGCCGTCTTCGGTAAAAACGGCGCAGGCAAGAGTACTTTTTTTCAACTCTTGGGAGGTTCGAACGACCGCTCTGAGGGAGAACTGAAAGTCTTTGGCCTCAACATGAGCCCAGATGCTGTGGAGGCTCGAAATAATATTGGCTACCTGCCCCAAGAATCTACCCTACCGGATTGGACAACACCGGAGGAAATCCTGACCTATACGGCTAACATTCGTGGACTAGAAAACCCTTCACAGCGTGTTGAAGAACAACTTAAAACCTGGGATGCCACGACTTGGCGCCGACGACCCTTATGCAAAACAAGTCATGGCATGCAGCGAAGAATTGGCCTTGCGGTTGCTATGCTCCATAACCCAGATCTATTGATACTGGACGAACCGTTCAACGCTCTTGATATTGTTAACGCTAGAACATTGGAAACCATTATAAATAATCGCTCCGAACAAAAAAAGACCACACTCATCAGCATCCATAGTCCACTTTTGGCTGCGGCTCTTTGCCCACGGGCTATTTTACTCGAAAATGGCCGGCTAGATGAATTGCCGGAGTGGCAGAGTGCTGATCTCCGCGCACGGGCGAGCCTAATTGACCTCCGATTTTTTGGCGGGTCGTAATGCGGCAGGCGTTAAGAGAACTTGGAAAAC
>JBIJBX010000165.1:0-5679 GCA_044344995.1 Oligoflexales bacterium | reverse complement strand
GTACAAGGTTTTCCCGCTCATCTCCGGATCAATATCCGCTGGTAGAGGAATTCCCCAAGCTACGTCTCGTGAGATCGCCCGGTGGGCCCATCCGTCGACTAGCTCCGTGTGAAACCCTTTGCTATCAAGTAGTTCTCTGGTTGTTAAGAGATCTGTTTTATTTTCACACTGGAGCATGATTTTTTTGCCGGCAGCATATTTACTTTTGTGCTTTGGCAGAGTGTCTTTTAGGTTTTTGTATTCGGGCTCGTGAGTATTATCAAATCGCAAGCTTGGCAATACAGTATTGATGACTTCGAGGTAAACGGCACTACGCCAGGTTTTTTCTTTCGATTGGACCCACTCGCGAAGTGTGTCGGAAACTTTCCACATGTCGAGCCACCAGTGAACTGTTGGGCGTAGCTCAGGTGTTGCGTCGCTTAAAGCGCTGCGCGGTGACTTTAAGTCACTGGCGCTATGCTGTGAACCACAGCGATCACACTCGTCACTGTAGGCGCTATCATTATCGCACTTTGAATTGGGACACTGACCACGAACAAAGCGATCTTGCAAAAATCTTTGCAACTTTGGATCAAACCATTGCTGGGTGGTGCGTTTCTCAAGCAGGCCATTGCGATACATTTTTCGTATGAAATCTTGAGATATTTCTTTGTGAATCGGAAAGCACTCTGGACGCGATGTGCCGGTGTAGACGTCTAAGCTGACATTATAGCGGTTTAAGGTGGCTGCTTGCCGGTCGTGGATGCCTTTTATGAAGTCTGAAATCGACATTCCGGCTTGTAGAGCCGCCAGTTCACTGGTCGATCCATGATCATCTGTACCACAAACGAATAGCACGTTTTCAGCACCAATAAGCATACGTAGCCAGCGCGCGTAGATATCGGCTGGCACATGGGCTCCCGCAAGATGGCCAAGGTGGACGGGACCATTTGCGTAGGGCATGCCGGCTGTTACAACCGCTTTTGAGGGCCGTTTCACATTCCGTTTTAGGGATTCAATGTCGGGTGGGACAAAGTTATTGTTTTTCATCGTTAGCCCAGCAGTCCTTCCAGAATTACATGGGAGTTGATTCCCAAAATCTCACCAGTTGACGTTGGCCACACCCTCAACAACTTCACGGAAGCATTGTGATTTGTCCTTCGTGCAGATAAAAGCTGTGAGCTTGTACTTAACCTTTTCATTTTTCGTCTTAGCGGGTGAGCTTAATAAAGTAAATCCGGCGATGTCCTCTTTCCAGTCCCCGCGCTTGAACTCCTTTTTGTCGAATTTCAGTTTGCCCGACGATAGAACTTCAAGTTTCCAAGGGCCTTCTTTGTTGATGGCAAGATCCGCGTTGGGCAGGGTTTTGAATGTTAACTCCACACGCTTATCAGCCTGTACTTTTGCGGTAACTTCGACCGTGGCCTTACCTGCGGCCAGGACCGAGCCGGAGGCGCACAAGTAGAAGCTGATCGCGAGGGACTTGATGAGGTCGATTTTTTTCAACATGCTCAAACCTTTCTCTTTATCTTGCGTTTTTTTACATTATAGCCTGGAACTTTTCTCTCGATTCGCATGACCGCGGAATTCGATTCTATCTTTTGCATCATCATTTGCAACTGGGCGGAATCGCGGACCATGATTTCAAAATCTAGGTAACCCATGGCATCCTTGCCAACCTGTACCTGGGCTTTGTGTATATTGGCCCCGGTGCTGCTGATAATCGCAGTAATATCAGCCAAGATCCCTGGCTTGTCGATGGTCACAATTCTTAAATGTGTCGCGAAGTTTGCCTCATCACCCGGGGTGGTTTGATGCCCCCATGAAGCTTCAACCCTGCGGGCGGGGTCCATATCCCGTGCTCGCGGGCAGTCGACCCGGTGAATTGTGACGCCGCGTCCACGCGTTACAAAACCCACAATATCTTCACCAGGCAAAGGGTTGCAGCACCGAGCGAGTGCCACTAAGAGGTTGTCCAGCCCTGAAACCAAAATACCCTTTTTCCTTCCTGACTTTTTCGCGCTTGCAGATCCGTCTGCTTTGGGTAATTCGTCCTCAGCAGCTTCAGCTTCGGCTAGGGTTTTGAGGGTTTTTTGCGGGTAAGCGCGGGCAATGAGATCTTCCGGATTCAACTTCCCATAACCAATGGCGATGAACATGTCGTCCAGTGAGTTTTCACGGGACGCTTTGATTAAGGCGGCCAGCTCGTTAGCTTTTTCCATCTTTTCCAGATCAAGGTGTCTATTGGAAAGCTCTTGCTGCAGGATGTCTCGACCCAGCTGTTTACTCTTCTCCCGTTGTTCGCCTCTCAAGTAGGCGCGTATACGATTTTTTGCCCTCGACGTGGTAACAAAGGAGAGCCAGTCTTTGTTTGGTTTTTGCTTGGTGGCGGTGATAATTTCGATGATGTCGCCACTTTTAAGCTCTTTTTTTATTGGAACCATGCGTCCATTGACTTTAGCGCCCACTGTCGATTGTCCTACTGCCGAATGGACCGCAAAAGCAAAATCTAAGGCTGTCGCCTTGGAAGGCAATTGAATGACATCACCTTTTGGCGTGAAGACGAAAATTTCTTCTTCAAATAGATCAACTTTGACCGCTTCTAGAAATTCGTCCGGGTCTTTAAGTTCTTTTTGCCACTCAACGATTTGATTCAGCCAAGCCATGCGCTGAGACTGAGGCGTCTGCTTTGTGATGGCCGATCCGCGTTCCTTATAATTCCAGTGCGCGGCCACTCCATATTCGCAGACCTCGTGCATTTCTCTGGTGCGAATTTGAATTTCGCAAGGTTCGCCGCTTGGTCTGATTACAGTCGTGTGCAAGGACTGGTACATATTCGCTTTGGGCATGGCAATATAGTCTTTGAACCGTCCGGGCATTGGCTTCCACATGGCATGGACGACGCCGAGAGCCTCATAACAATCTTTGATAGAGTCGACGATGATTCTAAACGCGAACAGATCATGCACATCTTCAAATTGCAGACCGCGGTCATGCATTTTTTTATAGATTGAATAAAAGTGCTTTGGTCGACCGCGAACCTCGACTTTAGTGAAGCCATAGCGATGGAGTTCGGCAAGTAAAATTTCCCGGACCTCGTCGATGTATTTGACGCGCTCGGCTTTTTTTGACGAGATTTTTGATTTCAAATCTGTGTAAATTTCAGGTTTGATTTGTCGCAGGCAAAGATCTTCCAGCTCACTTTTTACACCGTACATACCCAATCGGTTGGCCAACGGCGCGTAGATATCCATCGTCTCTTGCGCGATTCGTTGGCGTTTCGCCTCAGGCAGGGCCTTGATGGTGCGCATATTGTGCAGGCGGTCTGCCAATTTGATGATGATGACGCGCAGATCTTTGGCCATAGCCATGACCATTTTCCGAAAATTCTCTGCGAGTTTTTCCTGACTTGAACGAAACTCTATGCGCGCGATTTTGGTTAATCCGTCAACTAGCTCCGCGATCGTTGGATCAAACTCGCGCGCAATGGTTTCAAGATTTACGTCAGTGTCCTCCACAACATCGTGAAGTAAAGCTGCGATGACGCTGGCTTGGTCGACCTTGAAGGTCGCTACAATCGATGCAACCTCAACCGGATGTGTGACGTAAGGTTCTCCGGAGTAACGCTTCTGGTCACCATGACTGCGGTAGGCAAACTCGAAGGCTTTTTTGAGCAGTGGTTCCTGAAAATTGGGAATATTTTGTGCGACAATCGTGGCGAGTTCACCGTAAAGTTCTTCTGGTTTTTTGGTCGCCATCTCGGCCATCGATATTCCTTATTCGCCGCGTTGCCGTTTCAGGGCTGCTCGTTCAAATAATCTCGCCTAATGCCCAAACTTTTTTCGTAGGCTTTGTAGGAGTGGAGATGTCTCGAATTCTTCCACGAGCTTATCGCAAAGCTGCATGCCTTCTGTTTTGCTAAGCTGTGAATGTTTTCCATCGATCAGAACGGATTTCAGTTCCGCGTAGGCCCGTTCCATATGGTCATTTATAATAAAGTGCTCGTATAAATTCCCTGCGGCGATTTCTTTTTTTGCCGCTATGAGCCGTTTCCATCGTTCTTTTTCGCTATCAGTCCCGCGTTGCTCAAGCCTGTGCCACAGAGCCTCAATAGACGGGGGGAGAATGAAAACCGTTATGGAATCCGGTTTTGAACGGAGAATGGTTTGACACCCTTGCACATCGATCTCCAAAAGGGCGTGATGTTGCTTTGCGAAAATCCTGTCGAGTTCTCTGCGGCTTGTGCCGTAGAAGTTTCCGAATACCTCGGCCCATTCGAGTAACTCGCCGTGGCGAATCATCGTCTGAAAGTAGTCGCGGGTTACAAAGTGATAGCTGGATCCATCGATTTCGCCCTCGCGTTTTTTGCGGGTCGTATGACTGATCGCGATTTCTAGGATCGGGAAATCCCTCATCAATCGATTATTAAGAGTGGTTTTGCCCGTTCCCGATGGCGCGGAAACTACAAACAACTTTGACATCGCGCTCTCGCTTTGTTTGGGAGAACTTTGTCTATGGCTCTGACGAATTTGTCAGAAGACCCCTTGAATTCCCCGATTTCCTCAGTTTTAATCATAACTTGACCCTCTATTGCAAGCAATGAACTTGCAGTGTTTGCCTAGCAAAAGCACAAATTATCCTGGTTTGCCAATTCTTCGGGATTTTGGTCAAATAACCACATGAAAGTCTTTAACAATCAGCGATTATCAACCCTTGCTGCCAGTTTGATAGGCATATCTTGCCTGGTGGCGTGTGGTCAGTTTGGTCCCGAGTTTATGTCGGAGCACCAAGCTGAGGCTCCCTCCTTAAGGTTTGCAGATTCAGAAAATCCGCAGTCCCAAGGGCGAGTTCCCGGGAGTTATTTGGTCATGTTCCGTGAACAGCGGACCGAGTCTAACCTTTTCTTTTCCACGTTTCGTGAAGAGTATGCTCATCATTACGTAAAATTAAGTGAAAGTTTTTTACATGACAGTCGAGTGAGAGGCATTGAGATACTGTCAGCGGTCGATATGAGTAGTTTGCGGGCCGTGGAGTGGGAGCCTGAATTTTCTGCCCCAAAATTACTCTCGACGCTGTTTGATGGCGCGGCTGATGACTCCTCGGCGGGAGTCTTAACCCGCATTGATTTCGATTCTGAGGAGTCTGCCAAAACCCTTCTGGAGCAGTGGGACGGCGACCAAAGAATATGGTTTGCCGAGCCCAACGAGATCTCGCGCTTTTCAGCAGGGGAGCTGAATAAGTGGTCGACAGATTACGACGCATTCCAACCCTGGTATAAAGAGATCAACCTGCCCAGTGCCCTCAGAGATTTGGGGGCTGGCTCCATAGACGGTGCGCAATCTGAAGACGCCATATTAAACGCCAATACTTTGATCGCGGTATTGGACAGTGGTGTTGATTATGAGCATCCGCAGCTTAAAGATAACATCTGGACGAATACTTCTGTCGGCGCGGCCGGCTGCGCGGATGATCTTCATGGCTGTAACACGACTGCGCCTTCCAAGGGATCACTAGGAAACGGTGAGGTTTGGCCCAATCAGTCAACGGGACCGGGCATGGCGTGCGGCGATGGGAATGATAGGGCAAAGTGTAATCATGGGACACACGTCGCAGGCATAATTGCCGCAAAGCCGACTGATACCAATGGGGAAACCAAGTATGGAGGTGTCTGTCCGTTTTGTAAGATCATGATTCTCAAAG
>JBIJBX010000022.1:0-18963 GCA_044344995.1 Oligoflexales bacterium | reverse complement strand
CGACTCA
The DNA here is from genome assembly GCA_044344995.1 of Oligoflexales bacterium. Lineage (GTDB taxonomy): Bacteria > Bdellovibrionota_B > Oligoflexia > Oligoflexales > RGVZ01 > CAMDKS01. The sequence goes on along the minus strand of JBIJBX010000022.1, from coordinate 18,956 downwards.
TGCCGCCGCGTCCATGATTGTAGGCCGTGACAGCCAGCGGCCAGGCGCCTAGCTCTTTGTAGTTGGTCATGAACAGCTGAGCCGCACCATGGGTGGCCTTGAAAGGATTATTGCGCTCATCGATTAATTGTCCCACATACATGTACTCTCGGGCCGTCTCTGGCATGAATTGCCAAAGGCCAGACGCTCCCACCTTGCTCTTGGCGTTGAGATTGAACATGGACTCCACGAATGGAAGTCTTGTTAAAGTTACAGGAAGGCCATACTTTATAAAGGTTTCTTCCATATAGGGCAGATAGTCTTGAGCTCTGTTGGCTGCAGCGATGAATGTATCCGCAAGGCCTCCTTGGCCGCGGAATCGGATATTTCCAGAGTAAAGTTTGGCCAGCATCTGAGGTTCGCGGCTGTAAACTTCAAAGAGTCGTTGCTCGATGGCCCCAAACCTAAGGGCTTCGTCTTTTAACTTCACGAATCGTTCGACGGCAATGTTGTAGCGGTCGATGTATTTTTTAACGAGTGTCGTTTGTTCACTATCTCCAATGGATGTGACCTTACCGTCATTGGTGATGTACCGATCAAAGTCAATAACGTCAACCATGGCTAGCGGGTCGTCCACATCGTGAATCACTATGCTATTTGATTTATATTTTTGAAAGATAGCTTCCCAGAAACGCACTTGTCTGCGAACAAAAGGATCGGTGGGAAACTCTTGATCGACGGCGGCACGCCGTGGTTTCGAGGAAAATGAGTTGATGCGAACAGCCGAGAAAGCTGTTGAGGATTCCATCAAAAAATTAAAGCATAAAAGACCTGCGAGGGTACTGCCCAGTTTTGCTATCTGTCTCTTGGTCTTCATGACTTCCCCAATTCCGTCCTGGTGACCATGCGTCAAAGTTAGGGGTGCTCTCAAAGGTGGCAGCCCAACGCCTTACGCAATGCCCAGAAATTATGAACGCGCTGCTATAATTTTACCCTCCGTTTGAGGGGGAACCAAATGCCCAAAAGGCGTCAAATCGTTGACGGGCTTGGGATCGACGTGCTAACTTTGATGACTTCTGGGACTTTTGGGTTTTTACCAAATTTAAATTTTTCCAGAAAAGTCGGGCTGTAGCGCAGCTTGGTAGCGCGTACGCTTGGGGTGCGTGAGGTCGTGGGTTCAAATCCCGCCAGCCCGACCATTTTTGACAATAAGCAAACCAAAAACCTCTCCATCCCGGTTGCTGTTCATTTCTCTTCTCAAGCCAATACCGATTTCTGACGCTATCAATATGGCCGGCAGATCTGCCCTGCAATTTTTGTCCGAGGCTTTTTTCCCCGCTGCCGCTAAGCGCGTACTCCCAGCAGTCGACCCCTTCCCAGTAACTTCGTGGAGGGGGAGGGGTCGACTGCGAACAGGTAACGAGCGAAGGCAGCGGAAGCTGCTCTAACAAACGAATTTTAAAATGAATTCTAAGGCTCAAATATTTTGAGATCATCTCTTAGAAGTAGCCCTCTGAGGGCTATTTGGTGGGCCACTTCTCTTTAGCTCGATTCGTCATTCAGTAGGCTCATTTAGAAGTCGCTCGCTTGGGTGTTCCTCGACGAGCTATAATAAGCTTATCCTAGAGTAACAAGCTTAAGTCGGCGATTTAATGCGGAGGCATACTCGATTTCTAATCGCCGCACAGTTGTGCGTAATGAAAAATCAGTAGAATTTCTATGGGGAAGAAGATGGAATTTGAAAAAATGAACCTTACGCAGCTAGCTCAGGGTTTAACCGAAGGTAGCTGGACTAGCGAAATGTTGGTGACCCATTTCCTTGACAGAATTCAACGTCTCAACCCCGCGACTCATGCAGTAGTGGAGTTGCGGTCTAAGGAGGCATTAGCGGAAGCACGTGCCTCTGATCACCGTCGTAGAAGCGGCAAACCTCTCGGACAGTACGATGGAGTCCCACTTACGATCAAAGACGCGTTTAGGGTCGCAGGCTCAAGGACGACCTACGGAATGTTGATGTTTAAGTATTATCGTCCTTCAAGCAACAGTAAGATCATTCAGTGCCTCTTGGACCAAGGAATGATCGTCATTGGGCGTACTGCTGTTCCGACGACTTGTCTGGACTGGAATGCAAAAAATCAAGTTCACACAGAATGTGTGCATCCATTGAACTCAGCTTTCATACCCGGCGGTTCCTCTGGTGGATCTGCCGCTGCGGTTCTCTCGGGACTAACGACTGTGGAAATCGGTTCAGATTTAGGGGGATCTATTCGCTACCCGGCACACTGTTGCGGTATCTACGGCCTCCGGACCTCCGATGGTTGGATTCCAACTGATGATATGGGGCCAGAAAATCATCCCACGAGTTTGAAGCACTTGGTCTCTATTGGTCCTATGACTCGTTGCATGGTCGATATGCAGGTTATGATTGATATGCTCAAACAGACATTCTCCGGCCGCCCTCCCGCAGTTTCCAAGCCCAAAACGTCGAGTGTCAAAATTGCCTATAGCTTGGACTATGGCAGCGCGACGTTGGAGAGCCAATCTAAACTGGCCGTTCAGAAATTCGTATCCAAACTTGAGAAGAGGGGTTTTATTGTAGAGATGGCTAATCCTCAGGCAGATCCCGAAGATTTATACAGAACGTTGGGAACTATCGCTGGTTATGAGTACACCAGCATTGTGCCTCGTTTCCTCAGGTGGCGTCTCGTTAACCATATTTGCGGAAAGCTACAATTGAGACGATTAGGGCCTGGTCCCTTCAGTCGGTATTTTATCTCAGGAATGCTCGCTTCAAAGGATGAATACGAGCAAGCAATGAAGGTAAGGGAACGCGCTCACCAGGCGGCCGACAAATTCTTTGATCGGTATGATTATTGGATTTTGCCCATAGCCCCGTCCTCTGCGCTAAAAAGAGATCAATGTGGGAAACCCATAAAAACCGAGAGAGGTTTAATCGAATACAGCAGATATCTCGGCGGCTTCACCGTTCCTACAACTTTATTTGGCACGCCGTCACTGTCGTTTCCAATCGGAAATGGCGAAAATAATTTGCCAGTTGGAGTGCAAATCCACGGAGCAAGGTACTCGGATAGAGAACTTGTAGATTTTTGGCGAGAATTTGAAGCTGGCGCCTGAGTTCGTCGAGATATCTTCGAAGGGACGATCTAACTAAGATCCTTTTAACTGGTCAAGATGGCTAAATAAGGGTCTGCAGAGTTTGAGATCCCAATTTGGGATCTCAAACTCTAACATCACGATTTTATTGCTATTTTAGTCTCTAATAAATCCAATCGGTTGGGCTTTCGACTTTGTCTCCATTAATGCATAGATCGCCTGAAAAACCGCTCGAAAACGATCGTCGTAGTTTTTTTCCATTTCTGCGAGTCGCGTTGCGAGCTCCTTATGATTTGAAAGTACTTCGCGCAATTGTACGAACGCTCGCATGATTTCAATATTTACTTGGATAGCCTGCGGACTGTGCAACACACTGGAAACCATTGCCACCCCTTGTTCGGTAAAAACATAAGGCGCATATCGACGCCCACCGCGTTCTTCAGGGTGCTGGCGCCGCTTCTTTAGTAGGCCAAACTCATCTTGAGTCAGCTGAAACATGAAATCATGGGGAAATCTTTCAAGATTCCTTTTTACATTGCGTACAAGAATTCTGGTTTCCACTCCGTAGAGGCTCGCAAGATCTTCGTCTAAGATGACCTTTTGGCCGCGAAAAAACAAAATCGCCTGCACGATAGTCTCGCGCTGTACTAAGCTATGATTATTATCTGGAGTTCTCACGTTTTGCTCCTTAGACAGCGAACGCCGAATATCGCAATCCAAGATCCCTACGTCAAAAGACTTCTAGCTTGCATAGGAAATGTCTTCGGGAGATTTTGAGGTCGGCTATTAAGACTCCAAAGTTGTCCAGTTATTTAATGTAGGGTGCTCTTGAAGAAATCCCCGCCTTCGACGGTGATGGAACATCAATGAAATCATGGTGCTGCAGTGGTTTGCAGTTTGTCTGCCCACCCCGACCATTTTTTTTAGGCAAACCGAAGACCACCCATCATCCCAGGCCAGAGCAAAATCATTGAGGAAATAGCGGTTTGCTATTTCTCAAATAACCCGCCTCCTCCATTCTCTTTAAAATTTTGTGAGCAATTAGCCAGTTAGCTAACATTCGGTTCGGGTATCTAAACAGTTTTCTAATTCTTATCCCCAAGTTATATTTGAAGAAATTGCTGCAGATGAGGGGAAACGGAATGCTTCAATCAACTATAATCCCACCCAGAAGTGCTATTCATATCTTTGTTTTGCTTCTCTTAAGCTCATTTCTTTGGCTAGCAAGTTGCCGAAATACGAAAAGTACTTCAAATCCCCCCGCAGCGAGTGGACAGATAGTTCTCGATGGTTGTTTGGGGCTTTCTGGGGTTGCCGAGAAATGCACCTTAGTAACTAACGCCTCAGCATGCACCGGCTCAAAATGCAGTCACATGGTGGTGATTTTTTCAGGGGGTGAAATGGGATGTGTTTCTGGATCGGGATACAATAATGCCCTCACAAGCTACGCCTCTCGAGGATACGCAGCAGTCTGTATCAACTACTTTGATACCCCTACAGGCTCAGGCGATGTGCCCTATATCGATGAAGCCAGTCGAATTGATTTTGCTGTTAAAGAAGCGACCTCGGGTGAGTGGGCAAAAGCCTACTGGAGCGGCGAATATTTATTATTCGAAGGTATTAGCCACGGAGCCACAGCGCCAGTCATTTTAATGGCTCGCACGTCCCTTGCGAGTCAATCCCACTGGAAGGGGACTCGTTTCACGGCAGGTTGTTTTTTTGATGGTAGCTACGACCAAGTGGCTACAGCTAATCTACTCAAAACCGGTGCGATAGGCGGCAATTCGTGCACTATACCTGTCTCCTATACTCGAGGATTGGAGAGGTACTGTGGAGCCGGAGCTACAGATTCGAATTGTGATCTCAGCACCAATACCAAAGCACAATCTGACACGATTACTTCTGCTGCAATCAATTATGCCCTTAAAGACTTTAAAATGTTTGAGTGTGGAAGTGCCGGCCCCGTATGTACCAAAGACATTATTCCTGGGGCACCAGTACAACAGCTTTGTTCTAACATTGCATCAACGTCTGGTTACACGTGTTCGTTTACTAGCTTGCCAAGCGATGGGCATCTTACGTGTCACGGTAATGAGTACGACCAATGTCGAACATGGTTTGAAGGGATTGCGCCTTAAGAAAGCAAATAAATGTTTAAATCTCTTATCGTTTTATTTTTCGCAGGAAGTGCCTTAAGCTATGCCGCATCGGCAGATCTGAATTATTCGACTGATGGGAGCCTAAAAGTTGAAGTTCTCGAGTTTAGGGAATTACGGGACTCCACTCGAGAGGCCACACCCAAGCCCGCCCGTTTTCGTATTTTTCGACGGGGCAAAACTAATCCAGAAACTTCACCAGGAAGAGAAGTTCCCATAAAGCTCCATATGCCTACTACAGGTGGGCCTTACCCTGTCGTGATTATCTCTCACGGAGCTGGAGGCAGTTGGGATACTCACTATGCGCAAGCTAAATATCTTGCTTCTCACGGCTATGCAGTTCTTTGTGTGGAGCATGTGGGTAGCAATACCGAGCGAATGAAAAGTAGCATTCGCGTTCTTCACAATTTGAAAGAAATGATCCACGACTCTCATGAAGTCTTAGGACGTCCCAAAGATGTGAGCTTTGCTATTAACCAAGCCACCCAGTGGAACCAGGAACATCAAAAGTTAAAAGGACGGTTAGACTTAAGTCATGTCGGGGTCATGGGGCATTCGTTTGGAGCCTTCACTACCATGGTGGTGACTGGAATGCGCCCAGCGCTTGATTGGATTGAGCCAAAAGTAGCACCTGGGTCTGGACTAGGCCCGAATCTCTCAGACGAACGAGTAAAGTGTGGAATCGCACTTTCTCCCCAAGCCCCGGGGGATCCGTTTTTTTTAAAAGAGAGTTACAGTTCCCTTCGAGTGCCCCTCATGGGAATATCCGGAACAAAAGATAAGCAACAAAATGGTGAGCCTCCCATCGCTCGCTATGAATCATTCAAGCTCTGGCCAGAGATGCAAAAGAAAAACCTATTTGTTTGGCTTGGAAATGCTAGCCACCTTGATTTCACTGATTCCACAGGTGGTGATGCGCAGGGCAGAGAATCTTCTTCGCGAGCAGATGTACAGAAAGTAGTGCGCCCAGCCACTTTGATGTTTTTCAATAAATGTCTCAAAAACGACAACTCTCCCAGTGCTTTGATTACTACCGAATCTTTGAAGCCTTATATTCGTGGAGAGATCAACAGCATTGAGGTTCTATCTAAGTAACCTGATTGTAGCTTATCGTTGCTTCCACCTCGACGCCTTGGATTCCTCCAATAGCACGAGCTGTGCTTTCCTAACCTCTTTGAGAATAAGAGGCAGTTTGCCTGTTGAAACGGCCAAGATGGCCAGAGTAACTGCGACTTGTACGAGTGATTTGATTCCCATGATTATTCCTCCTCAAGGACTAAGGGTTTTTCTTTATGGCGTTCCACTATGGAGCGCACGAGCGAATGATCCCAAGGCGTCGCCTTTCGGTTCTTAATGCCTTGGTTGTTGAAATGTTTAGCGATGGATGAATAGGACTGCCCTGCTGTCCAAAGATTCATAACTAATTGGACAATTTCTATTTCCCTTGCGTCCATGATGAGACGTCCGCGAAGGCAGCGGTAGCCAAAAGGAGTGTTCCCAGTGTGATGGGAATGTGTCCTTGGTCTTCCCTCTTCAAGGACATCTTTCGAATCTCTTAAAGCCACTCCGGCCTCGAGAAGTGTCTTTCTGATGAAGCTTTTTGACTTGTTTAGCTGCTTTGAAATTTGGCGCAAAGAGAGGCCTGAAGCATTTAATTCAGTGGCTTTTGAGGAAATTCCTTTAGTTGAAAGCGATGGAAGTTCAATATAATCGTGCGGTTGGCGCTGTTCGTAGTTTGTTGGACAAACCCGACCATTTTTGACAATATGCTTCGCGATATTTTGAGATCCCAAATCGGGATCTCAAAATCCAAGATCGACCTGCTGACGATTTCAGTGGGGAATGGGAATTTTCCCTGTGATCCCGGCCTCAACATACAAACTATCGGGGCGTTTATCATACCCGACCGCAATATAAGGCATAATTCCTAGTCCAACGGCACCTAGGGCTCGAACACCCGTATATTCAGAGTTCACAAAGTTGACTGTAAACTCCGCCCAAGCTGAAAGCATATAAGCGCCGCCTCCAGCTAGTCCAACATAATATTCATAGGGAGATAAGCTAGATATGCCTGCGATGCCTCCATAACCGACAAATCCATCTCCCTCCCCAACTCTCTTGAGAACAGATAGATCAAAACCTGCTCGTGGTTCCATTCCTGAACGCGCCCCTGCCGTAAAACCAGGAAAAATCCAAGGGCTAGCTTTGGCTGGTTGAGCCAAAGTTATAGCTGAAATCACTTCACACAATATCAAGAATACAAATAAATATAATTTTGCTCGCATAAAAATGGCCCCATCTCAGACACAAACTGCAAGGAAAAGTGTTCGAATCAGCTATTTACGGATCGCAGTCACCTTATTACTTGAGCATCCCCAGCCGCCACTTGGTCCAGTCAGGTTTACAGAGTAAATAGTATCGCGGTTCAGCGGGCAGCTTGCATTACCAATCCATTGGTTGCCAGATCGTGTCCAGCGTGGTGGTGCATAAGGAGTGACGCGTGGGTTACCAGTCATTTGACCAGTGATGGTGAGGGTTAGAGTACAGTTTCCAGTTGTCCCACGTCGGACTGCGTTAGCGCGACAGCTTCGAGTTGGAGTCGTCGGCACCGCTGTTACCGAGTTACTGGTGCAACTGGCCTTTGAGCCCCCGGGTCCTTCGATAGTTGCTGTAAAGTTTGTTGCCGTGTTAGTTGCGCAGCTCGCGGTGCCGGCCCAGCTGTTTGCACTCCAGCTACCAACTGCTGCAGGTGCCACGACTGGTTGTTTGGTGGAGTCGATGACTCCAGCTCCAGTTAACGTTATTGAGCATGATGCCGTAGAGCCCTGCCTGCTAGCAGACAGGGAGCATGCAGGTGGCGGCAGCTTTGCAACTGATGTCGTACAAGTCGCCGTGCCGTGAGGGCCAATCACAGTTGCCATAAAGAGCGCGTCATTGGTTTGGCTACATTTGATCGTATTGCTCGCTGGTGTATTGCCGTTCCAATTCACTGAACTACCAGCAATTGAAAAGCTCGAGACTGTACCAGCTCCAGATGTTCTCGTCAGCGTGTAGGTACAGCTATCGGAGTTACCTGATCTTGTAGCAGTGAGGGCGCAAGATGGCGGGGTAACAAGTGGTGGTATGGTCTTGCTTACACATGATGGCCCTTTGCCGTCGGGGTTGGTGAGGGTAGCAGAGAATGTTGTCGTAGAATTTTTTGGACAAGACCCAGAACCACTCCAGGTTGTTCCAGATCTTGTCAACGGCACAGCACTTGACGGGCTTACGTTTAAAGTATCGGCTGTGCGTCCAGCTGTTTGGTTGACCGTCAAATCGCAAGTGTCTCCTTGATCTTTTCTTTTTGCTGAGACGGTGCATGTTGGCAGCACGACAACGGGGGTAATTACGCCACTTTCACAAGAGCGCCCCTTGCCGCCAAGACCTGTCAGTGTTGCAGTAAAAGTAGTTTCAGAATTCAAACTACAAGGGCTTTGTCCAGTCCAGGTATTTCCAGAACGACTCCAAGAGCTAGGCGTGGCAGGCGTAACAACTGGATTACCAGTGACATCATCGGCTGATCCAACGATGGTCAGTGCACAGTTATTTGTGCTACCCACGCGACTTGCTGTAACGGAACAGCTTGGCGCTGCTTTAGGTGCAGCTGGTTCCGGAGCGGTCACAATCTTATGGGCGTCGCCGAAGCTTTCAATAGCGGTCTGAATTTGAGCGAAATGAACTCCCATCCTCGGTCCTTGTCCTGGTCCCGAATAAGTTACGACGCCGAATAGGATTGGCATGACGCCGTTATTGGTATTCATAAGAAGAATTGAAGGTGAGCTTGAGTCACCACTGATCATATCTTCATAGTAAAGCCTATATGCGGCGCCTGGGGGATTTAAGCTGGCGTCCGTCCTGATACCCTGCGGGCCTGAGGGTGTAGCTTGTACGATTAACGCCTTACTTTCTTGGTCAATTCTCAGAAGCGGGCTAAAGATGGCTGCATAGTTTGTTGCATTAGGATGAAGGACTTTCATGGGTGTGATGCTTCCTGGAAGATCACTGTCTAACCTAGCCACGGCAATATCAGGATCAAAATTCGTAGATAAAAATTTGACGTCGATAATTTTGCGAGAAACAACGCGATTATCCATCGTAAGAAAATTCAGAGTCTGACCCACCTGGCCATGGAAGCCGTAGTGTTTCGTGTAGACTACATGCCTCGGAGTTATGGCGGTTCCCCGCGGTACGTTTTGGGTGACGGCTGTAAGATTAATTCCTGCGACCCAGCTATTGGGATTATAAGCCGTAGATGTGCGCCAAGGTTTTGCGGTAGCGGGATCTTTTCCACAAATCCGCTGCATCACGGCTCTGCTAAAAGCCTCTCGCCATGATCGGTCAGCTACTGTGCCGTAAGTTGAAATTTGGGTAATGCAGGGTGTATTCGTTGGGTTTAGATTGAGAGGTGATTCATCCGCTGTTCCCACAGACGGGATAGGGTTCGGGTCTTTAAGCATTTCTTGCGGATTTACATCGTATATAGTTTGCGGAGTTGTTTGTGGGTTTTTTGATTTACAGCTAGGTGAGATAGAGGCTGCCATTATAGGAATGAAAAGAAAGTAGGCCTTGCTGCCAGTCATGAGAGACTTCTCCAACGTGATTTAAAATCAAAGTGTGACGAGGAATTTTATTTTATCCTACAGAGTATTTTACGCTCAAAAAACGCGGGTTCAAAATTTGTAAGTTTGGTAAATTTGCTCAATTGCGGTAACAAATACAGAGGATAAGCACCCCTGTTAGACTACTGATAATAAACGAGTAGTTTTCTGTGGTTGGGTAGTCGTCGAACCTGATCTGATTTTCAAACAGTAGAGCTACTGAGATTTTATAGACCTGAGAATTGAATACAAAACGTCTTTGTTAAGACTTCCGTTGCTAACAAGGATGCGGTCTCCGTTACTTGCATTCAGCTCGTAGAGCACCTCATCACAGTGGAAAAGTAGGCCGCCATCGATTGTTTTTAGAATGACTTGTCCGTCTCCCTGGCAAACAATTTCTTGGTTAAAATATAGCTTGGCAGCAGCCTTGGCTTCCTCATTTTGTGTATCAAGTATGTGAGTCATATCGTTACTAACTTGCCTGAGAGAGAATCCAGATGGCAGACTTGTGATCGTGTGACGCCCACCGAGGACTGGAAAAATCTTGGCAAAATTTGGCGACTTGCCATCCACTTCACCACCAGGATCTTTTTGCGTAGGAAGTGGAATAATTGGACCAGTTGATCCACCTGGTTTATTGCCGTTATCAACAATTCCGCCTTGCATACCTGTGGGCTGCTGACAGGCTGCTAGTGCAAAGCTAATTGCCGCAGATGTGACTAAGAGTTTAAGAAATGCTATTTTCATATACGTATACTGGCTCCCCTGCTGCCACGATTTAACTATCGACAAAAACTGGGGGATTCTTAAGTATTAATGCTAAGTTAATGTATTCATTGTGTATACCAGGAGCGCATGGAAGCTTCCCTAACGATTCTAGATTATGAGGATTATCGTGAGTATCTTCACGACTGGTTTTGGACGTCAAAAAAAAGCAATCCAAAACTCTCTTTTCGTTTCGTCTCAAAGCAGTTGTCCCTGAAAGCTCCAAATCACTTTCACTTGGTGATCACAAAAAGGCGGCACTTGTCAGCGCAGGTTTTTGAAAAAGTTTTACGCCTCATGCGCGCTGAACCAAGAGATCGGCAGTATTTAAAGCTTCTTTTTAAAGAAAATATTTCTAAGGACCCTGTCGAAAAGGCAAGGCTCGGCAACCAACGAAAACTAATTAAAACGAGTCCAACACCTGAAGCCACCGATAGTGATCAGCTGCAGCTTGTGGGTCATAGTCTAGCTTGGTACCTCAAGATGGGGGCGATTTTTTTTGAGGGTAAAACCCGCGAGGAAATCGTCAAAATAGCCCTAGAAAAAGGCCGTTTTCCTGTCGTAGCAGAAGATGTCAATGAGGCCATTGAATTGCTCCTTCGGGCTCAGCAACTGGAGTTCGTGGATGGCCTCAGCCGGTTTGAGGGCGGTGCTATTTTGACAAAATGGGACTTTGACAGTGAGCAAGTCAAACGTCATCACCGCGCCAATTTGAATCTAGCAATTGATTCAGTGGCGTGGCCGGTAGACCAAAGATTTCTCACGAGTGTGACGGTCCCTTGTAGTCCGGAGCTTTATCAGTCGGTTATCTCTGAGGTGAGGGCTCTTTGTCTCTCAGTTCTTGAAAAGGCCCGAGCTGAGGCTTTAAGCCCGAATGATGTAAATAGGGTGGCAACCCTTCAATTTGCCCTTTTCCCTTACTTCAAATTTTAAAGGCAGTTAGCCCATTAGTATACACCTTGAACACGGAAAAGTTCAGTGATTACTTAATTTTAAGACATAAAATACCGAAACGTATACTAACAGGTCGGGGGTTAATAACAGCTCCTGATCCCAAACGAGGGGGTAACAAATGTCTATGAGTCTGAATTCTAAAGGAATCTCGAGGCTCGCAATGATCCTAGCGGCCGGCCTTTTTGCGGCCTGCGGCGAGATTAAGCTTCAAGGTCCACAAGTCACCGAAGCTACGGCCGAGTCAGACGGGCACGGGACTCTAAAGCTTACCAGCGAGCAGTTTCCTGAGGGCGCTGAAACTCTCATCTTATCGGTACTGGATGTTGGCGGTAATTCCCATAGGTGTGGCCCAGTTTTTACTCTCCCGGAGGCGGGTCCAGCTAAAAGTGTGGGTGAAGGCCTTGGACTTCAAACGATTGCCAAGCCGGATTGGAAACATTGTGTCCCCGTGCTTGAGACATCTCATGCCACTCAGCAGGTTGTTGAGGAGCATGTGGTCGGAGCGGGTCGTGTAATTCAAGTTAAACGTGGTGAAGAGATTGCTCCCATTCGTTTGCCTGCGGGTTCGTATCAGGCCATCGCAGACTTTTCCGATAAAAGCGGGCAACCTCTCTACACCGGCACTGAGTTTTTCGAAATTCAAGACGGCGAACAAAAAGCCCTGACCATTCGTCTAAAGAAAATTGCATCTGGCGAAGTCACTATTGGTTTTGAAATTGAAAAACCAGAAGTCCTGCCGACTAAAATATCAGATGACTCACATGTCGAGCTTCACAGAAGCGTTGTTTTCGGTAAGCACGTGGAGGTCGATACAAATATCGATCTTGATTTGGCGCAAGGCATGGCGGTTGTGAGCTACGGGTGCTCAAAAGGAAGCGGTTATGCATGCAAAGAGAGGACGATAAAGCTCTCAAAAGATCATTTGCTGAAGTTGAAATCAATTCTCCAGACGGTTTCTTTGAAGAGTGGCAAAGAGGGCGGAGTAACGATCTGTGCTGACCCAATTGAGAGCATTTCGTTAGTTCTAAAAAGATGCAAGGAATGCGAAGCTGGAGCGGAACACAAGTTTTTCAATTCCGGTTGTGGTCAGCCGTACCATACATTATCCAGTGATCAGTTTCGTAATATCGAAGGTATTTTGAGCAATCTTCCTGGTAAGCTTGTTGTTCAGGCTACCCGATAAATTGCTGAAAACGCCGCCATATCTCACGATGTGGCGGCGTTTTTTAATGCCATCAGCACCGCATCGATACTTTTCTTGGCGTCACCAAAAAGCATTCGAGAGTTGCTGTTGTAGAACAAAGGATTATCGACACCGGCGTAACCACTGGCCATCCCGCGTTTTAACACCACGCATGTTTTTGCCTTCCAAACTTCAAGGACAGGCATTCCGTAGATGGGGCTGGCTTCATCTGTCTGAGCGGCAGGGTTAACAACGTCGTTAGCCCCTACAATCACGACGGCATCAGTTCCAGCAAAGTCTTCATTAATTTCATCCATCTCCAAGACGATGTCATAGGGAACGTTCGCCTCAGCAAGGAGAACGTTCATATGCCCTGGAAGTCGTCCTGCAACCGGGTGAATAGCAAAACGAACATTCACACCGGATTTTCTCAAAATGTCTGTAATCTCACGAATGGGGTGTTGAGCCTGAGCAACCGCCATGCCGTAGCCAGGTACAAAGATCACACTTCGCGCAGTCTTTAGCATCTCGGCTACTTCTGCGGCATCCACCGAAATGACCTCACCAGCCGGTGCCTGCGCTGCGCCAGACGCGGCCGGTTTTGCGCTCGTCGTACCAAAGCCACCCAGGATCACACTCACGAATCCGCGATTCATGGCCTTACACATAATGTAGCTAAGAATTGCACCACTACTTCCCACTAGGGCGCCGGTTACGATCAGTAGGTCATTTGCGAGCATGAACCCTGCGGCTGCTGCTGCCCATCCAGAGTAGCTATTAAGCATGGATACAACAACGGGCATGTCAGCGCCGCCAATTGCCATCACCATGTGAATACCGATAACGCCAGCAAGGAATGTCATCAACAGTAATGGAGTCATTCCTGGCAACGCGCCTTGCACAAATGGATCCACACCAGTCGATGCAGACTGTACAAATAAAACGCCAAGCCAAATAGAAGCAACCACCATGGCGCCATTGACCCAGTGCCGGGCTGGAATTAACAGAGGATTACCTGAAATTGAACCACGCAGTTTGCCGAACGCAATGATCGAGCCGCTGAATGTTACAGCGCCAATAAAGACGCCGATGAAAATCTCTACGTCGTGGATCACGGTCATTGCCCCGTGACCAACAGCAGCTCCGCCACCGTGGGGTGCTTGCATGAAATTGACAATCCCAACTAGGGTCGCAGCGAGGCCAACAAAACTGTGCAGGATGGCCACAAGTTCAGGCATTGCTGTCATGGCAACTCTTGCAGCCAAAATCGCCCCAATTATCACACCAACGATAATGGAGGGTGCTAGTAACGTAAAATCAGTGACTAGCGGGCTGAAAGCCGTCGCAACGAGTGCGACGAGAATTCCAACCACACCGTAGGCGTTACCGCGTCTGGCACTTTCCTGGTTGGAGAGACCACCAAGACTTAAGATAAAAAAAACGCTTGCGAGAAGATAGCTAACAGTAAGTAGAGTAGGTGACACAGGTTTTATTCCTTATTTTCTAAACATTTTCAGCATGCGTTGCGTTACTAAAAAACCACCGGCAATGTTGATGGTAGCCACTAGAACGGCGAGCACAGCTAGCCATGTACTGACTTCCGAAGTGGATCCAGAAATTTGAAGCATTGCACCAACAACGATGATCCCACTGATGGCATTGGTCACACTCATAAGTGGTGTATGAAGAGCAGGTGTTACATTCCAAATCAGCTGCCACCCAACAAAGCATGCTAGGATAAAAACTGTCAGATGGTTAATGAATTCCGTCGGAGCTACTTTACCAAGCCACCATAGAATCCCAGCGGCAATCAGCCAGTATAGAGTGGCCTTGCCTACCGCCATAGGTTCTGATGGCGCTCCGTGGCCATGACTTTTAGAGGCTGGTTTTGCGGGTGCTGCTTTGGGTGCTGCAACGGCTTGTTTTGCTGGTGAGGGTGACGCTGGTTTTTTGGGCGGAGGCCAAGTGACGTCTGCGTTGTGAGTGACCATTGCGGGACGCACGGTCTCATCGTCCATGTCGACTCTAAAGGGAACTTTTTCTTTGCCTGCAGTACACATGGCATCAATGAGATTGACCATGTTGTTTCCGAGAAGTTGGCTGGCCTGTGATGCCATACGACCCGGAAGATCCGTAAAGCCAACAATCGATGTTCCGTCTACTATGACGATCTTGCCGGCCTCAGTTAACTCGCAGTTCCCGCCTTGCTCAGCAGCAAGATCGACCACGACGCTGCCGCGGCGCATGGATCTCACCATCTCCGCGGTGATTAGCACTGGAGCCTTCACACCGGGTATCAAGGCCGTGGTGATAATGATGTCGACTTCTTTGGCTTGTTTTGCAAAAAGCTCCATTTCAGCTTTGATGAACTCCGGCGACATGACCTTGGCATAGCCGCCTTCACCAGTTCCGTCTTCTTTGAAGTCAAGCTCAAGAAATTCAGCACCCATACTTGTAATTTGTTCTTTGACTTCTGGTCTCGTGTCAAAAGCCCTGACGATGGCTCCAAGACCCCTTGCAGCACCAATTGCTGCAAGACCAGCTACGCCAGCTCCGATAACCATAATTTTTGCTGGAGGCATCTTTCCTGCGGCCGTGATTTGACCGGTGAAAGGTCTGCTGAAAGCAGCTGCTGCTTCGACCACGGCTCTATAACCAGCAAGGTTACCCATGGAACTTAGAACGTCCATCTTCTGGGCTTTGGTGGTCCTTGGAATTAAGTCCAGCGCTAGGGTGGAAATCTTGGCTTGAGCAAGTTTTTTAAGAAGTTCTTGATTCTGAGCAGGAGCAATGAGACTTGCTAAGAAAGTTCCTGGCTTCATCATTTCGACTTCGCTCGGACTCGGTGCCCTTACTTTAATAATGACGTCACATGAACCCCAGATATCTTTTGCATTTGCGGCAATGGTGGCCCCGGCTTTTTGATAAGAATCGTCAGTAAATCCAGACGCTAGTCCTGCACCGCTTTCGACTGTGACGCTAAATCCTAATTTTTGCATGGCTGCTACGTTGGCAGGCGCAAGAGAGACTCGTCTCTCGCCAGCAAATGATTCTTTGGGGATACCCATTTTTTTTGAAGAGCCGTTAGTCATGTTTATTTATGCCTCTGCCGTATATTTGAAATGATTTCAGACCATTATTATCACATGGTTACGGGTGATAGGTACAACTTGTCTTATTGGGGACACCCGACTGATTGAGTATTGATTAATCACCAGCTCGTTTAATAGCCAATCAGTCGGGTATCCCCCAATTTAAATTCCAGGCTTTGCATAAGGGCAATGACGGCAACCGCTGCTGCAGCAGTAACCGCGTTTCAAGAGATACTTGGCAGTAAAGACCATATAGCCCGTCTCTGCGTCCATATAGTAGTCCACACCAGAGACCATCCCTTGGCTCACCAGGGGAGGAGGACATGACTTTTCAATGTGCATGGGCGTGATAATTTCTTTGTCTAGCTTTTTGTACATTGCTTAATTGTCGCCGAAATATGTTTTAAGGCCGATTTGGAGGCGAAATTTTGACTGACCTGTTATACGGCGAGATCGTGGATGCAATCAATCCATGATTTCAAGTTTGATGTTTGAGGGTAGAATTCATTGCTAATTCGGGTGGTTACATGACTAGACGGCAGCAAATCGCTTCACTCGCCGATCTTTTAAGTGTGCCATCATTTCAGCAAGTCCTGGCAAATCGCGTCCATGCTGTTTCAAGTGAGACCGAAGCTCCTTAGCCACGTCGACAGCCTGCTTATACTGGAAAATCTCGCCGTGCTCAGACGTTCTCGTAAGACATAAGCAATCAAATGTACGATGTCTCTGGACACGATGGTTATAAAAAGGATTATGGGCCTGCCTTGGGAAACGGTGAGGTCCATTGTGTCAAAAATTGAAGATCGCATCATTGAAATCAGAGCATTCCGCGTGCTTCTCGACTACGAACTTGCAGAATTATATCAGGTGGAGTTGAAAACTTTGCTTCAAGCTGTTCAAAGGAATTCAGAACGCTTCCCGAGTGATTTTATGTTTAGACTCACACCCAATGAATACGCCCACCTCAAAAAGATACGAAATCTTCCCACTAGTCATGGGGGCCGACGTGTACCGCCAAATGCTTTTACCGAGCAAGGTGTGGCGATGCTTTCAAGTGTATTGAATAGCAATCCTGCAATTAAAATGAACGTGGAGATCATGAGAGCATTCGTTAAACTGCGGACACTGGTCGAAAACCAAACCACATTGCTACGCAAGCTAGGTGAGCTCGACGGTAAGGTTGATAAGCACGATAAGCAAATTCAAGGAATTATCGATGCAATAAAATCATTGGTCTCGGTCAGCTCCAAGCCGCAGCGGCTAATCGGTTTTAAGCGCGAATAACAGCAATCTTGACATCCTCAAATTGAGGACGTCAAGATTATAAGTTATTGTAATCATTAAGATATTAAGGACACCAAGCTAATGAACATGCCTTAAATATAGCAAAGGAATAACAAGTGAACTGCGGCTAAACCGCTGCAAATCGCTTTACTCGCCGAACTTTTAAGTGTGTCATCATTTCAGCAAGTCCTGGCATATCGCGTCCATGCTGTTTCAAGTTAGACCGAAGCTCCTTCGCCACGTCGACAGCCTGCTTATACTGGAAAATCTCGCCGTGCTCGTTCATTCCTCTTACAAGGGCTGAAACGGCGTCCGGATTACTGAGGGCTAAATCTAGTAAGATGTCACCGATACAGTCGATAATTCCAGCGCGGTGAACGGGATCGATCTCAGCTTGTAAAAACTCAAAAAGATCACTCCCACTCACGTCAATAAATGGATCGCACCGACCATACAAGCATGCTTGGGTCCCTTCGGGTGCATCTGCGGGTGGAGTAAGAATCGTGACAGGGTTGCCTAATTTGATTGTTTCCTGAAACCATTGATAATCGCCACGTGAATTTATGCTCCAGTGGGTTTGGTCGCAAGATGTAATCTCCGTGGTTACGCAAATCCCGTTATCCGATTCCCAGGCATAAGCATAATAATAATCGGGGCCTTCAGGGTCTCCCTTTTGCTTATGAAAAAAACAAATCCAGCCACGGACGGCTTGCCAGTCTGTTAAAGCCTTGTTAACCGCATATATGTGAACCCAAATGTCAGGCCTAGGGCAGGGCCTTCGCAGCTCTGGTTCAAGGACTCCAAGATCCTTCGGTTTAGACCGCGGTGCGTCCTTGATCAAATTTTCCAGTGAGGGAAAGAAATCTTTTTTTTTAAAAGACATGATGATTCCGATCTTTACGATTGGGGACACCCGACTGATTGAGTATTGATTGATCATCAGCTCGTTTAATAGCCAATCAGTCGGGTGTCCCCAATTTAATTCTTCACATCATTTCCACAACCACGGCACTAGCCTCGCCCCCGCCAATGCAAAGAGTCGCTAGACCGCGTTTTTTATTCTTCTCACGAAGAGCTGTAAGTAGTGTCACGAGAACGCGCGCGCCACTGGCGCCGATCGGATGGCCTAAAGCCACAGCTCCGCCGTAGACATTAACCTTCTCGCTCGGAAGTTTTAGATCATGGATTGCTGCCATGGCGACCACAGCAAAAGCTTCGTTGATTTCATAGAGATCAATGTCGTTTGTGGTGAGTTTTGCTTTTTGCAGAACTTTCTCGATGCACTTCACCGGTGCGGTTGTAAACCATGTTGGCTCTTGGGCGTGGGAGGCTTGCGCGACGATCTTGGCAATTGGCTTTAGACCTTCTTTTTTTGCCGTCTCAAGATCGGTCAGCATCAAAAGAGCCGCGCCGTCGTTGATGGAGCTAGCGTTTGCTGCCGTGATGGTGCCGTTTTTATCAAAAGCAGGGCGAAGATCACGGATCTTTGCAAGATCAGCAGCAAATGGTTCTTCATCTTGGGTCACAGTGATGGTGCCTTTTCGGCTAGCGATCTCGACGGGGACGATTTCTTTTTCGAATGTTTTATCTTCTATGGCTGCGCGAGCCCTCTTGTAGCTTTCCACCGCAAATTCATCTTGAGCTTCGCGGCTAAAGGCGTATTTCTTCGCGCACTCTTCGCCGCAGTTACCCATGGCCACGTTACCATAGGGATCCCACAGGCCATCAAACTGCATGTGGTCTTTTAATTCGACGCTTCCAAATTTAAATCCCGAGCGTGAATTCGGCAGAA
>JBIJBX010000163.1:0-5742 GCA_044344995.1 Oligoflexales bacterium | reverse complement strand
GCAAAGAAATTATTGCTGACACATTTGAAAACTGCCTGCCAGCAAATACTCCATTTGTACGTGTCAATTGTGGCGCAATCTCTCCTTCCCTTGTCGTCAGCGAAATGTTTGGCCATGTTAAGGGAGCCTTCACGGGGGCTATTTACGAAAAAAAAGGCCTGATTGAAGCTGCGCATAATGGCTGGATTTTTTTGGATGAAATTGCCACGCTACCTTCAGATGCACAGGCCGCTTTGTTGCGAGCGATCGATAATCAAAAAATAAGACGCATTGGATCCACAAGGGATTTTGGCGTCAATTTTCGAGTCCTCTCAGCGACCAATGAACCACTCGAAGACTTAGTAGCGGCAGGCAGGTTTCGCAAAGATCTCTGGCAACGTTTGCGGGAGACAGAAATAGCCTTGCCACCCTTACGTGAGAGAAAAAGTGAAATCTCAGAATTTATTAACTATTTTTGTAAAACAATGCGCGGTGGACCTTATGCGCTGGCACCGACTGTCATGGAAATTCTGAATAATTATGATTGGCGGGAGGGTAACATTAGGGAACTAAGAAACTGCCTGCGTTCAATGACGGAGAAGGCCGTTCATCAAATTTTAACGCCAAACTGCATACCAGACCGCGTCTGGTCTTCCGCCCTCGGGACATCAGCTGCGCAGATGCCAACCAACTCAAAAAATCCATTCCCGACTATACCAAAAATCGAGCTCACGTGGCAGGAACCATCTCGCCCAGACTTCGAAAAACTATCTGCTATTTTATTCATGGAGCTAATTAGGGCGGAATATTCAATGCGCGGTAAAGTTTCCATGCGTTCCCTTGCGAGAGCGCTTGGAATTCCAAAATCGACACTACCATCTAAAATTCAAAGCATTATCGATTATGGACTCGCGAAAAAACATGAACTACATGACTTAATAAGCATTCGGCCTGGGGGTGTTACCTAATTTTTGTATAGCCGGCTAACGATGGCTGACAACAGTCTAGACCTCACATCCTCAAAAGCGATTCTTGCATCGAGGACATTGGACATGCTGGTGACACTTCGCGCCCTAATCCCGCAGGGCACAATTTTACCAAACAGACCAAGGTCATTATTAATATTTAAGGCTAATCCATGCATCGTAACGCGGGATTTTACCCTCACTCCAATTGCACAGATTTTAGATCCATCGACCCAAACTCCAGGTAAATCCGGATCACGCGCCGCATGAATACCGAAATAAGCGAGTGTATCGATGACCGCAGATTCCAAGGCACATACATAGTCGCGCACCGATAGTTTTTGTTTACTCACATCGATAATGGGATAAACCACCAGCTGTCCTGGCATGTGCGCTGTGACCTCACCCCCCCGTTCGGTCTCAAAGAATTCCACACCAATTTTTAAATAGTAATCTCGAGAAAAAAGCAGATTTTCAGGGTTTGCGTTTTTGCCCAGTGTAAGCACCGGACGATGTTCTACGGTCAGAAGGACTGGGCGATGACCTTCTACAACTTTTCCATGCCAAATATTTTGCTGTTCCAGAGCTGCCCCATAGGACATCACACCAAGATCAACTATTTCTGGATGGTTTAACGAGTCTGCTGACATAAAATATCCAAGGCCTCGACAAATCCGAGCGCCTCTTTTGGGGTTTTTCCCCAGGCCCAGACGCCGTGACCTTCTAAAACGACTACTTTCGCAGTGTCACCAAGTCCAGATTTTATTTTTCCCGAGTAGGAAAGCATCTCCTCTGGGGTTGCATTGGGTAGCACGGGGATTGTTAAAGCTTCAGTGTGGGACTTCAACCCAAGGGCTTTACCCATTTCTTCGCCGGAAAACGTCAATTTTTTCCTATTTCGGCTAAGTCCCACCAGTGCCGGAGGATGCGTATGTACAACACACTTCGCATCGGCAACGAATTTATAAATCCCAGCATGCACTGGCATTTCGGCCGACGCGCGATGAATCGAAAACTGCATCTCTTTTTCCGTCTCCAGATCAACCGGGACAAACAATTCAGCGCGTAAATCACCCTTACAAACACCCGTGGGACTCTGCCAGACAACCCCGTTACTGCCGCGCAAACTGAAGTTTCCTGCCGTACCCCAAGACCAACCGCGCTTGTAACACTCTTTTGCCACCTGAACTAATTCAGCCAGTAGAATCTTGTCGAGCGGCGAAGGGACCGGAAATGGATTATGCAGTGTCATGAAAACAATAACTCCAGGGTGTTGCTTATTTTTTTAGACTTTGAAGCTCTGCTCAATCATACGCTTAAATGCCTGCACGCCTTCTGGTATGGAACCACCGGAACGCATCATCCCAGTTCCGGCATTAACGATGACGTTTGCGCCAAAATCCTCACGAATGGACGAGACGAGCTCAGGTACAATACCCGCAGATGGGACGGATCCAACGACTTTCAAGTCACCTTGCTGACAGGTTAAACTTTGATGAAGGTGCAATGCCTCGGCCTTCGGTAGAGCAATTGAACCATACGGACTAGGAAATAAAACCGCGTCACATCCAGCCCATCGCAATATGGTACCCAGCACCACTCTAGCCGAAGCTGCACTGGCGCCACTTGTGATGGGGCCTGTGAAGGCTGGATGGGCGAAAATTGGAACTTTTATTTCGGGATCCTGACAAAGTGATTGTAATGCCGAGAGACCGTAAGTAAATGGGCAAAACAAAAAAGCTTTAGCACCGTGATTTTGCATCTGCTTGGCACGCTTTGCTAAATCGAAGGCTGGACCAGTCAAATGTGTGACGTAAATTCCTTTTCCATTTGCTGCAGTCAAGACACTCTCGAGTCTGCCCAAAGCTTCATCGACGGTTAAATCAATGCGCGTCTCATCGTCTTTCACGAGATCGGTGCCTGCCTCAATTAGTTTGGCATATTGCTCCGCTAAGACGTCGTTGGAGGGACCAATACCAGGCTTCAAAATCGCCATGAGTAGAGGGAGCTTCGATTCCGCTTTCAGCGCAATTTTTTTTATACCATCAAGGCCAAATCGTGGTCCCCGTAACGAAGCCAAATATCTCGCGTCAGCTGACACCGCGTCGAGTCTCAAATTTGGATAGAAAGAGATTTTTCCAAATAGAACCGTCAAGAGCCCAGCCATATCGGTACCAAAAAGCTTGGCTGGGAAAACAACGTTGACCTCAGCAGACCCGTCATTCCAAGACGCCTTGGTAACACGGCCCACATAATCCGCGTAATAATCAAGATTTTCCGGTTGGTAGCCCAAGGTTTGACCTGTGGCTATCTGGATCGCGGTTTTTTCGGCAGCACTCTGACTTACCGCGTTAAAACTATAGCTCGCCGTCACAAGACCTGTGACACGATCCGAAAGCTCCATGAGCTCAACGCTATCTGGATATAAGATTGTTGCAGCCATAAAAACGTCCTCTCACAGCGGGCGTTGGACACTGATATGATGCTGTCATGCTGCGGTCAACGCCTAATCGGGGCTAAAACTTTGAGCCTGCGCAACAATGGCTAGCCCGGCGCTTCCAAAAAAGCCTCTCAGGCGCCACAAAAATCAATAATTTCGTGATATTATAGGCAGTAAGTAGAAAACCGCCCCAATCTGCCAACAGATTTTAACGGCGGTAACTTGGACCTGAATTTCATAATTGAAAGGGCTCCCGTCATCATGAAAGCCATGAGACTCCTCTACGTCACTTGCAAAAACCCAGATGAGGCGCGCTTGATTGCAACGGATCTCGTCGAGGGTAAACTGGCTGCCTGTGGCAATATCCTTGCGGGCATGCAAAGCATCTATCGCTGGGAAGGCAAGCTGCAAAACGACCACGAGACGGTGTTAATTCTCAAAACTTCCGTGAATCGCGCGGCTGAATGCCAAGCAAGAATTAAGGCCATTCACAGTTATACGACACCGTGTGTTTTGGAAATTGATGTATGTGGAGGAAATTCAGACTACTTAAGTTGGGTCGTCGATCAGACTTTGCCACCCTGAATGTCATCGTGGCCTGGCTTACCGTCAACGCCAATTTTATCGTAGAACAATTCATCAATAGTTTTTTTAATTAAAATCCAGAGAAGTTCCTTGTCTGAGACGTTTGCAAAAACGCCGAGTGGAATCTGGAATCCGCCTTTATCCTTACGCCCACCACCATAAAAATGGCCGCTCTTGTCTTGACCAAATACATCCTTAATCCACTTGTCTGGATCCAGGGTGTGGGAGCGCGTTCGCAGGGAGCCATCAATCCACTCGTTACCGACGACACCGTACACTATGACCGTATCAATGCCCTCACGGTGTAAGAGGTAATCGGCGCATTGTCCAATTCCATCACGGTCTTCTTCGCGTACATAGCCAACACCAGCAAACATAAATGTTCCCTTTATGTCTTTGCGCTGGAGAGCGATCTGAGTCAAATCCATGGTCTTAGCCGGGATCGACTGACGGGAGATGAGGTTAAGTAAATCTTTATCCATATGCTTTGCCAAAAACTCGCTGGCTCGATAGTCCATTGGAGTCGCGTTGGCAAAATTGTCAGTATCCGAACGAATTCCATGCATCATTGCCGTGGCAATCTTGGTTTGTTCGGTTGATGAACCTTCAAATTTAGCGGGGCCATCGATCAAGTACTCGGCATAGATCGCCGAAGTGGAACCGCTGTGTTCACGAACGTCGACAAACTCTCCCGTTATGGTGCCTAATGCCTTGTGATGATCAACAAAGACCAGCAAACGACACTGCGGTGGCAGCTTAATGGGAAGTTCACAGCTCTGTGCATCATTGACGGCGAAGTAATCCCACTGGGTAAGATCCATTGAGGGGTCATACTCCTCAATCTCTATATCAAGTTTTTTAACGAGTGCACGATTTTCATAGTGCGATATTTCTTCAAAATGTAAAATTTTGGTGCGGATGTCGTGATGTCTTGCCAACCATTGCAGACAAAGAGCTGCTGCGATGTTATCCGGATCAGGATAGCCTTTGATGCAAATCAATAAATTTTTTCCGCGGACACGCTCCAACACATGATGAATACGTCGCGCCGGGATTAGTTGCGAACCAGGATCAGTTGTACGTCTTCCAAATGTGTGGCCGGAATTAATCGCCTGCAACGAAGGACTTTGCCCCCCGTCCACGTTTTGACGCGCACCTTCGGCAATAGCAGTTGCTGCCTTGGTGGTTGGCTGCATAGCTTTATCTTTGTCAAACTTTGAGCGTTTCACTCGGAAAACCTCTCGCTTCAAAAGATCGCAACACTCTAATTTAAATATACTTGAGCTTGGTGAGTTTATCGGTGGGCAGAATCTCCCCCCTTAGCCCTGAGTATTTTAGTTATTCCGAATCTTCCTGAGATTCAATTCGTATTTTTGAGGGGTTAAGCCATCCAGGCAGCATCATAAAAAAGCCCACGGCGACGAAAAAGACACAGGTAAAAAATAAGTTATGAGTCCATTCCGGAAAGGCCTCACCGGTAAATCTGAATATAAACCAAAAATTGGCAACAAGAAGCATCACGATAAAGGCCAACGCAGTCACTCGACGCCCAATCAGAAAAATCTTTGCAATAAAACTTTGGTTATTCACGTCTCGATCTTTCGATTGGGTTGCTTTTTGATTTTGAAACGGAAGGGGTATACGATAAAACTACTTATAAGTACACGGCAATTTTTTGGAGATTTTATGAGCAAGCATGTGTTTTTGTCTTTGCTGGCGGCCGTTATTTTTACAACTCCAGTAGTTTCCGCCCCAATCTCCGTCGGCCAGCCC
>JBIJBX010000035.1:0-15913 GCA_044344995.1 Oligoflexales bacterium | reverse complement strand
GTTGTCGGTATTATCGGCATTTTGGCTGCGATTGCGGTGCCGAAACTCCAGGTCTTCACCGCGAAGGCAAAACAGAGCGAAGCCAAAACAAAACTCGGAAATGTTTACACACTTGAAGAAGCCTACTTTGCCGAGAATTCCCAGTACAGCAACGCACTCGCAACCATTGGCTACTCGATGCCGACAAAAGAATATGGCAACCCTACTATAACCCTCGCAAACACCAATTCATCATACATTGCGACGCTCAACCTAGCTGCGAACAAGGCGCTTTGCAGAGGAACGACAAATGACTGGTGGATTATCGACGAAAAGGGAGACTTGAAGTCGACGGGTCGAGGAGCTGGTGCGCCAACGGCGGTGCCTTTAGCCAACACAGCCCTTGTGTGTGACTAGTTTTCCAGCGAGTTTTTATAACTACTTAAGTATCGGAGCCCCGCGTGTCAGCACGTGGGGTTTTTACTATTTCTTTTGTTACCTGACAAATCAAAAGAGAATTTAGAGGGAACTCTTTGAGCGAATAAACTCCACTTTTCGATTGTTGACTCCCCGACCATGAATCCACATTTGAAATAAAGATTTAATATTTAGCCTCATGTCAGGTGAATGCTGAGATGTACAAGATATATCCACATCAACAGCTTCACGTTTGCAGCGATACAAAATCCCCCTCGAACTCGCCGACTGACCATTGATAAACGCTATGGTCCTAAATGCCATAGGTTCTCCTAGGATCTTTTGAACTAGCAATTGGTACTCGTTAGGATCAAAACCTTCCAAACTCCAAAGGCCTTCCTTGATGGGGAGATCGATCTTGCTGGTCTCTGCAGTCAAAGTCATGGATTCGGGCACAATGACCGAAGGTTTCGGTGTTGGCTTGCCGTTGGCTGCGATCATGCTTTCTGACATAAGGCGGTCGGGAATACTCTGGTGATCCACCTTTGGAACGGCTTGTGGGTCACAGATGAGGCTTCCCCAGGTATTTTTCTTCATGTCGACTTTCACGGTGTCTTCGCCGCATTTTCTTTGGCCCGAGCGAATGGCTGACAGCATGGCCCACAGCCCCATCTTGTCATCTTCAGTAAACTCATCAGGTGGCACATTCTGGCCATTCATCACTGATGGTGGCTGATTATTCTCCCACTCGGAAGCACCGGGAACTTCATAGGTATCACCGAGGGACAACAAGTGACCAAATTCATGAAGCACAACAAAGTAGCTATAGAGATTTGCGACCTTACCGCGGTTGACTGGGCCGATATAGATGGTTTTTTCAACCGCTCTTGCCCCACTCGCGCATACTTTTGCTAGTGCCGACCCGCAAAACTCACGCTTAAACTGCTCTGGATCACTCCAGACATTCACGGCAAATCCACGAGAAGGCCGTGGGCAACGCTCGTCTCGGGAGTTGATGACCAAGTTAATTTCGCTTTTAATTGGCCAGTTGGGATTATCAGAAAGAAGCCCATTCCAAGCATTAACAGCTTTCATAAAAAGATCGCGAAACTTCTGAACGGCCTCTTTGTGTTCCTCGTCTTTAAAACCAATGAGGCCAAAACAAACGGGAAGTTTACCTTTGGTTGCTTCGATGTCACGCAGCATTGAATATTGCGGGTTCATCAAAGCGTATTTCATTTCAGAGGCCGAGTTTTTGGCCTGCTCTTTACAGCCGACAACGGCTAAGAGCCCCAAAACAACTACCGACTTAAGGGAATACAAGTTCCTCAAAAAATTCACCCCTCAAGCAAAATTAAAGATCGATGCTGTCAGTATCTTCGCTGTAGTCGATGACCGATGTCTCAAGTCTTTCATCCAATAAGATCCCCGTCATATCTTCATCACGGGTCGCCACTTGGTAGCCTGGCCACGGTTGGTTCACATCAAGTGGAGCTTCTAAGTTGGCACTTGGTGCCCATGTAGGAGGCGTTAACTCACGGCCAAACAACTTGCGGTAGTTGGACTGAAACCCATTCACGTCATCAACCCAAAGAGAGCTCCATTGGTCTGGATTAGCCCTTGGACCGTAAGCGCCCCAGCACATAAGAGACTGTGGCTGCCCACTTACGCAAACACCGGCCGTGCGTCCAGAATAGGTATCACTAAGACCAGCCAGGGCATGGCCGAATTCGTGGGTCCACGTGCCGTAGGGCCGTGTTAAATAGATGGTCGCCACACTAGGGCTTGCATAAGAAGTGCCGCTTCCTTGCCTTAACTTAAGGGTCATGTGAGGCTTGTCACATGAAAATGACACCTGACCAGACACACGGTTATCAATCACTTTACCAACTCGTAGCCAGGTTAATGCTGCTTTCTTAGTCCAAAGTCTTACCCGAGTCAGGTCGGCCGAGTTCATGGAACCTTCAAGGCATACGCGTAGTTCTTTTTCCAATGATTTGGCAATTACTGACTGGCGGACCATGGAATCACCCCAGGAGATAAATCCTTGCCCTTCAAGCTCAAGGGGGCGTCCGCAAGCCATTACTAAAAAGCCTGCCCACGTTAAAGCCACCAAGCCTCGTAAGCATCGCATCGTTGTCACGGGGTACCTCCACAAAGTGCTCGCGAGCACATTTAGGTTGCCAAAATATTCACCTTGAAAGCTATGTCCTAAATTTTAACCGCTGAGCTGCTTAATAACAAAGCCAAGCGCCCGCAAAAACCCGCAACTAGTTACAATCGCTGTGTGATGTTTATGTTTTTTGTTTTCTGCAAATTATTGTACGGGGCGGATTTTTATTTTCAAAATCCCGCACATGGTAATCTTATTGGTATGAGACATTATCCACGAACTGCCTTCCCTACTTTTGCACTGGTTCTCGCCAGCTGTTTTATCAGCTGCAAGACGCCGCCTAAGGCCACGTCCCAACTTACCGACGACGAAAATTCCAATATCAAGGCAACGGATTTTCGTGAGCTTGAAGACAAGGCTCCCCACTTGTCGAATGGGCGAATTGACGTGAAGCACTACGACGTGAGTCTCACTTTTCCTTCAATGGAGTCTAGTGACGTCACGGCAGAAGCCCAGCTGAAGATCAAACTCCTAAAACCGGACCGCTACATTAAGCTGCACACAGAAAAATCTACCGTCCATATCAAATCAGCATTCATGTTTCAGTCAGGCAAGCCTTCTACCATTAAATATAAAGTGCTGGATGGACAAGCCGGTGACAAAGGCTTATCAGGATCAGTTTTAAGGCTTGATCTCCCTGGGGAACTACCAGCTGGCTCTGAGGTCACACTCGGCCTAACTTACACAATCAATAAACCAGGTAAAGGCACTGTTAAAGGCCTCATGCACCGTGTGGACTTTAAGGGTGATCCTATTTTTGCTACCCGCAACTGGCCCTACTACGCTCGCTACTGGCTACCAAGTAATGATCATCCAGCCGATACGGCCACGTTTCACTTTAATTTAGCTGTCCCCCCTGCTGCTGTGGCAGCTGCTAACGGTGCTCTGGTATCCGGTGACTATAAAAACGGTAAAGGCCTGGGTCGTGATGGTCTTCGCCACTTTGAATGGGACCTGACGACAGCCATTCCTGTTTACGGGGTCAGCGTTGTTGTTGGAGATTTGGAAGTCATTCAAGACACGGTCTGCTTTGATCCCAAAAATAGACTAAGCCTAAAAAGGACCTCGTGCGATCAAGCACCAGTGAAAATTCCTTACGTCTACTACATGCAAAGGCGTCACCCCGAGAAAGTAGACTTTTTAAAGCAGGCCGAAGAAGGCATTAAGCAAATGATTTTAATGTCCAGTATCCTTGGACCATACCCCTACCAAAAACTCGGTTTTGCCAGTGCGCCTCAGGACTTTAATATGGAAAGTGTCTCTCTCATGGTGATGATCTCCCCTGAGGCGACCACCCATGAAGTGGCCCATCATTGGTGGGGCAATACTGTGTACATCGAACACTGGGGTGATCTTTGGATCAGCGAAGGTCTAACGAGTTATTTCACGGGTTTTTATAATGAGATTGCCCGTGGCAAATACGAAGAGTGCAGCTCCACTGAGGGCATCTTGAATAACCCACCAGAGACAGATCCACTAAAAATATTCAACGACACCCCCTACTGCAAGGGAGCTGCCGCCATCGCTGACCTGCGCGCGGTCATTGAGCAGCTCGCAAAGGGATCCGGTCGCGGGCAGAACGGGCGCGATGGGTTCTTGCAGGTTATGCGTGATCTCTATGACACGTTTAAGTTCAAGCGCCTTGGGAGTCGAGCTTTGGTGGATTTCCTACAAGCGAACACTCAAGGCTCTCTTAAAAAGCTTAATATTGTGGTGTCAGAGCCCCGGATCAAAGAAGCAATCTCTGCCTGGGAGAAGAAATGGCTCACCAAAAGGAAAGGATAGATCAAATATCCTTAACTTTTCGCTCATGACAACCAATTTATTTTAGATGCTTAAGGTACAGATTAGCCTTAATTTCTTTTAAGTCGATGGCAATCAGAGCCCTGTCCAAACCTATGAAGGTAAGGCCTTCAGGTTTTTCCATCTCTAAGGGTAAACTGACGGTTTTTCGCCGTTTAAAAGTCGTCTCATTCAGCGTTAGAGTATCACCAATAAAGTAAATCGCACGCATGCGGTCAGACAACAAAGCCATCTGGCCATCCGGCGTAATTGCGATCTCACTTAAGTCGAGATCTTCATGAAACTCACTTGATGGCCTCCAAACTTTGCGCGCGTAATAGGTTAATTTTTTTTCAGGTACACCTGGCCAGGAAACGAACTTAGAAGGCTGCTCCTCTTCGCTGGAAGCTTTTAGACTACTTGCTGAAACCCCTTGAGCGCTCTGCCCTTGGGGAACAAACTCCATCAAGGCCGGTGGATTTTTTTCTTTGACTGCTAAAATATGACCATTCGGCAATACCGTAAAGCCTTCAATGCGACTGCCTGGGTCTTGATCCCAAGCTTTCTTCAACTCAGAAAATTGCTCATCGTCCGGCTTAAATGCTAATTCGATTTGTCCGAGCATCTGCTGATGCTTAAAGTCAAACACTTCAATGGTGGCGGCTTCCTCGTTTGAGATATAAATACGGCCAAGGTTATCAGCATAGATAGCCTCCCATTGTGAGCCGGATTTGACACTACCATTTGGCTTTGGACTGCCTTTCCAGGAACTCAAATCCAAGCTTTCGAATTTTAGACTGCCGCGCGTAAGCTCATCAAAATCCATGACCAGGAGTTTCTTATCCGTATCATTGATGGCGAGTATCTTTTTTAGGCCGGTTGCGGGATCTTTATAAACACACAACCCAGAAACCTCTTTCGCTGGAAGCGTAAAAGAGCCAACGCTGTGCTCTTCTGGTATGACAGCCTGAAGTGCGCGTTGGGCACTCATGCCATCATCACGCTGCCGACAAGCAGCACTACCGAGGGCGAGGAAAGCCCCCGCATAGGCTACCAAAAAATTTCTGGTAACTAATGATTGAAATAATCCGTTCATTTATTGTTTGGTAACTACCTGGCCGCCTGTCCTACCAGCGCAATCAGAAGCTTGCTGGTCAGAGGTCCAGGAAGCTCCCGTATACCAGTAGGTTACGGCGACGCCATTTTGATTTGTAAAAGAGCAACCTTTGGCACCGGTATTTACCGCGCATTGCGTTTGGGCATAAACGCCTGGTTCCTGACCACTTTCGCAGGTTTGCTCAAGGCTTGTTGAATTTTTCGCTTCAAGACACAAACTCAAGTCAACGGTGTTCTCGATGATTGAATAATTACAGCTTTGATAAAAGTCACCTGTGTTTTCATCTTTAGCACCACACGAATTAAGGGACACCAACGCAGACATAAACGCCACAACTAAGGTTACTTTCATAGTTTTATTCTCCAAGTAAAATTCACACTGACGTGAGAGCTAGTTTAACACAGGCCACCCCAATTTTCTCACTGCATCCTGGGATTACATCCTGCCTTTGGATCAGTCTAAAGAACCAAACCGTCCAGCTTCATAATCCTTAAAAGCCTGCTCCAGCTCCCGGTCCGTATTCATTACAAATGGACCAAGGCCCACCATGGGCTCATTTAAGGGTAGGCCCCCAAGATATAAAAGCTTTGTATCAGATTTTGCCTGAAGACTGATGTTTTCACCCTGGGTGTCAAAGATGATTAGCTTAGGGCCAGTCACTAATTCCTTGTTACAAATAAGCACCTCGCCTTTGAGACAAAAAATAGCGCACGTGTGTCCCTCGGGAACCACCAGAGCAGAATTTGCGCCTTCGCCAAGGGAGATGTCCCATATATTGATCGGGGTTTGGGTTTTGGCTGGTCCCTTAGACCCAAAAAACTCACCGGCAATGACACTTAAAAAACTACCATCATCCGCAAGGCTGACTCTTGGAATCTCTGCCTGGGTTAAGGTTTGGTAGTTTGGAACCGTCAATTTTTTTTTGGCTGGTAAATTAACCCATAGCTGCACAAGCTCAAAAATACCGCCTGTTTTGGAAAATTTTGAACTATGCATCTCTTCATGCAAAACCCCAGCACCGGCAGTCATCCACTGGACGTCGCCGGGACCGATCTCACCATGATTGCCGACGGAGTCACGATGTTCAACGCCACCTTGGTAAACAATGGTAACGGTCTCAAAGCCGCGATGTGGGTGAGCGCCGACTCCGCGGCGTTCAGTTGTTGTGGGAGAAAACTCGGTGGGCCCTGCATAATCAAGCAAGAGAAACGGTGACAGATATCGGCCCAAGTCGTTGTAGCCAAACATCTGTCTTACATTAAAACCATTACCAACCCAGTGCTGACCCCTGGGCCCGGTTATTTTGACGATAGTCTTTTGATCACCCATGGGTGAACCGCCTACATAATCTTTACTTAAGTTATTTGAGAGTACTCGTATCTATAACAAATCGATAGCGCACGTCACTTTTGATGACACGTTCATAGGCTTCATTAACTTTCTGAAAAGGGATCAATTCAATCTCAGGCGTAATATTATGCTTGCCACAGAAATCAAGCATCTCCTGAGTTTCTCTAATGCCGCCAATCAGCGAACCAGCTAGGCTTCGCCGCCCCATGATCAATGGAAACGGATGAATCATCATGGGTTTCTCCGGCACCCCAACAAGCACCATATGCCCATTTGTTTTGAGAAGGCTCAAGTAAGCATTGAGATCAATATCAGCTGACACCGTGTTGATGATGAGATCAAAACTCCCAGCAAGCTTTTTGAATGTCGACTGATCGGATGTGGCGAAGAAGTGCTTGGCCCCCATTTTCAGTCCATCACGCTGTTTTTTCATGGTTTGACTGAGCACAGTTACCTCAGCTCCCATAGCACTGGCGATCTTCACTCCCATGTGACCAAGCCCACCTAAACCAACAATTGCAACTTTTTTCCCAGGACCACACTCCCAGTGTCTAAGCGGCGAATAGAGCGTAATACCCGCACACAATAAGGGCGCCCCTCTATCCAGAGGGATATTTTCAGGCATTCTAAGCACGTAGTTTTCATCCACCACTATATGATTGGAGTATCCGCCATAAGTCGGCGTCTTGCCGTCGCGTTCATAAGAATTGTAAGTCCCAGTCATTCCTTCCTGGCAGTACTGCTCCTCGCCCTTAGAGCAACTATGACACTTACGACATGAATCAACAAAACAACCAACTCCCACGCGGTCACCAGGTTTGAACTTGGTGACGGAACCACCAACACTTGTGACAACCCCTGCTATCTCATGACCAGGAACCATGGGAAAAATGGATCCACCCCATTCGTCTCTGGCTTGGTGAATATCAGAATGGCAAATGCCAGAAAATTTAATGTCGATGGCGAGATCATGGGGGCCTGGCGAGCGGCGATTAAACGAGAAAGGCTCAAGTGGCTTTTTAGCTGATTTTGCCGCGTACCCAAGTGTTGGCTTCATTTACGTTCACCCCCAAAATGTGATCTCTCAATGGTACGATGCTAGGATGGTGATGTAAACCGAAGGCCCTCCATAATGGCCGTATAAAATACTGTATTTATTGGATTTTTTTAGGCTGTTAAAGGGTTGAGCGACCGCTGCCGATTCCTCCTTAACTAGAGCCCCGGGGCGAAGGAGATAAAACACCATGAACATTTTGAGCCGGCATTTTCCATATTTTAGTTTATTGGCAGCTGGTCTGTTCATGTCTTGTAACGGTGAGTTCGGCCCATCAAGACTACAGTCACTCAATAACCTCGCACGAAATTCAAGTGACGTGTCTCGCAACGTTTGCAAAGGTGATCAAAAAATTGTGATGGGTATTCAGCGCGAGTGGGACCACGTAGATTTCACGAGAGTGCCCAATGAGCGAGTGCCAGCATTGAAAACTGCCTTACAAAAATCTCTTTCGGCCGTTCCCGCCAACCTGCAAGATCTTTATTTCGGTTTGGGTGGCAAAATCATCTTCACGTCAAATCTGGATAAACCGACTACCTCCTCGGCCGAGCCAACTTGTGACCGCTCCGGTGCAAAAGCAAAATTCGCAAGCGAAGGGACTAACCGTATCGAAGCCTGCTGGACGATTGATTCAAAAACAGCTGATGTTGTAATTCTAATGAACCCAACGGTTGAAAGCATTCAACACGCAACGGTTCGTGTTTTTGGGTATATTCTGTCTCAGATCCTTACGAAACTGGACGTCAGCGAAGGCGACATCTTGATTGCTAGTAAAAACGAATTGTTTGACCGCCACATGGTCGATATTGCTGCAGCCGTTGTCGCCGACATTAGAAAGCCAAATAGCAAGTACACTTTAGCCGTCAATGAGTCACTCATTTCATCTGAGGACTTTAGGTATTTTGCTTTTGCTGAGGCTTTTGACTCCTACTATTGTAACGCTGAACTCAGACAGTCAATGGCGCGAGCAGATGAGTTCCCAAAAACCTTTGCCCTTTTTAAAGTTATGGATCGAGAGCTACAGAGCATCCTAGCGACAGAAGCAAGCACCGCGGTAGATTATGATCAAGCCGCGTTTAGTTTTGGCCTCTTTCGAGGGCTCTTTGGTGGGCTGGGGCGAGTGGCCGGCGGCCTAGGACGAGGATTGTTCAAAGGCGTTGGCTTTCTGGGGAGGGGCGTGGGAGCGCTCGGGCGTGGAATATTTAACGGCGGCCGAAATATTATTGGCGGGGCAGGCCGGCTATTGGGTGGCGCTGCCGGTGGACTTGGCAATATTCTTGGTGGCCTAGGTGGAATGGCGGGAGGCGCCATGCCTGACGGTGGTGGCGGCCTCGGAATGGGCGGCGGGGGCATTATCAGTATGATTCAAAGTTTATTCGGTGGTTAAATCTAACTTTACACCGCAAAATTAATATCCAAAGCGATCGGTGACCTCTAAGCAACAGGTCACCTTTTTTTACCTGAAACCACATCTGAATCAAAATCTTGTAAAAATAACCGTCACCTGTCGCAATTCCGACACACTTCCTCTTTAAAAATCAGCCTCTTAACCATGGTATGCCACTTGCAGCCTTTGACCTATTGTCATCAGATGAACGGGCAAAATTTTAAGGAGCAATCCACCGTGAAACTTAATCACGTTTCTTACCTCCTTATTTTGTTCCTAGTTGCTAGTTGCAGGCACCCGTCATCCAACCCAAAATCCTCATCTCGGCTTGGATCCATCGAGAATTTTATTGTCGATGACGCGCCCATAGCGCAAGAGAGCCTCTTACTTGCTGATGAAACTCACCAAAAAATAATTTGTCGCCGCCGCGCAGGGTCTTCTCTCATTGGCGATATGACCTACCGATCCGAAAAAGGTGAGAAACGGATCGGTGCATTTTCTTCGGGGCATGTTGGCTCATGTGAAATGGCTCGTCGCGCAGCGCGAAATGGCGTTGTCTGTGTAGAACGTTCGCGTGGATATGAAGCCATTAATTTGACTGATATGAGTTCAGTAAAATCATTTAGCGGAAGAATTCAAGACTGTTTGACGTTCACTCAATATCAGGTCGCCCCAGCGCCTACCAATGGACTACAACTGATTGACCCTCGAGACCAAATTGCGTATCTAAAAAACCTCCCAAACATCGAAGACCCATACTTAAATGACGTCCTCCACTCACCTGGCACCATCTGGTATGACGAAAATTCAATGGTCTTCACCTACCAAGATTCATTCGGAAACCCCACAGGACCGGAAGGCTTGCGGGCCAACCGAGTTGCTTATGATGTTGGTAGCACTGCCTCTGAGCCGTCTATCAGGGCTCTTACGGAGTACTTTGAACTCCAGACCTTTAAGTACCCCTTCTCCATCACGGCTGGTCGAATGGACATCGGTAACTCTCAGGCCATCTATTTCTGGAAACCACCCTATGACAGTCAAGGCAAACCAATTCCTGTCGCATACTGGAAAAATGGCTCACATTGGCACTGGGTTTTCCCAGTGGGCACCGTATTTGGTGAATTATTGATGGTTCGGGATGGCTCAGCTAGATCAGAATGGTATGTCCACGAGGTCAGAACCAGGGTTAGGGCGTTGAACAGCTGGAAAACCGATATTTTTAGGCCTTTTACACGAGCCATTGACCTTGCTCACGCCGTCAAAAAATATCGTCGTAATTGGCAATCCACAGATCTCAAACAGCTCGTCGAGCACCTAGAAAACGACGTGACTCTTTATCCAGGAAAACTTGACAGTAAAGCTTACGAAAAAGCCGTACCCAGCATCCATGGATACTATGACTCAATCCCAGAAACCAAGGACTACGCACTCATCAGAACACTCCTAAAAAAAGTCATGTTTAGATCAGCCCTTGATAGCGAGTGGAAACGAAATGGCGAACAAGTAACCTATGCGCCGACAACCTCGGCAAATTTCCATATCGTTCCAAAAAACTTTATCGGAGGACTACTTGAAAATAACGAGAAATCATGCATGCGCTGTCATGATCAAACCGGTAGACCCCTTGGTCAGCTTGACTTTAGGGCTTCATTATACGGAGAGATCTGGGGCGAAGACCAAATTTTCACGTGGCATCCGTTCAAGTCCTACGTTGACATCTACTCAGTGTCCGACCACAGCCGCATCGCCAACCCTAAACTAGTTGGTGCAGGACTTTTAGTGGAGAGAAAACCTAGCGCTCAAGATTCTGTCTACCGCGAACTACGAAAGCCCTACTCGCCGTCTTATCGTTAAGTTTATTTTTTGGGGATATAAAAACTTTTCAGGAGGTTGATTTATGCGAATTCATTTGGTTTCAGGCTCCCTTCTTGCTGTCTTTGGGTTAACTTCCTGCCATTTTCCAACAGCTAAAAATCAATCTCAGAGCTCTTTTAAAAGTGACGCAGAGGCGATCGCAACACAAGAACACCTAGACGAAGAAGCTTTAAGAAACGAAAAAGAAGGCTATCAAAGCTTTGCCTTTTATGAAGGGATCAAAGAAGACGGCAAAAGAAGCTTATCACGAAGTGACGGCACCACACACGGCATGCCTTGTATCGCTAAAGCTGTCATCCTAAAAGGTGAAGAAATTAAATATGACTTCTGGCATGGTCACGACAGGGAGCTTCACCGCTTTACTCTAAAAATCGACGATCTCGCCGCTTTGAAAGCTGGGAAGTCAATTGAGATATTTACTGCAGTCGTTGATCGGCACAAGCACGCCGTCAAGATTGATCTAGAAAAATCATGCAAGGTAGCCGCCTCAAACTAAACAAAAATCCACAAAGAAAACTCTAGAGACGCAGTCAAATAAGAAATTTGGCTGCGTCTCTCGCTCGTCCCGCCACATGCTGCGCCATATGACGCAAATAATATTTCTCCACTCACCATCCGCGCAAATTTTGTTGCGCACACCTGATTATTCAATTGCATCGAATCCAAAAAACAAATTATGAGAAGGGCGTCTGCAAAAATTTGCAGGTTAATTTTTCACACGAAGGAGAATTTATGAAGTTACGAGGACTGTATTGCGCTTTGATCGCCACGTCAGTGTATTCATGTGGCCCAGCGCCGGGATCCAAAGAATCTCTAAAAGAAACTGGTGATCTACCGATGGCTGCCATCATCGCGGTGCGGGATAATGTTGCCGATGCCACCGATGTCGCGTCCGACGATTTAAGAACGCTTGCTACAGGGTCGGTCCAAACACCAGTAGATAAATTGCAAGAGCAGGAGCTGCCGGCACTTTATGACAAAGCCCAAAAATCTGAGACGATCTCCACCCAGCAGCAAGAAATTCTATCTGACGTGGGATTGCGCGGTTGGTTTCATTACCGTCAGTGTCCAAGCCAATTAGTGCGACTCGTTGAGGTAAATCAGCAGGAACCACTTATTCTTGATTCCTGCCAAGCCTATCACCAATACCAACCCGTTTATATTCTACGTGGCAGAGCTCATCGGTTTTCCTTCCACCGGGCACACAAAGTGCGCAACGTAACTTACTATTACTATGTTAATCAGGTTTCGGAGCAGCAAGTTGAAGTTCAGTCATCCAAACAAGCTCAATCAACTGAACAGAAGCAAAAGCCTGAAGAACAAAAAAATGAAGAGCAAAAGCCTGAAGAACAAAAAAATGAAAAACAGATCGAAAAGCAGGTAGTTCAAAAAACCGAATGCCAGAAACAAATCCCTAACCAGAAGACTGTGCCAATGAAAACTAAGGCTTGTTAAATAGAAAATGCGGGTCAAGTTGTTGAGACAACCGACCCGCATTTTTTTATTCTCGCACAGATCTTAAGTTACAGACCTCATCTAGAGGTCTGTAAAACTTATATTACCAGCGATTACGACCACCACCGCCGCCGCCGCGATTTTCGCGTGGAGCTTGTGGACGAGCCTCGTTAACCGTTAATTTACGGCCATCGGCATCAGAACCATTCAATTTTTGGATGGCAGCGTTAGCTTCTTCGTCTGAAGCCATCTCAACAAAGCCGAAGCCTTTGCTGCGACCGGTGTCACGGTCCATGATGATTTTAGCACTTTCGACTGTTCCGGCGCTTGAAAACAGCTCATGTAGCTCTTCATCTGTTGTGTTGTAGGAAATGCCGCCGACGTATAACTTCTTACCCATAAAAAAAACCCCTTTTTGCCTCGACTTGAGCACCTGACCGACCACAACACATTTGTGATTACAATCATAAGTCTCAAACGATCGAGATCGATTGAGCGCACATTATACACGTTTGTGCACAAAAAGCTATCACTTACATTGAATATTCCATAATAGTTTATAAAACTCATTAGACAGCTCATTACAGCCTGTTACAACCCAGATTAGACCTTCGGCTCACGCCAAATTGCAACAAGCGGTAGATGTTCGCTCATTAACTATGCAGTCTTCCAGCATCTTATAAACCAACGGCTTAAAAAAACTATACATGCTTAAGTCCGATATTTTGTGCTGAGAGACTTCCCAACGTAGGTGCTAACAATAGATATCGGAGATGGAGGTCACCCTGCGTTCAGCCCTGACCAATACGTTTGACTCAAAACCACAGATCGTATGGTTTAAGAGAGATTTGCGACTGAGAGACCACGCGCCATTATCGGAGGCGGCACTAAGGGGGCCTGTTCTTGGTGTTTACATACTTGAGCCCGAATTAGTTGCCTCACCGGAGTTCGACCGCTCTCATTTTGAATTCATCCGCGAGTCATTAACGGAACTCCAAGTAGGCTTGCGCAAGCTTGGATCTGAACTATTGGTTCTTCACGGCGAGGCTGTCGCCAGTCTTGAAAAACTTTGGGAGATTTGGAACTTCAACGAACTCTGGAGCCACGAAGAGACAGGCAACGACCTGACCTATAAGCGCGACATTAGGATCGGCGAGTGGTGCAAGAAAAATTCAGTTCATTGGCAAGAGCTACGTCAGTTTGGTGTTATCAGGCGGCTTAAAACGCGATCGGGTTGGGCGCCCCACTGGCAGAAGCATGTGTCATCGCTTATTCTGCCCATACCCACCATAAAACACCCCCTCACCGCACAGCAGCGAGCCATGGTTTACCCTTTCACCCATATTCCATCCAATGAACAGATTGGTAGCCATGGGTTTTTAAAGCCTGAGGCGTTGCTGGCGGGAGAGGTCCGAGCCCACGCCATGCTAGGTAGCTTTTTGAATGAGCGAGGCGTGACTTATAGTTTTGGTATGTCGAGTCCTGTATCTGGATTTCACGTGTGCAGTAGACTGAGTCCTTATCTTGCGTGGGGAAACATCTCACTGCGTGAAGTCTATCAGGCTACTCGAAATCGTATTACGGAATTGAGAGAACAGCAGGCATTTGGCATGCCAGTTGACCGCCGGTGGTTTATGTCGCTTAACTCGTTTGAAGCTAGGCTAAGGTGGCACTGTCATTTTATTCAAAAACTTGAGACTGAGCCTGCCATAGAGTTCGAAAACGTCATGCGCGCTTTCAACGGCATGAGAGAATCGCAATTCAACGAAAGCTACTTCCAGGCATGGTGCTTGGGTCAAACGGGTTACCCCATGGTGGATGCCTGCATGAGAGCCTTGCACCGTGGCGGTTGGATTAATTTTAGGATGCGGGCTATGTTGGTTTCGTTTGCAAGCTACCAACTTTGGCTGCATTGGCGAAAACCAGCGGTGTTTCTGGCACGTCATTTTCTTGATTTCGAGCCCGGGATTCACTTCAGTCAAGTTCAGATGCAAGCTGGAACAACTGGTATTAACACGATTCGTATCTACTCACCTATCAAACAGGTCTTAGATCAAGATCCGAATGGTCAGTTCATCCGCCGATACTTGCCAGAGCTTACCAACGTCCCTAGTGAATATTTAGCTGAACCACACAAAATGCCGGTTGAACTTCAGAAAAATATCGGTTGCATTATTGGTACTCACTATCCAGAGCCCATCGTCGATCACACGACCGCCTTCAAGCTTGCACGGGAACGCTACGGTACGTTCAAGAAATCTGTCGCCGCCAAAGTCAAAAAAGAGAAACCGCGGATTCTGAAAAAACACACCAAGTCATCCACCACCGAGAAAACCAAATAGCGGAACTTTTATGCCACGGCGTTGATATCGAAATCTGAGAACAAAATCACCGCAGGGTGAACCTTTAAAGCCTTTGCAAGGACTATTTCCTACCTTTTATTTGTCCGTCGATTGACTGCCTCGAGCACTTGAAGCGTAAAATTTTTTGCCCGCGCTTCTTTTCGTTCTTAAGATGCCCTTTCTCAAAGATCCGCTTTCGCCAAAGCCTGAACCCGGAGGGAGAGAGCTGAGTTCGCATGACTTTGACAAACTCGTTAGGTGTCAAATTGAACTGAGTATAAATTGCCTCAAAAGACGTCCTGTCCTCCCATCCCATTCGGACCATTCTCGAAAGGTCTTCAGGGGAAAAGAGTGCCATTTTGGCTTTTAGTGATTTTGTTATACCCAATTTGTTCAGCCTTTTATGAAAGCGGTCTTGGTGTGTGGACCATACTTTATTTTATTCTCAATAAGTACTACAAACGGAGTGAACAGGCAGACTGTTCAATTCATACGATTAATTTTGGGGGCTAAATGACTAAACCTTTAAAAATAAACGTCTTAAACCAGCCTTTAAAGAGTTGCTGCGACGATCCTAAGACCGGCTTCTTTCGCGATGGTTTTTGTCGCACTGACGATCATGATCTTGGCAGGCACACAATCTGTGCAATTGTCACGCAAGAGTTTTTAGATTTTAGCCTTCGAAAAGGCAACGATCTCGTCACCCCAAGTCCAAGGAATTCTTTCCCTGGACTCAAACCAAATGACCGCTGGTGCCTTTGCGCTCAGCGATGGCAGGAAGCTTTTTTTGCTGGCTGTGCGCCGAAAGTAGATCTGCAAGCAACGGATATCAAAGCGTTGGATTATGTATCGCTAGATGCATTGAAAAGTCATTCTCACGTAGACGAACTCTATCGTTAAATTAAAAAGCTGATTTCTTCGCCTCACCCGGATTTTAGAGGCAAGGCGGGCTTTAACCATCCACGACGTTTAGTTTTGACTC
>JBIJBX010000162.1:0-5744 GCA_044344995.1 Oligoflexales bacterium | reverse complement strand
GACTGCTAAATCTCCTTCGCTTTCAGTTCCGGTATCGCCCTTAGACCAGCCCCCGTCCCTGCCGGAACCGGATTCGGGCAGTTCAACCATGACGCCACAGGCTACTCTTGAGGGGGATGGTTCTTTGGCCCCCGTCAAACAACCTGACTATTTACCCGCAACCAACGAATTTGGTGGCGTACCGCCACTACCAGGCACGAGACGTGACATGGCTCCAGGCGAAGCTCCGGAGGTCTATGATGTCGAAGAGGGCGACACGATGTTTGATGTCTGTAGTCAGCTAATCGACGATGGGAATTACTGGCCAAAGCTTTGGTCGTTGAACCCTGGTGTTAGTAACCCACACTTTATCTATCCAGGGATGAAATTGGCATTCTATGGCGGAGACTCCGAAAATCCTCCTTACATTGAAGTTGTCGCCGAGGATGAGGTTGTTCCAGTAGAGAAAGGTGAGATCAAGGAAGCAGAGCTGGTTGTTGAGGCTGAAGTCATCTCTGATGAAGGGCGAGCAGGCGGCAGCACGGTACAAATACCACCACCGCCGACGATTCAAACTTCGTCAACCGTATCGGATGATGCTATTGATGTCGTGTCGTCATCTGATATTAGTTCTGAGGCTGACGTGTTGGATGGATTTATTTTCGCGGGTCGGCGCTATAGTCGAGATGATGTAGATTTCGTAGTCCCAGCTTTTATGTTTGACGACGAGCGTGAACCGCTCGCGGAAGTAGTCAGTGGCACATCCGGCGAAGTCCTGTTCGCTAATGAAAAGCGGGTTTTACTGCGCCCAGAAAATGATCTGGGTGTCGGGACATATTCTATTTTAAGACCCAGTGGAGACGTTGATAGCGTTCGCACCGGTGATTTCGTGGGTTATCGGTATGAATTTGCCGCTAATGTCCGCGTTTTGCGCCGAACAAAAACTGGCCTTTTAGAGGCTGTTGTTTTTGA
Source organism: Oligoflexales bacterium (assembly GCA_044344995.1). Lineage (GTDB taxonomy): Bacteria > Bdellovibrionota_B > Oligoflexia > Oligoflexales > RGVZ01 > CAMDKS01. The sequence continues at coordinate 4,793 of JBIJBX010000162.1, read as the reverse complement.
TGCCAGAACGCCCATCATGGAAGGTGACATCGTTGTCAATTTTATTGCTACGAAACGCAGTATCCCGTCGGCATCGTCAATCGGGGCAGTCGCTTCCGCTAACTCAAGTGTCATCGGGTTCGAGGAGCCAGGTAAGAGTGTCGGTAGCAAGGGTGATTTAGTTTTTTTAGAAAAAACAGGCCTATCCGTGGGTGGGTTCTATAGTATTTTTCAAACCGAGGAGAATCGCGATTTAAAGCATTCAACTGACTCAGACGTGTCTGAAGACGCGGGTGCAGTCGCGGTGGTTAGAGTTGTCGAAGTTTCAGGTGAATCGGCACTTGGCTACATTGTTGGTGCCACAGGTGAAGTTAGAATCGGAGATTCCCTGTCGCTTTAAATGTTCGTGGCGGATAGCCATTGATTTCACTATTTCTTGTTTCCTCATGGAAGGAGATTTAGTGAATGATAACTGTCAAACTTTATACAGCCCTTGCACATGTCACGAGCCAACTTTTGGAAAGGTGGATTCCCGCACCATCTCAACGTCATGGGGAATCTACGGACGCAAGGATTGGTAGACCTCAATGGGTGTTTGATTCGTCGGGATTTGCGGGCCTTGATTCGAAGGCATGGCTTGAACTTCTAGAAAATGATGTTTCGAGCTTCTCTCCATGGCTGCCGTGGTTGCCGAAGCTAATGCAACAAAAAAAGATTTCAATCAAAGACATCGCCGATGCCGCTGAGCTGCATTTTTCGTCGATCATGGCGAATGGTGCCTGTTATATTAGTATACACGATTGGAATTATCCAAAGCTGCTCAGATATATCGCAAGACCTCCCCTAGGTCTTACACTTATTGGTAACCAAGATGTTATATGCCAGCCATCTATCGCTGTCATCGGTTCTCGCCGCGCGAGTTACGAAGCACTCAAGACGACTGTTGATGTTGGGCTTGAATGTGCAAGAGCAGAAGTCGGAGTCGTCAGTGGAGGCGCGGTCGGATGTGATATCGCCGCACACGAGGGTATGCTCGTTTCTGGTGTGACAAATATCCATGCGATTGTTGTTCAAGCTGGAGGTTTAGTGGGTTTATTTCCCAAGTCAAATCTTGGGACATTCTCTGAAATACTGTTTCGAGGTGGAGCGATCATTTCAGAAAGACTTTGGTTTCAAGCGGTTCGTCCTCACGACTTTCCATCCCGCAACCGGATTGTCAGTGGAATGTGTGAGGCGACGGTGGTGATGGCAGCCGCCCAAAAATCAGGTTCACTGATTACGGCGAGTGAGGCTTTGGAACAGGGGAGAGATGTTTACGTTTTCTCCAGTGGTCATGATGATGTTCGTTTTGAAGGCTCCACTCAACTGATCCGTGACGGTGCGACGCCATTTTTATCAGCAACTGAGCTTATGTCTGTTTTATCTTTAAATTACGCCAGCATGTCGGTTGCGTCGCCTTCTCGCCGAGCCGACTATTGCCAAGAGGATCTTAATGTTGGTACCTTTAATAGAGAGACACACTAAAAAGATAGTTAACAAAGAGTTGCGCATGCAAGAACTGGTCACGTTTGAGGTAATCCGTCCTGTGATTGAGGCAATTGCTGACCTCGTTTGCTGTCACGGCATGACCCTTGAGGAAGATGGCGTAATTCGCGCCCACTTGCTCGCTCTGGGGTTTGACTTGCCGCTTGTTAGAGCCGCAGAGGATTGGTGCGATAGTGCCCAATCTACAGGGTCAATCATGGATGTGCTCTCAATATTTGCTCCAGCAGGTGAAGGAACCCGGGTTTATAGCCCGCTTGAACGTGTTGCCGTGTCCGAAGATGTATGGAAGGTCATCGAGTCCTGTCGAAAGCGGGGTCTGATCACGCTAGATATGGCTGAACGAATGCTCGAGGGCGCAAGGGCCATGGATACGCGTGATTGGGATGATTCTGACGTGTTATCTTTTCTTGCCGATGCATGTAATTCCAATCAAACTCCGGTCAATCACGCGTTGATTGAACAGGCATTCCTCGGGACTCTTCGAAACTACCACAGCTAAGTCCACCCTAATTAATAATATTAATCTGAATAACTACAGACAGTAGGTTGTTTGCTTTTACATATGCTTAACCTCAAAAAGAATCTGCGACTAAGTCGACGTGACCCGGCGCCTACTAATGACTCAGACGACGCAGAGTTTTTGTTGTCAGGTCTGATTGAGAAGATTTCAACTGACGATATTCAGGAGATTTATCTGAATCATCAGGGTGTTCTGTCTTGCCTGCGCACTGATGGATATCGCTCAAATTTGGGTGATTTTTGCTCCACAAGTGAAGTCATGGACCTGGCGTGGAAGATTGCCTGGGATTCAGGCGTGCGACTTGATCCTTTTTGTCCATTTGCTGGCGGGATCGTGAAAGGTCGAAATTTAAGGTGGCACGCAGTTATTCCGCCAGCGGCTCCAGATGGTCCGATGCTTGTTGTTAGAAAGCAGTCACTTTTCGAGGTAAGCCTCACGGAGTTTAAACTCGAGAATTTTTCAGAGTGCGATATTTTACGATGGCAGCAAACCGGTGTTTCTGTAGTTTTCTTTGGTCCCACTGGTTGCGGCAAGACCACATTGCTTTTTAGTCTGCTTAAGCGTCACTTCCTGGAGTTTCGTGTAGGAATTGTCGAAAGTGTCATGGAGTTGCCGCTAGCATCTCCCGCCTGGTTTCGTTTGGTTCAGGTGGGCCAAGATTTAGGCGGAAAGGGCGCGATCGATTTTGAACGAATCGTGGCTGAGATGCTGCGACTTTCACCTCAATTGATTGTCTTGGGGGAGATCCGCGGAGCTGAGGCTTATGTTTGGTCCGAGCTCTCTAGGACTGGTCATGGTGGTATTTTAACGACATTTCATGCTGGATCGACAGCTGAAGCCAGATCTCGACTTTATGAAAATGTGCGTCTTTCGCCGAGTACAGGCCCAACCGTCATTGGCGTGCATATATTTCGCGATCATCTGGGCACCTATCGATGTCGCAGTGAGCTGATTAGTTCATGCAGTTCGCCTATTTAAACCAGATTTTCAGCGCTTGCTTGGGTTTTTAAGTAGCGAATGGCTTGATCCGTCAGCGTTCGTCCTCTTGGTGTGCGTGCGATGAAACCGCGGTAAACAAGATAGGGTTCATAAACGTCTTCAATGGTGTCGCGGTCCTCATTCAAGGTCGCAGCTAGAGTGTCAATTCCAACCGGGCCTCCGTCATATTGGGTGTGCATGATTTGCAGAATGCGACGGTCGACACGATCTAGGCCTGTCTTGTCAATTCCTTGCCTTAAGAGGGCAATATTAGCCACCTCACGGTCAATTTCTTGCAGGTCTTTGACGTCCGCAAAATCCGCAACCCGCCGAAGTAAGCGGTTAGCCAAGCGAGGGGTACCTCGGCTGCGTGTGGCTATCTCAAGTGCAGCCGTCTGAGAGAGTTTGAATCCTAAAATGTCAGCACTCCGGAAAAGTATTTGGACTAAAGATTCCGGATTATAGAACTCCAGTTTTTCTTGGATCCCAAACCTGCCCAGCAGTGGACGTGAGAGAAGGGATAGTCTTGTCGTTGCGCCTACCAGCGTGAACGGCGCGACATCCATACGAACGCTCCTGGCCGAAGCGCCCTGGCCAATAATAATGTCAATGGAAAAGTCTTCCATGGCGCTGTAGAGCACTTCTTCTACCTTGATATTGAGTCGATGAATTTCATCTATGAATAGCAATGCTCCTGGCTCCAAGCCGGTAAGCAAACCTGCAATGTCGCCTGGCTTATCAACCGCCGGACCACTTGTGGCAACAAATGGCACTTTCAGTTCATTGGCGATAATATTCGCTAAAGTAGTTTTTCCGAGTCCAGGGGCGCCATGCAAAATCACGTGATCAAGGGGCTGAGATCTCTTCAAAGCGGCTGTAACATAAACGCTTAAATTGTTTTTGACGTCGTCTTGACCTGGGTAATCTGCGAAACGCGTAGGTCGAATTGAGGGTGCAGTACGCTGCAGATCCTGATCTTCCTCGATTTCCTGGGAGATGGTCAGTCGGTCAATGATCGGTTTTGTCGCTGTCGTATGGTCCATTTTGCGGAGTCCTATTTGATCGCGGTTCTAATGCCAATCTTTTAGAGGCCAGCTCGAAGGGATTTCAAGGCAGTCTTTAGCACTACTTGAAAACCACCTGGCGAGTTCTCATCAGAGTTCTTGCGCAGCTCTGTGATGATGGGATTGATTTCCTTGTCGCGGTAGCCGAGATTTTCAAGCGCACTTCGGACATCATCAAATACAGCGTCGACCGTATTGAATTCACTTAACCCATCGATACTGGCGAGTGATGCTGGAGACTTTGGAGACGAACCTGCGTTACCACCTTTCATTGTGGGTGTTCCCGTCGATAGATTTAAGCGTTCAATTTTCCCGCGTAACTCCAAAATCATTTTTTCGGCAGTTCTCCTGCCAATGCCTGGAACCGACTCAAGGAGTGAAACTTTATTTTGCAGAACTACTTGCCTAAGTGACGTAGCGTCAAACGTTGATAATATGGCGAGCGCAATTTTAGGTCCAATTCCAGAGACACTGCGTAACATGATAAATGCTTGACGGTCTTCAAATGTGAGGAAACCAAAGAGCCGCAGAGCATCCTCACGCACATAGGTGTCAATCCAAAGAGTCACCTCCAAGCCTTGATGAGGTGTCTCGCAGAGCGCGCTCAGTGGCATTTCGACGCCGTAGCCTACACCCTGGACATCGACAATTAATGAGGTGGGAGTTCTCCGTAACACTTTCCCTGCCAAATATTCAATCATGCCCGT
>JBIJBX010000161.1:0-5812 GCA_044344995.1 Oligoflexales bacterium | reverse complement strand
CGCAGTCGCAGCACCACTCTACGGCAAAGTGAACATTCTAGACTTAGCCTTGATCTATGTCGACCTATACGGAACGTTCGGCGTATCACGAGTCAGTACTCAACAGGGACTTAAGACCGCCATTGCTGCAGGAGCAGGTCAACGATTTTACTGGGGCGACCGTTGGAGCTTGCGACTGGATTTTAGAAACCGTTCTTACACTGAAACCCGGGCTGGACTCGAATCACGAAAAAATGCCTGGTCAACCGACCTAAGTGTTAGCTACCTGTTTCTCTAAGACACAGAAAATGTGCCGCTCGTTCTATTTCTGGAGGAAACCAATGCAAGTAAAAATCACCTCACGCCAATTATTCATGATGGTAGCGGCCTTGGCGTTTAGCAGCTCAGGTGCAATGGCAAAAGACTCAAAGCGACGAACCGTCCCTGTTGTGAAACCGGTCGAAATAAATTTACCAGCCATCGCCCCATCACGCGCTATTGCTGCCGATGAGATTCAGACACAATCGCGTAAAAATAATGGGGCTGAATTAAAAACATGGTCAAAGTTCCAAGATCTGCGAAAAGGCTACCGCAAAGGGCAAATTAATGATGAAGACATGTGGACTGCTCTAAGTAAGCTGAATGATGATCTATCTAAGCTAACAGCAACCCAAAGATCCAACATCCTGCAAGTTCAGGCCACTCTCTTAATAAAAGCAAAACGGCCAATCCTGGCTAGTATTTACGCATCCCAGTCCCTTATCGAGGCACAAGATCCGTTGGACGAGGAATTTAAACGTAGCTGGCAAATCTTACGCGACGTATCACGCAAACAACCAATTCAAAACCTTGTTGATCTTGTTGCGGCAAACACAAAATTAAACGGAAAAATGCCGCCGATTTTCGGATCTGACTGGAACTACTTTCTTGCTAACACACAACTAAAACAAAAAAATCCACAGTTGGCATTGGCCTCTTATCGCAAGCTCAAACCTGGAGATCGATACTATTTATCGTCAAAATTTCAGGAGGCCATGATCTTGATCGACAGCAATGATCGCGGCGCTTCCTCAACTGCCCTGCGAACAATCACTAAATCCACCCTCTCTGAGCAAAGTAAAATAACCTCAGAGGAGTTCTACGCAACTCAAGATCACGCAAATATGGCTCTTGGACGCATATTGTACGAAGATAAGAAATTCCCAGAAGCCATCAAGCATTACCGAATGGTCCGCCGGGATGGCAATCAATTTTACGACGCGCTTTTTGAGCAAAGTTGGGCTCTGTTTATGGCCGGCTTCCCTAAACATGCGTTAGGAACCCTTTACGCAGTCAGAAGTCCATTTTTCAAAGAAACTTTTAACCCTGAAGCAACTATGCTTGCATCCATCATTTATTATTGGATGTGTCGTTATGACGATTCTCGCCAAGAGCTCGCGGAATTCGCCTCTAACCATCAAAAGGCCATCGACGACCTCAATAAACATCTCGCCAAGGGAATCACGGATCCTAACTCTTACTACAGATTGTTCGAAGACACTGTCACAGGAGTCTCCTCGGCTGGGCTCGGGATGCCACGCCAACTTCTAAATATGGCCATTGAACAGGACAACTTAATGTTCGTCCGGGACCAATACGCCTCGATTGTGGCTGAGTCACAAAAACTAGATCGTGATGGTATTTTTGGATCAAATGAAAGGCTGGAAGGACCCCGCCGTTACCTGCAAAAGTGGACTGCGATCCTTAAAGAAGATATTGGCCTAGCCTTGTACAGCGAGTTGAAAACGCTGAAGTCAGAATACGAACGCTTGTATGAACAAGGACAGTTTCTTTATGTAGAGCTTCTAATGAGCAAGAAAGACCAACTCTTAGGCAAAGAACTTCATAGCTCTGGGAAACTGGCCACATTATCAGCCAATGACAACATCAGAAGCTGGGGACGGAAAACACAAACCTGGGCATCTGACAACAAGCAGGAATATTGGGCCGATGAACTAGGATTTCACATCATGCGCGTGGAACCGATGTGCGTTGTAGGAAAGTAATCGTTGATACATAGAATTTTTAGGAGTCCAACATGTTTAGAGGAAAAACCAAGAATCGATCAATCATTGAAGGGCTTCTCGTCTGCAGCCTCATCTGGATCATAGCTCCTAGAGCGGAGGCTGGCAGCACGGCTCGCGCCATTGGAAAAAACATTGGCAAAGCGGCGGCTCCCTCCAAAGAGGACGGCGTCGATTATTTCGCAACATTCCGAAAAAATGTCTCTGCAGAAGACGCAAAGCAGGCCGATGGTCTGCGGCTAAAAACGATCACCAGCATAAACGCACTTTTGTCCGACAAGAAAAACGCGAAAAATGAGTATGAACTCACCCTTCGCTTGGGTGAACTGTACGTCGAACGCGCGGATTACCTTCGGGATCTTGAAATAGCCGATTACATAAAAGCCCATGATGCATGGGCGCTGCAACCTGAGGCAAAACGGTCAAAAACACCACCACAAGCAAGCTACAGCCGCTCTGAAAATAGCCTTTATCAAGCTGCGCAAACATTCCGAAAAATTGCGACAAAATACCCGAAACATCCGCGCAGTGATGCGACCATTTATTCGCTGGCTCGGACACTGAGCCGTCTTAATGATGACAATGCTGCCCAATATTACGCTCAAATGATCACGAATCACCCGAGGTCAAAACTAATCCCGGACGCCTGGCTGGCCCTAGGCGAGCTGCACTTCGATAAGCATCGCATCAAAGAGGCTACTACCGCCTATCAAAATGTCATGAATTTCAAAACACACCGCGCCTATCCTTACGCCGTTTATAAACTCGGTTGGTGTTTTTACAATAGTCAGGGCGTCAACGAGAAGAAAACTGGCGAAAACCTTGAGAAATCTCTCGCGGCATTTCAACTCGTTGTGAAGCTATCTGACAAACAAAAAGCTTCTAACTTCAATCTAAGGGACGAAGCATTAAGAGACCTTGTTATGGTATTTGCCGAGTTAGAGGACACGGACAGGGCATGGGCCTATTTTAAAGGTATTGGCGAAACTGATAGATTTTACACCATGCTTGAACGCCTGGGGGGAATGTACGCAGAAGCTGGGAAGACAGGCAAAGCACTTGAAACCTATGGTCGCCTTGTTGAAGAATCACCGACCCGGAAAAACAATCCTCAAATCTACAAAGCCATGGTTTCGCTCTATGATCTAAGTAACCGCTTTCCTGAGGTCGTAAAAACACTCAGAACTATGCAATCGATTTTCGTAAAAGATAGCGGTTGGATCTCAAAAAATGCTGCAGAACCCAAAGTGCTTGCAGATGCGAAAACGGTTACCGAGCGAACCATGCACCGCTACGGGACTTTGTTTCACAGCCGCGGCCAAAAAATCAAAGACAAAAATCTTGAGGGTCTAGCTGCTGAAATTTACACGATTTACCTCGAAAGCTTCGAGAAAGCAGAGCCCGCCTATGAACTGCGCTACTACTTAGCAGATATTCAACTTGATCAGAAAAAATACGCGCAAGCGTCTGCCAACTTTGTCGCGGTGGCAAAACAGAAGGCAAAAGATGGTAAATATCTGAAAGACGCGGCGTTCAACGCCGTGGAAGCCATGTCACTTTGGGCCCAGTCTGAGAAATTCCCGCCGGTTCCACCTCCAGGCCAGGCTACCAATCCAATTGACTTGCCAAAGATAAAGAAGCTCTACGCGGATATCATTGATTTTTACATTTCCCTCCTACCAAACGAGACTAACGGCATACCCATGCGCTATACCGCAGCCCAAATCTATTTTGACTATGGGCACTACACAGAAGCGATGAAACGCTTCGACGCACTTGCGACAAACCACAGTAAATCCAAGCAGGGTCAAGCCGCCTCCCGTATTATGATTGGTTATTTTAACGAAAAGACTGACTGGCGAAGCGTCATAGCTTACGGAAAGAAGTTTCAAAATAACAAATCCCTGATGCAGGATGCCACAGTCAAAACCTACATCGAAAACAGTTTGCGCACCGCCCTCTTCAATAGCGCCTTGGCTTACGAAAAAGCGGCTGACCACACGAAAGCAGCCGAGGGTTTTATTGAATTTCAGCGCATATTCCCAAGCGACGGCAATGCGGATCGAGCACTTTTTAACGCTTCAGTAAATCAATTCAAAGCGGGATTGGTTGAGTTATCCTTAGCGACACAGAAAACCATATTGACCCAGTATCCTAAGTCAAAGCTCTGCCCGGATGTGATGGCGAACATGGCCGAAACGTTTGAAGCACTTGCCCAATTCCAAAAGTCCGCTGATATGTACAAGTCATTAGCGAACGCCTACCCTAATGATCAACGTGCGGCTTTATCACTTTACAACGCTGCGGTTCTGCAACGGGGAGTTAACAACTCAGCCGCAGCTATCACAATCTTCAATGAACTTTACAAACGCTACCCTAACCACAAGCTAGCTGCGGATGCTATTCTTGAGTCGGCCAAAACCTCTGAGGAGCTAGGTGACGTTAAGTCTGCCATCAGCAGTTACTCGACCTTTGCAAGTCGGACTGACATGAAGCATTCTGATGACGGTCTTTTTGCTCAAGCTAAATCGATCGAACTCCGTTTCAGGCTTGACCAAAAAAACGAAGCAGCTCGCAAGGACCTAACGAAAATCATTTCCTATCTTCAGGGTAAAAACTCTTCGCCAGCGACGGCCGCGCGGGGGATTGTGGCGCGCCTTTTATTCCTCGAACAGGAGCCAATGGTTCGTTCATTTCATCAGATTCAGCTGACAACAGTTAAAGATGTCGAGTCTCAAGCGGGAAATAAACAAGCTAAACTTGTTCGTTTAGCTAACGCTTACGAAGACATAATTGCCCTTGGCAATGCTGAATTCACGGTTGCGAGTTACTACCGATTGGGCGAACTACATGAAGAGTTCGCAAAATCACTTTTCAGCGTGCCGACACCGAGTGACTACGGACCAAAGGAAGCTTCAGAGCTAAAAAGTCAGCTTGAGCGCTCCGCATTTCCATTAAAGGAACAGTCTTACAAATTCTATGAAACTGCTTTTACGCAATCTTCTGAGGTCGATTCATTATCAGATTGGACGGTGCGGACTTACCAGAAGATGGCCGCTCTAGCACCGGAAAAACACCCCGACATGCAAGAGATGACGGCTCAACCAGGTTATGTAACCTCGAAAATCGCGATTAGTTCCGCAACCGAAAGTTTGGCTCATTAAACTAGCCAGAACAAACAATCTAGAGGAGTTTTATCATGCAACACACGTCTAATTACGGAATTATTGCGAGTCTGTTGTTTGCCTTAAGCGTTATACCTAGCTGCCAAACATTAAAAACCGGCGGCAAGGTGGTAGACCAGAATCGTAAAGAGATTATTTTAAGCTCTAGCAGCGACCCCCTTAGCGCCCTACCTCAGGCAGAAAAAGACGCCTCAATCAGTGGTGCGAGGGAACGCTTGGAGGCCAGTGCCAAGGATAATCCTCGCGATCTCAAAACTCTACTGAGCTTAGCCGAGCTCGAACTGGCGCAAAATCGGCTGGACGAAGCAGAAGCCACCTGTAGAAAGGCCCTTCTAGTAGACCTTAAAAATCGAGATGCACGCAGGATTTTAGCGCACGCATCAATTCGTCGTGAAAACTATAAGTTAGCAACAATTTTCCTTACGGCCCTGGGTGGCGAGGATTCAAAGGATTCAAGCGTTCTCAACATGTTGGGCGTGATTGCCTATGAACAAAAGGATTATTCGCGTGCGATGCGACTTTGGAAAGAAGCTATCAACCAGAATTCTGGGGATATCTCCGCACGGATGAACCTTGGCCTCGTTT
>JBIJBX010000158.1:0-5942 GCA_044344995.1 Oligoflexales bacterium | reverse complement strand
CCGCTGAGTCGGCTTTAAGAACTGGTACGTCACTATAAAAGCGGTTAAACGCTTTACACATGTAGTAGAGGTGATTCGCCAAGTGGTTTGGCCTGCATTGTTCAGTAGCATCTTGAACCACCGTATTGAAGTCATAGACAAACCTTAGAAGCTCATGTTCGCTTGGTGCCGATAAATTAAAGGCTGCTTTTGCCGCGTCTTGTTTTGACCACGGATGATGGCCGGCTTCTTCTGCCTTACGCACAATCGACATGGTCCTTGCGTAGCTATACATCAAGTATGGGCCGGTGTTGCCTTCAAAACTAAGCCAGTTTTTAATGTCGAATACGATTTCACGGTGTGGGTCAGCCTGGAGCATGCCGTATTTTAGAGCGCCGATGCAAAGTCTCTTGGCGGTTTCATTGATTTCTTCTTCGGGCCATTCACCTTTGTACTTGGCTAAGATTGAATGAAGCTCCTGAAGAATGGAATCTTTTAGACGCATGAACGGCACCGTGTTACCAGCACGCGAACTCATTTTGCCATCAGGCAGCACGACCATCCCGTAACTTAAGTGAAAGCACTTGGAGGCTTGGGGGAAGCCCATGAGCTCCAATGTTTTAAACACTTGCTTGAAGTGATGATTTTGCTCACTGGCGACCACATAGATACTTCGGTCAATTTTAAACTCATCAAATTTACGGCGCGCCAAGGCAAGATCTTTGGTGGCGTAGAGAGTGTTGCCGTCGCGCTTTCGTGCAAGCATGAACCCAAGTTTATACTCACTTAAGTCAGCGCCAACAGCACCTTGGTCAAGTTTGAAAACACCTTTCTTGAGGTACTCATCGACGATGGCCTGGGACTCACTGCTGACTTCCGATTCGTAGAAATCGCGGTCAAACTCAGCGCCAACCCACTTGTAGATCGCCTTGTAGGCTTCCAATGACCAGTCCCGCGTACGTTTCCACAGGTCATACCAGTGACCAGCCTTACTTTCGATGCCGGCCAGCACGGCTGAAATCTCTTGTTCGGCCTTCGCAAGGGCGTCCCCCTGCAGGGAGTCTAGAGTTTTTGTTGCTTCCACATAGACGTTACCAAGCCACGCACCCTTATCGTCGCTAGACGTTGGTGACTTGCCGAGTTTTTGCATCATCCAAAGACACTTGGCGATATGAGCACCCTCATCGCCAAAGTAATTGGCGGCGATAACATCATAGCCGCAGTAGCGAAACAATTTGACCAAGGAACTACCGAGGCACACGTTTCGGATGTGGCCTACGTGAAAATCTTTGTGGGTGTTTGGCTGGCTATATTCAATCATCACGCGCGCACGAGATTTCTCAGGCGCGATGGGATATTTGAACGCTTGCCCGTTCAGGACAGGCGGCAGGATGCTTGCGGCGAGTTTATTTTGGTTAATGTAGATGTTGCAAAACGCATTGACCGCCACCGCCTTTGCGACCCACCCGGTCTGCTCGGCAAGTAACGCCTCGGTCAAGCTACTTGCGATTTTTGGCGGAGGCAACTTCATGGCCTTGGCAAACCTAAAGCAAGGCAGGGCGAAGTCTCCCATGTTGTCCTCAGGTGGCTTTTCAAGCAAAGGGAAGACGTCGGCTGGAGTTAACTGCAGTTCACCGCTCGTATCTAGTTTCTTTAAAGCAGTCACGACAGCTTTGGCGAGGTCATCTTTACAAGGGTCGAGGTTGAGGGTCACGGGGCTTTAGTCCTTGAGCAGTCATGGTTGGGGATTAGCGATTTTTTTCTAGCCAATCTTGAAGTAGGGGTCAGTTTAACAAATTGATCGGGCAAATTACAGTGCCGTTTTGTAGTTCCCCAAGGCATCAGATAGAGGACTTGCGGGCAAATTTAAAAAGTCTCTGGCGTACTTGGTGGTGTTGCCTGCAAGATTTGCTCTGAAGATCGTGGCAAAAAATCTTGGCGAGGTGATATTTGGTTCTTGATACACGTGAGCAAGTCGATCCAGCGGGTGAAACGATTGAAAGCGTTTGCCAGGTTTGGTCGGCAACTAAAGATGCCGGCCTCGTATTACCCATTCGCATTGAGTGTGGCATGGGGCGCGGGTTTTCCGGAATCGTTATGATCGGCGGAGTGGGGCGGATCTGCGAAGATGGCAAGGAGCGCGCGAAAGCGGCATTGGAGCGGTTAGGGTGGACGGCCCCAGCACGCAAGACCATCATCAGTGTGAGTCCTGGTGATGCCAAGATCGATCGAACGCATTTAGACTTAGCATTATGTGTGGCCATGGCAGGGGTCACAGAGCACAAGCGGTGGGTCATCACGGTTAATAACTGGCTCTTTGCTGCGGAAGTGGGTTTGAACGGCGAACTTCGGCCGGTGTCGGGAGTCGTTGCCTGGGCATCGATCGCGATGGAACGTGGTCTCAAAGGAATTGTCGTCGCCCATCCGAACTTGCGGGAGCTGGACTGCATGCGCTCCCTCGGCGGCGAACTTGGCGGTGATTTTGAATTTCGGGGGTTTTTAACTCTTGGGGATGTTTTTACCTGGCTTTCAACTGGTGAAGGTTCCTCCATATTAACCACCGACTTGAGCGAAAAATTTTCGCAAGATTCACGCCCAGATGGTGTCGTGGATTTTGACGATATGAACCTGAGTGATGAGCTCTGCCTCATTGCCTCGGTAGTTGCCGCTGGAGCGCATAGTCTTTTGATGAGAGGCTCACCGGGAACCGGTAAGAGTATGTTTGCAAAACGTATTCCGTCAATTTTACCTCTCATGGAGCCCCAGCAGCATTTGCGCAGCTTGCGCATTTACAGTTCAGCTCGGGCAGAGGTGCCTGAAAGCGTCATCATGGGGCGAGCCCCGTTTCGTTCTCCGCATCATTACACCTCACTGCCAGCGATCGTTGGCACACCGGATAATCCTGGTGAGCTGTCACTAGCCAGTGGTGGGGTCTTGTTTCTTGATGAGTTGCCCGAGTTTCGCAGGGATGTTTTGGAGGGTCTGCGTGAGCCCCTTGAGACGGGCGAAGTAGCAGTCAGTCGGGCGCGTGGGCGTAGTATTTGGGCGGCAGAAGTAATTTTGCTGGCGGCCGCCAATAATTGCCCATGCGGGTGGGCTGCAAGTCGCAGGCGCCGCTGCGAATGTGCTCCGTCCCGTCTTAATGCTTACCGCAACCGCTTGTCGGGGCCCCTTTTAGACCGCATTGATCTGCAGGTGAATATGCCAGAGCCCCACAACCAGATCTCGGCATTGTTGGAGGCACCGGTTGCAAGATCGGGCCAGACTGGGCGAATCAAGCAAGCCGTTATCAACGCCAGAGAAATGGCCAGATCTCGTCTCGAGCAAACGGGTGTGCTGCTGAATAAGGACATACCAGCAAGCCGCATCTTTGAGGCCCTAAACCTGCCCCGTGACAAGGCCGAATCCTTGGTCACAAAGGTGATTCCTGGCTACAGTGGAGCACGGAGCATCATTCGTTGTCTGAGAGTGGCGCGAACAATTGCAGACGTTACGGGTAGTCTTCATGTGAACGTAGATCATGTGTCAACGGCTTGGAGTTGGCAGGCCTCGTCAGCAGCGAAACTGCGTGGCGAGATGACCCCATTGCCCTAAAGTTTGCTTAAATTAATGGCATCCAGCTTGGACCAATAGCCGGTGTTTCGAGCAAGTCGTTGAAATGTAACGTGGGCGCCTGTATATCTTTGGCCGAGGGTCTGATTGGACCCCCAATTTCATTGATTAGGAGATATCGACCATGGCCCTAATTCCCCTCCGCGTTCTTCTCGACCATGCCGCTGAACACGGTTACGGCGTGGCCGCTTTTAATGTCAACAACATGGAACAGATCCAGTCCATCATGGAGGCTGCCCATAAGACGGATAGTCCGGTCATTGTGCAAGCATCTCGTGGCGCAAGGTCCTACAGTCAAGATGCATACCTCAGACATTTGATGCTGGCAGCCGCTGAACTCTACCCACATATTCCAATTGTCATGCATCAAGACCACGGTAATAGCCCTGCCACCTGTTACTCGGCCATAAAGCAAGGCTTCACCTCAGTCATGATGGATGGATCCCTCAAGGAAGACGGTAAAACACCGGCTGATTACGACTACAATTGCCGTGTGACGGCCGAGGTCGTGAAAGTGGCCCATGCCATCGGCGTGTCGGTGGAAGGTGAGCTTGGGTGTTTGGGTTCCTTGGAGACAGGCAAAGGTGACAAAGAAGACGGGCATGGTTTTGAAGGAACCTTGTCCCACGACAAGCTTCTGACTGATCCCAATGAGGCGGAAGACTTCGTTAAGAAAACGAAAGTCGACGCCCTGGCAATCGCCATCGGTACCTCACACGGGGCCTATAAATTTACCCGTAAACCGGACGGTAAGATTCTAGCTATGGAGCGGGTTGCGGCCATCCATAAAAAAATCCCGAATACCCACTTGGTGATGCATGGATCGTCATCCGTGCCGCAAGATCTTCAGGATTGGCTCAATAAATATGGCGGCAAAATGAAGCAAACTTGGGGCGTGCCAGTTTCCGAGATTCAAGAAGGCATCAAGCACGGTGTGCGTAAGATCAATGTGGATACTGATAACCGCATTGCCATCACTGCAGCGATTAGGCAGGTATTTAGTGAAAAACCCGAAGACTTTGATCCTCGAACCTACCTAAAGCCAGCGCGATCGGCGATGGCGAAGGTATGCGAAGATCGAATGGTCTCATTTGGTCAAGCCGGAATGGCGTCGAAGATCAGACAAGTGACACTTGAAGACATGGCAAAAAAATACTTGATGTGATCTGAATTGATGAAAATAAAAAAGGGGCTTAAGGCCCCTTTTTTTATCGTTCTTTGTTATTCAAAAATCTGAGTAGCATACCATGAACCGCGCGAGTTTTTATAGACGCCGACGCCTAAGCTCTTAAATCGTCCAAGCATATTGGCCCTGTGTCCTGAGCTGTTCCACCACATGACAGCGAACTCCTGGGCTACGCGTTCAGCGGCGGCATCATCGAGACTACTGCCTGACACGCGGCCACTCATGGCAACGTTTTCTCCGCTGAGTGAGCGGGATACGTTGAACTCTTGACGATATACGGATACGCGTGAGCTAGGAAATCCAGAGTGGCTTATGCGGCCGGAGCTTGCTTGTTTCTTGCTCCAATCACGGGATACGAAAGCGATCTTGGCATCCAGGGCTAAAGGTTTTAGGCCGCGACCTTCGCGGTATTTGTTGGTCTTCTCACCAATCAAACGCTCAACTTTACAAACAAACTCGTCGCCCTTGTAGCAATCCGTGTTTGAATTAATGATATTATTGTTGCCGTTGGCATTATTACTGATGCTGCCGCTGCCAGAGCCACTATTGCCTGTATTGCCGTTGGTAGAGCCATTGCTACCCGTATTGCCGTTGCCAACTGAGTTGCCAGTATTATTTCCAGTCCCATAAGAATTCCCAAACTGCCCATCACCAAATTGCGTGTCATTGGATGCTCCGGAAGGATCACCTGACGTGGTTATACGGCGTCTAGGACTATCACTCAAACCTGGCTCATTTGCATCAGGAGCACAAGATGATAGCAGCACGAATATTAAACCGGCCACGACACTGGCTGTGCGGATGACTAGTTTGTTGGTCGCAGTTTTTGGGGCGCTACGGCTCATGTTATGTCTCTCCGAGGGGGCATGGTCATAAGTAACTATTCAGATCGAATGTGAAGGTCGCACCATAGCCCTTAAGAGCAAACCATGTGCCATTTCGGATGACGCGTAAATTCCATGTGATTTTAGGTGGTTAATACAAATTATCCGTCCCCTGATGCACAACCATTCGACGATTTGTTCAAAGTATTTACAGTGAAAATTCGGAGGGATGGCGGCAAGGTGCGGTAAAGGTTGAAGGAAACTATGAAGACCTGGTTTGGTCCATTGATTGCACATCGAGCTTACGGCCCAGTGTGTCTGCCGCTTCATTGTACGTTTGC
>JBIJBX010000159.1:0-5942 GCA_044344995.1 Oligoflexales bacterium | reverse complement strand
TAAGCAATTGGGCACCAAGATGGCCATGCTTCAGGGTGCTTATACGTCCATTGACAGAATTTTTGGGCTGCTCGATCTTACTGACAAAGTTGGTGGCCAATTACCCGTCACATGGAAAAGTGAGGTCGATGTTGAGTTTAAAAATGTAAGTTTTACCTATAAACCGAAGACGCCCGACGTGTTAACCAATATTAATTTTAGACTGCCAGCTGGAAAGTCATTGGCCGTTATAGGCCGAACAGGAAGCGGGAAATCCACAATCATAAAACTTTTAACAAAACTATATGCGGGCTATGGTGGAATCATCACGATCGGCGGACAATCCATCGAAAATTTAATGCCTGAGCAAGTTAGAGACCATCTTGGAATTGTTCCACAAGATGTTGTTTTGTTTGAAGGATCTATTGCCTTCAATATCAGCCTTGGGGATAACGCCATCACAAGAGAACAGATTGAAAAAGCAACGGCCACCGTCGGAGCCAGTGAGTTCATCCGCGATTTACCTGGCGGCATTGACTTCGTAGTGAAAGAGAACGGCTCAAACCTGAGTCAAGGGCAGCGCCAGCTGATTGTCTTTGCTCGTGCGCTCGTCAAAAACCCTTCTCTAATCATCCTAGATGAGGCGACCAGTCATATTGACCCCCACTCAGAGGCTCTTGTCCAGGCAGCTACGGCAAAAATTCTTGCAGAACGAACTGTGATCGTCATTGCGCATCGTCTGGAAACCATAAAAAAATGCGATCTTATTCTTGTTTTAGAAAATGGGCGGATCGTCGAGATGGGAGAGCCGAAACAACTACTTGAGATTGGCGGGCGCTATCAAGAGCTCCTAGCATTCGCATCATCTACACAACCCACTGCAGAACAGTTTTAGGCCATCATCCTGCAACTTTAAAGCGTCTTAAATGAACTCGTCTCGGTTGCCATCTAAACATGAGAAGTGTCTTGTCATCATCAATCGACTTACTCGCGTCCTCAACAATAGAGGTTATGACTGTTTTGACCTGCTCCAGGGACAAATCCTCTCCGGCCAATGTCGACCCCAATTCGTTGAGACGCCTTGAGATATTGGCTTGCTCACGGCTGGAAAAAAGAATCCCATCACTCATCAAAATCACTACCGCACCAGGGCTAAGCTGCACATTACTGACTAACTGATTTCGCAACGGAACATTCAACACTTCGTATTTAACCTCTGTGCTACCAGCCTGGCTGACTGGCTGAAGGATAAAAGGTGACGGCGCATTGGATCTATAAAGTCGAAGTTCTCCTGTCTCCAATAAGAACTCTCCGCCACAAATGCTATGAAGATCTTCGACCTGAAACCGCTCACTCAGATATTTACAAATCAAGTCGTTATATCTAGCTATCCTAAATTCTTTGAGATCACTTCGAGCATAGGCGGAGTCCTGGTCCCAGACAAGCTCTGCTATAACATTACAGATGGTTGCCTTCAGAGCAGCTTGCACCCCGTGACCCGTGACATCATTTAGCAAAAATGTAAATAAACTCTTTTTCTCATCCCAGTGAAAGAAATAGGTATCTCCAGAGACGTAGGATGCCGCTGACTGAAAGCATTCCACTGATATCTGATCTGGCATTTTTGGCACGCGCATGTGTTGTTTCTGCACCGATCGCGCCAACTCGAGCTCCATCTCCAACTGCTTGGCTTTAAGCTGTACGAGGGATAATGCTTTAACTCTGTTTTCCAGTGATGAAATGTTAAAGAATGCGCTTAACGCAAGAAGAAAACCTGAATTAAAGTTAAGCGTGTTAACCACATCAATCATATCGGCGCTCGTGATAAATGTCGGAAATATGGCGTCAGTTGAAAGCAGTAACGCCGGGATCGCGGCCGCTGCTGCTGACAATAAAGCCATGTGACGCCAGTGCAGCGCCTTCTTTCTAATATAAATGTAACTACGCAAACAAACCGCTATTCCAAAGACAGCCGTCAGCAAAGCGCCAACAGCATAGACTAAATTATAAAAGCTTTCTGGTTTATTCCCGGACTCCATTGCATAATAAGCCATTGGCACGGACCAGAGCAACGCGCCCGCGATCCATCTGTTTAAGGACGCACCCGCTAAGCGCGCAAGATTGATGTAAAAGTAAACCCGAAAAATCATGCCCATGTTAGTAAATAGTGCCGCGGCAAATATATCCCACCATGGCCCGAGCGCTGAAAGAGGAAGCCAGCCATGTTTGGCCGCGATTCCCAGTGCCTCAAAGCCCATAAACAATGCAAGACCAAGGGATTCTGACGAAGAGTCGATGAGTAGAAATAAGCCGATAGCAAAGAGCGCAAGAGTAATTCTGGAAACAACCGCGATCCAATTACCGCGACCACTGCGTTGCATGACGAGATGTTCACCGAATTTCTCAAATTCGCTTTGGGTCGACATAAATGCCGGTTGCGTTACGCCCAGAGCAAAAGGCTCTGAACCCGTGGATTCAAGTAAAACATCAACTTCCAGACCTTGGCCTTGTTTGTCTTTGGTCTCAAAGGGAAAGTTGATGGGTCGACTGAGGAAAAAGCTGCGCTGCTTCTCGCCGTTCAAATATACGTCTGCGCGGTTGTACTTCATGTTTGGCAAAGAGATCGTCAAGGTCAGGAACTCGGAAAGACTTTTCCAGCTTTGGGCAGGTATACTTAATCTTAGCCGAATAAATTGCCGCTCAATTGTGGGCTGAATCTTGACACGAACGGAAGCAAGCGTTGTTCCAGATAATCCCTCAACGGAAGAAAGGTTAAACGGCAAGCATTGTTTTTCTGATGGCTGGCACGCAGCCCTTACAGCACTCTGCCAAAAGAATTCTTTACCATCGAGGAGAGTCACCCTGTTCCTTGACTCCAAATAAGAACGGCTGTCTCGTTCGATAAAAAACATTCCCCCGGTGAATGCCATAAGACCAAGCAAGACACCGCCAACCAGCAGAACAGCCGCAACTGTCCGGTTATTCCTGCCTTTGACTTTGCGCTGCCGACGCTCGTAGATTTCCTCAAGAGCGGAATTTGAAAACAGCGCTGTGATTATTTTTAAAAGAAGTCTAGTCATGTTCGGCTCTTCGGTAACTTCTGAGAGGTTCCTTTGCCGCAATCTTTGGTCGTTCATTAAATTATAAAAAAAACCAGCCTGGAATCGGCTGGTTGGCTTTGCAAAAGGACGCTGCGGGATTTACCGTTTTCACTCCGGAGTCAGGGTGGTGCCGGGCGTCATTGATAGCTTCGGAAGGACCTGGGATGGTATCTCACCCGTCAAAGTCAGGAGGAAAGCATAGATGTCATCCACGTCCGCGACTGTTAGATCCTGATTGAGTTGGGTCTTACCCATAACACGAATGGCATCTTTGAGGCTTGTAACGCGGCCGTTATGAAAGTAAGGAGCTGTAACTCCAACATTACGTAAACTTGGCACTCGGAACATGTTGGCGTCGGATTTATTTCCGGTAACTTTTTGGCGACCTAAATCGGCAGCTAAGTCATATTTTTTCAAGTAGTCATTATCAGAGAATGTGGGAAACTTCTGAAAAAAACCAGTACCCACAGGAAGAGCAGGACCTGCGAATGCAGGTCCTGAATGACAGCTGACGCAACCGAGCTCATTCACTCGCTGAAACCCACGTTTGGCCGCGCTTGAAATGGCGCCCGCTTGTCCCTTAGCCCATCTGTCAAACGGACTGTTTGGTGTGATGAGCGTTCTTTCAAACGCAGCAATGGCCTTAGCGACATTATCGATTGTGAGCGGATCATGACCAGAAAAAACAGCGGCGAAAAGTTCTGGGTATCCAGGTGTTTTCTTCAGCCGCTCTACAACGGCATCATGACTCGGCATGCCCATTTCAATGGGATTAGTTAAAGGACCCTTCGCTTGTTCTTCCAGGGAGTCGGCTCGCCCATCCCAAAATTGAACTGAAAGAAATGCCGCATTAAAAACCGTTGGCGCTCCGCGTCCGCCCTTTTGACCTTTGACACCTACGGAGACTGGGCGGTTATCCGATCCTGACGCCATCACGTTGTGACATGAATTGCATGAGACCGTGCCGTCAACAGAAAGACGGGGATCCAAAAAAAGTTTGCGGCCCAAATCAACCTTGGGTTTTGTTGTCGGATTATCTTTTGGCTCGGGAGCTTTGGTGGGTAGAAGGAAGGATTGCGCCAGCTTTTGATCCGCCGACAAAGTTCCAGCCATGGACGGCAGTGCCAGCATGGCAAACAAAACTAAATAAATTTTGCATATCGTCATCGTCGCTTCCCCCATCTAAAGAGACGTCTGACCGCCCCTTAGTATCGACTACTCCTTAACATCTTTAGGGTGACGATTCTACGGCTTTTGGAGCATACCGCACCTGCGTCCACACACTTCCTTATAAACGAAGCCCCCCTAAAAAGCCTCTGTTGAGCTTTTTAGGGGGTACTATGGCAGATCTTGTCTAAGGTTTAGGGAGTTAGCTTGCGGATATGATTCATCATCAATTCCTGAGCTTTGCGGACTTGGCCGCGAGCTGTCACTTCATCGGCGAATGGACCAAACTCCACCACGATCTCTGCCGCTCTTTGATTTGTCATGTTTTGTCCACGTAAGCATCGCCAGTCACAGTTGGGTGGCATGCGATTCATCGGGTTGACCTGATCCATCACAAACGCCGCCACGTTGATATAGGTCGCGCCGTTACGTTTGCTTGGACATCCATAGAGGTGGGATCCTGCCATTTGTCCAGCGTAGTAGCCCTGGAAAATTTGCGCCGTACCCAAATACTCCGGTGGATTCATGCCGCAGCTGAGTTGCATGCGACTCGCCGTAGCCGAAAATTCATTGGTGAACATGGCGTTGAACTGGTTTGTTGGCCTTACACCTGGAACTTGGGTGAAAACATTAATGTACATGCGCGAAGGCACTTCACCACGCCAGCTTTCAGGAATTCTAGGGCCGAATGAATCATCGGTCGCAAGCCCAAGGCTGTTATAGCTCATGGTAAAATCAGAAGGTGCGTTATAGTTTACCGGCATGGAGGTTTCGCAGTACTGCAACTGCTGACCCATCGGTGTCATATCAGGAACCAGTTGCTGGAAGTTTCCACCGGTCACGCCTTGACCACAACTCACTGGATAGGGAGCGGCCGAGTCACCCATTGATGCGTCGATCATACGCCTGCGAATTGCGCCCGGCTGATCAAATGTAGAAGTTCTGTAAACCGTGTGCATCCCCCGTGGGATGGTCACAATAAATAAGTCACCAACTTGGGTTTCAGCCGCACCATCTTGTACGCCGGAGCTACCGACACCATTGGTGGAGTAACCTACCGCAAAGCTGGTTTGTGCTGCATGGCCAGACACTGACGATTGGGGATGAACAGCAAATACCGTAAACCGGTACTGACCTTCTTGCTCCGTTTGCACAACATAAGGTGACACGCAATCACTCGGTCGCACCGTGCCTGTGCGGCCAGCTTGCTCGAGAGCACACTTATAACGGACGCCGTAGGCTTGGGCCTGAGGATTTCTTAGACGAAACTCAATCTGGGCACCACCATTGATCGCCCGCCCGTTGACGGAAGCAAAATTAGTGATCTCCACCGCCAGCAAATCCATCTGACGAGCTGTGTCATTTGGAAACGGCATGGAACCTTGATTGGGATTCTGTTGCTGTGTTTCAGAATTATTCACATAGACGGTTTTCGTCTTCTCTTTGCCACAGGCAGAAACCGCTAGCGCCATAAATAACGCGCCAAAAATTTTAACGGCCTTGATCATTTCTGATCTCCTTATAAGAGTTTAAGCATCAAAATATTAAAAGCATGCGCCTTATAACACTCTGATAATAATGATGTCAAGCTATTTTAAATAGTTTCTATAAGCAAGGGGTATCATAAATATACCAGATGCTTATAAATTAATATAGACAACCGTAATTATTAAACTTTCTACTACCCCTCGCCCA
>JBIJBX010000156.1:0-5974 GCA_044344995.1 Oligoflexales bacterium | reverse complement strand
CTTCACAAGAAAAAAAATTGGCTAGGGATCACGCCCGTTGGGAGAGTGAGCATGGGCATTGGCTTAAGGATATCGAGATCTGGTATCGGCGTCACCGGGACGCGCAGGATCTGATGGATTCCATGCGAAAGTCCATGCAAGAATTTTCTGACCAAGTTGAGGCCCATCGCTCGCACATCAAGCACCATCACGATGTTGTCAGAATGCATGAAGCGGCTATGGCTTGGAATAGTCAGCATCCGCCCAAAGTTAAGGCGACAGGAAATGACTCCATGCATCGGTTCCAAGAGGAAGTGCACCAAACTGAGGCGAAGGTACACCGACACTTGATGGAGATTCACCAAAAAGTCGCAAATGACGTCATGAAAATGGCCTATAAATTTGGTTTAAATGTCTAAACAAAAATTGTGACCGAGACATTTTTTACAAAATCTTGCAGTTGATACGATGACTTAGAAGATCGACTTCCTGACTTAAGTTTTTTCTGGAACTTCCGACCCCTATCTTATGAAAAAGACAGGGTTATTCTTTGTTGCTGTAGGACTAGGGCTTGCGCTTGTTCTCGGCTGGTTGAGCATTCGCGGTCCACTTCAGCGGCCTGGAATGATGGTGCACGATTTTTTTCAGCTTCATTTCCCTGCGAGAAATTCCGGTAGTGTCGCCATGATCAATCTCGATCAGGCGTCAATCAATGCTCTCGCCAAGAAAGATGATCTCTATTTTCCGTATCCTCGCGCTATTTTTGGAGAGTTCCTCGGGGCTGCTAAACTGCTTGGCGCGAGATCCGTTGGCTTTGACGTTGTGTTCTCTGAGCCATCAGCTAAGGGCCCACCCGATGATAAGGCATTTGCAGATGCAATTACCGCTGCGGGATTTCCGGTTGTTGTGGTCAGTCCAGACGGTGAAAATCCGCCGACGGATGTTTTGAGGCTTGCATCAAATCTCGCGTGGGGTCATACGAAAACCGTAGCTCCCATCGACGGTATCTTTAGGCGTCTAAAAGTTGATGGACAAACATTCGTCTCGAAACTTGTGGATGGAGGTCACACTGGATGGATTCACTTCACCGAAAAGAAACACATAACCCAAGAGTCATTTTATAATGTTTTGCAAGCTAATCACGATCCCTCAATACAAGCAGAACTGACTGCTAAGTTAGGCGGGAAGATATGGATTTTTGCATACTCGGCTCATGGTCTACTTGACGTCAAGCCCACACCCATTGATCCCATCAGTCCAGGCGCTATTTTACCGGCCCATATGATTTCTGAGGTTTTAGCTGGCGGGCGTGGGATCCAGGATTCCGAAGTCACATGGTACGTCTTACTGGTACTCGTTTGGTTCTTTGTTTGGTTGGCCCTGCGTCTCGTTATCAATCCCCACACTCCTACGTCATTACTGTCAATCGCTCTTGTGATTAGTATTCTTGGCCCAATTTTTACCAGTGCGAGTCTTTGGATGAATTTTGAGAGGTGGCTCGATCCGTTTCCCATTGCTTTTGGATTATTGGCGGGTACATCTCTACATTTTGTAGTTAAAGTTCGCCGAGATTGGGGTGACCGAAGAAGGTTCGCAAAAGCGATTCAGCATTCAATGTCGCCGCAGCTTCTAAAAATGATCGAAAACGGTGACGTTGAGGTGCGGCGCTTTGGAGAAAAGCGCGAAGTTTTTGTGATGTTTTCGGATCTTGTCGGCTTTACGACAATGTCAGAGCAGCTCTCGCCAGAAATGTTGGTGAAGTTTATGAACTCCTACCTCGATGGAGCGGTTAATCTGATCATTAGTCAATCGGGTTACGTCGATAAGTTTATTGGTGACGCCATCATGGCCATTTGGGGTGCACCCATTAGGGCAGACGGTAAAGAGCAAATGAATGCCGATTTCGCCGTTAGCGTTGCGCTTAAGTTGGGGGGTGTCATGGAGGAGTGTAGGCGTAATTGGAAACTTGAACATGGCCAGGACCTAAGTGTTAGCGTGAGAACCGGCATTCATTTTGGTGAGGCTGTCGTCGGTAATTTTGGATCCCATGACCGATTTAATTACACTGCACTTGGTGATACAGTCAATTTAGCCGCTAGGCTTGAAGGTGTTGGTAAGTATTACAACCAGTCGATCACCATCAGCGAAGAGGTTTTGTCAAAAGCCTCTTCTGATATTGCTAGTAAGTTTTTTTTCGTCGATGAAATAATTGTAAAAGGAAAAGATCGCGGAACTAAGATTTATACCACAACAAAAGACATCTCGAGTAAGGATCTAATTGCCTATGAGCGCGGGATGGGGGCTTATAGATCGAAACAATGGGAATTAGCAACGCAGCTTTTTCGATCTGCTGAGGAAGGCGGCTTGGGAGCGGCAAAAACCTTGCGAGAGCGTTGTGAGGGACTTAGAATAAGCAGAGGCGTTGATCAATTTGCAAATGGAGTATGGAAATTAGATGAAAAATAAAAATTTATTTTTAGAGATTTTCCTCTCTTCATTGATCGGAATTTTTGGCTTGGAAACGGTAGGGTTTGCGGAGAAGTTGGTGATTCAAGACTACAGTGTAAAAGTTCGTAAATCTCCGAGCTTGACGGGACCTAGTGTTGGAGAATTAAAACACAATGACGTCGCTGAAGAAGTGGAGCGACACAAGAATTTTGTGAAGATAAAAGCCAAAGATTTTGAAGGCTGGGTACCCTTATCAGCGGTGACAGCTCAAAAAAAGCTGAAAATTAAAAAAGGAAAAAAAGTCGAAGCTGATACCCCGCAGGACGTTCTAGCTGCTGGAAAAGGGGTGGGAGATACATCCGAAGAAATATCTGACAGTAAGGCCGATGCAGTGCGGGGCCAGAAACTCCTTGAAGGGGTAGAGGCTGAAACTGAGACGAAGGAATCCGCCATCGAAAATTTCAAAACAAAAGGCGGCCTAAAACCAGGGCAAAAGACTAAGGGCAGTAAATGAGAGTTTTAATACGTAAACCCAAAGTTATATATTTGGCAGTTACGTATTTGGTAATCTGGCAGCTAGCGTCCGCATGTAGCCATGACGACACGAAGAAGCAAGTATCTTCTGTTCCTGGCGACGATCAGACATTGACGCCCGAAGACGAGTACAAGCTTGGCCGCAAAGTCGCAGGGAGAATTTTAGGGGCCTATCCACCAATTAAAGGTGACTTTAATCGCTACTCCACAGTCTTGGCACAATATCTTGCCGCTCTTTCTGTTCGTCCCACGACATTTAAAGGCTACCGAGTACAAGCAATTAACTGCTCAGAGATCGCGGCCTTATCGACTCCCGGTGGATTTATATTCTTATCAAAGCCATTGATCGCAGCCGTTAAAAGTGAAGATGAACTTGCGGGAGTCATAGCCCATGAAGTGGCCCATATCGCCCTTCGGCACGGTGAGATGGCACTTCGACTTAGCCTTGAGGCGAAAAAAGATCGTAAGGATAAGGAAGAATTAACCGGAATCGCTATAAACGTTGCAAATGCTGCAGTGTTTTTTGGAGGCGGTGGAGACAACCTGCGGGAACTGAAAAAAAATAAGAAAGTAATAACTGAAGCCGCTGGTGATTTAACCGAAACCCTGCATGTTTCAAGCTACAATAACGAACAAGAGTTCGCTGCAGACAAGATGGCTGTTAATCTTCTTCTGCGGGGTGGCTATGATCCAAAGAAATACTCGGAGTTTCTGTCAAGAAACTTTGCGACCCTAGACCGACTCAAGAATTCAAATAAAAGCCCTATCAGGATGTTTGAAACCCACCCAATGGACGAGACACGCGTCAGTCGAATCAACGAAATAATTAAAGGATGGCAACCTGGCCCCGCCTCAAAAAAGCGCGAAAAAAGGTTTGAACGACTACGGTCACGGATTGTTAGAGACTAGGCGCTGAATACCCTTATCTTGGTACAAACTCAGTGACGGCCTGCCATAGCCTCGCATCATTGACGATACTGAAGTGATTGGCGCCGGTAAATTTGAGATTGAAATGAGCCGCAGCCATAGCGTCAGAACCAACGACAATACCTGGTTCTTGAACGGCATTTAACCATCTGGTGCGTGAATTGAGCGTCGCAAATTCCACATCCGTGAAATCACTCGGGGCCTGTCTACACCCGGGCATCAGTGGATTCGTCCAATTAACTTTGCTGATGGGGTCAACCGTCACGAGCTGAATGGGCGCCTGTACGTAACCTAGTAGCTGTGGCGATGATACGAGCTTCATGGATTTCCATCCGCCGTACGAGTGGCCAATGACAACGACGCGACCAGCTTGTTGCGCCTGTGGAATGACAATTCCATCAAGTTGACTCTCATGAATCGAAACCATTTGTGGACGATATTTCACATCGTAAACTTGCATCTGCGGGCTTAGGGTCTCGAAGCAAGCAAAGATGATATTGTCATTTTGCTTGACGTAGCCAGTGTTCATCATGGTGGTGATGAAGCTTTCAAATAAATCTGAATTCACAAGGCCTGGCATCGCACCACCAAAGCGGGCGGGGCTACAAGTTGCGTTGCCTGAGATGACCACAAATAAAGTTCCGAGGGTCGTTTGCATACCACTTGGTGCATAGGTGTCGCCTGGTTGTGGAATGTAGACAGGAGCTGGAAGTGGTGTGCTTACAGGCATCGGCGCAGCACTACTTGTCGCATCTGTATAATAGACAGGAGCAGTTTGGGGACTTTGAGCCATCGGGGGTGGAGAGGGTCTTTGACGTTGGCGGGACCCAAAGAGGCTACCAGACTTGCCGTCCTCTACAGCTGACTCAATGCCACTGCCGCAGTTAGAGACAAGTAAACCCAGGGCACACACCAAAACGACTACCGCTGTTCTCTTGGCCGCTGTTCTCATGGCTACAAACTCCCAGATCGAGGTCAAGTCATAAAGACATTAAAATCATTAGAATGAAGCGTAGAATATAAAGTTATTTTAATAAAGTCAACATTATTCTATAGACTTTATAATAAAGTTTAGTGTTTTTGGGGCCTTACGCCTAGCGGCAAAGGCCCATGTTTTTGAAGACTACGGCCTTGCAGTTATCGCTTTGGCAGAGACCGACGTTATTGAAAATTACTGCTTTGCAGTCACTGGTTCGGCAATAGCCGACGTTTCGAAAGACCATGGCACGGCAATCATCGGAAACGCAAAATCCCAGATTATTGTAGGCAACGCCCCGGCAGTCGTTATTTTGACAAAGACCACCACTGTGTGCGGCGACCCCTTGGCAATCTTTTCGCAATGCAAAAACGGGGCTCGCTGACAGAGCTTTAAGTTCACTTTCGTGAGAGTTTTGAGTGTCGCCGCGTCCGCAAGCAATAATACCCAAAGAAAAGATGATCGTAAGGATTTTTTTCATGGAAGTGTTCCTTTCATGAGTGCAGATTTACGGTTTTCGAAGCTCGTCAATCACTACTGTCAGAGACTCTGGCGGTGTGTGCGGCAGCAGTCCGTGACCGACGTTGAAGATATGGGCTCGTGCCGAAGCTTTAGCCTCCTCTTTGAGACTTCGTACCATGTTCCGTAGTTGAGCTTCGGGAGATAAGAGAGCCTGAGGATCGAGATTACCTTGAAGGGTGACGTCAAGACCTATGCCTTTTAAAATTTTTCCCGCCTGTCCTAAGCGGCTTCGCCAGTCCACACTTATGACATCCGCCTTACAGCCTGTAAGTTCGTAGAGACGGTCACTGCCTTGGCCAGGAAAATAAATCACAGGCACACCTGACTTTTCTTTGACGTCAGCAATGATTTTGTTGGTGATTGGAAAAATCAAGTTCCGGTAGACGCCAGGGCTGACTTGTCCAGCCCAAGTGTCAAATAACATCACCACATCCGCGCCTGCTTTGATTTGCATGAGCAAGTAATCAGTCGTCACAATCGCGAGTTTTTCTAGGAGAGCGCCAATGACGTCAGGTGCTCCGAAAATAAGTTTTTTTACTTCGGTGAATTCTTTGGAGCCTTGGCCTTCAATCATGTAACTAGCTACGG
>JBIJBX010000021.1:0-19795 GCA_044344995.1 Oligoflexales bacterium | reverse complement strand
GCTGGCAGCTTCTCAAAAAAAGTTTTGACAGTTTTTTTGTAGAACTCCCGTCCATCTGGCATCGCTTCAAAGTTATAGGTCGCGGGGTAGGTGAACCCCTCCAGAGAGTTAGCTTTGATGCCTAGGCTTCGAAGAAACTTCACATCCTTCACAAGCGCGTCCAACTCGCCAAATTTTCCAACGTTTTTCGAGGCCAACCGTTCATTGAGCATTTTGAGTGTAAAGCCTTCGGGAATGGACACCTGCAGAACAACAGGAATGTAGACATCTCCTGTCATCATTTTTTTGAGGACGTCAGACGGTGTGGTGCTGCCCTTGAATAGATATGAGCCAGCTTGAACCTTGCCATAGTCGGCACGCAGACGGATCAGTGCCATGAAAAAAGTTTTATTGTCCACAACTCCCTTGCTTTCGAGAGTGTTTGAAATTGTTCGTAAGCTAACGCCCGGCTTTAATTCGATCACAACTTCAGCTGGCAGATTAACTGGACGTTCGGACCAATCATCAAGTAGAGCCATGAATACGAAGCATGCGGCGCAACCCAGCATGACGAAGATGGCAGAGGCAAGCATGAGCTTTCTCAAAGAATTCCCCTTAGGTTAGTGACTTTAAATAATATCATAATGACAATCCTGTTCTTCGGCGCCATCGAAAAACGCCAAAGCATCTGAAATCATCGTTTAATTTTCTTTTTTTTGCATTTTCCTCAAGCCCGTTGACTCACTTTTTGTCGGTTTTTAGCCGATAGTCCACTTATGGAAATAAATTTTTTAAAAGCATGTAAATTTTCGCAAGCGCTGCTCGCCGTAGCGTTCCTTTCATTTTCAATGGCTGCAAAAGCTGACGAGATGACTGATCGGACGGATACGGTGTTCATGTTCGCGGACTATGGACTTGGAACTTATAAATCCACTCTTGTGGATAGCAACGACACCATGGGAGTCATGACCTATGGCTTCGGTGCAAACGCAGGCCAAGAGAGAAATCTCGGCTTCGAGTTTCGTCAGGAAAAACAGTCGATCACGTTTGCGGTCAACGATTCAAGCTTAGCGTCGGATTGGACGTCCACCATCTTTAAATATCGGATGTGGATGGTAGAGCTCGGCGTTGTTTTGGGCGGCGTGAAAATGAAAGTGGAACGTGAAGGCACCGAAATCCTGGATATTGTCGGTGATGGCTACGGTGGGTATTTCGGAATGCTCATACCGATGAGTCGCGATAATCTTGCCTATCTGAATGTTATGAGTGTTGCAACGTCGTCACCTGTTGATAAAAAAGAACGCACGATTGCCTTTGGATCACGCCTCGACATAGAGGTGGGGGGACGCTTTGCCTTGAGTCGTAAGTATCTCAATTTTGACGTGGGCTACCGTCGTCGCAGTAACGCTGTAACGGAGTCCGGTGTGGCTTATAGTGAGCTACAAACGGCGACATTTTTGGGTTTTAGCTTTGGACATATGTTCTAAAAGCAGTCAACGTTTATACCAAGCTTCCTTAAAATGATCTAAATGGATGATATGGCCCTCAGTGTCTCTTCGGCGGAAGTGGCGCGCAGTTGATTGCTAGGAATCTCTGATTCTGTTAGAAAATACGGGGCAAGGTGCTGTGAAGGAGCAAGACTCGTGGTTTTTAGGTCGCGAAAGAGTCAAGGACAAAGCCGCTGGTTGTTTCTCAGGCAGTTTTTTAAGAGGCCAGGGGAAGTGGCTTCGGTTATCCCGTCGTCGCCCAATCTTGTTCGCGGACTATTAGCTGGGTTTGATTTCGCAAGTTTAAAACTTGTTATCGAATACGGTCCTGGGACTGGTGCCATAACCTACAAAATTCTTGAAAGAATGCCAGCGGCAGCGAAATTTATTGCTGCTGAACCAAACCCTGTGTTCCGTGCGCATTTACAAGAAGAAATGCTACCTATTGAAATAATTCCCGACTATGCGCAGAATATCGCCCCAAAAGTTCTCGAAACCCACGGACCGGCGGATTTGGTTATTTCAGGCTTGCCTTGTTCAATCATGTCCCTGGATGTGCTGCGTGAACTTTTTGAGGCGACCAGTCAGCTTTTGAAAGAAGGCGGCGAATTCAGGATGTTCATTTACACGCATACCTTGATGATGCCCAAGATGCATAAAATGATGGGGATTCTAAGAAAAAAATTCTCACGGGTTGAAACATCGGTGATTTGGCTTAATGTCCCGCCTGCAACGATTATTCGCTGCGTCAAATGAGGTTGTGAGGCTTGGTTAAAAAACCTATTTCAGAGGCGGTTGCTATCAGCGGGCTTGGTCCGAATCTTTTGTTACGGGACGGGGAGGCTTATCTTGCAAAGTCTTTTTTTCCGGCCAAAGCGGCCGATCAATTATTTGATGAAATTATCGGAACTACAACCTGGCGGCAGGATACCATAAAAATGTTCGGACGAGCCGTGTTGCAGCCGCGACTTACGGCCTGGATGGGTGATTCTGGGGCGACCTATCGTTATTCTGGCTTACTCATGACGCCTGATCCCTGGTCTCCCGCTATTCTCCAGGTCAAAACGGTTATCGACGCTCAATTGGGTCAAAATTTTAATAGTGCCCTCATAAATTACTACCGAACTGGTCTGGATAGTATGGGTTGGCATCGGGATAATGAGCCTGAGTTGGGGTCGACGCCTGTGATTGCTTCCATTAGTTTTGGCGAGGGGAGACTATTTAAAATCAGGCATTACTTTGACAAGGCTTTAACTATTGATTTGAATTTGGAGCACGGAGACCTTTTGGTCATGGCTGGCCGAATGCAGTCTTGCTGGGAGCATAGCCTGCCCAAGACGCGCAAGCCCAAGCAAGCCCGCATTAATATTACATTTCGCTCTGTCGACATCCAGCCAAGGCGGGTGTAGTCTTTCTAGATGCCCCGTGAGGCTTTAAAAGAATAGCATCAGAGAGGAAGACCCTGTCATGTGCGGTATATTAGCTGTCCTAAACGCTTCGGAAAATCTCAAGACTCTTCGTGAGAAAATTATTAGCAGAGCCAAACGGATCAGGCATCGTGGCCCAGACTGGAGTGGTGTTTATTCAGATGATAAGGCGATCCTCGCCCATGAGAGGCTATCAATCGTTGATGTGTCGGGCGGCGCACAGCCACTCATAGATGCCGATACTGGACGAGTTCTGGGAGTCAATGGCGAAATCTATAATCACAAAGAGCTCCGTGCGGAACTGCGGAAGCCGCACACCTTCAAAACACTTTCCGACTGCGAGGTTATTCTTCATCTCTACACTGAAGATGATGTTAAGTTCTTGAATCGCCTTAACGGAATTTTCGCATTCGTTCTCTATGATCCCAAAGATCATTCTTATCTCATCGCGCGCGATCATATGGGCATCGTTCCGCTCTATTGGGGGAGGGATACTCATGGCCAAGTGTTCGTTGCATCGGAGTTGAAGGCCATCGTTGATATTTGTGATCACGTGGAAGAATTTCCTCCGGGCCATTACTTTAAATCAGGACAGAACGCCCCAGTTCGGTATTACGAACCACGTTGGTTTGACACTACGGAGTTACCCACTGCTAGTTATGATTCCAATGTTTTGAGAACAGCATTGGAAGACGCGGTTCGTCGGCAGTTAATGTGTGACGTGCCTTACGGACTATTGATTTCAGGTGGTCTCGATTCGTCGATTATCGGCGCGCTTGCGGCAAAATTTGCCAAAAATCGCGTTGAGGAAAATGGTAAAGGACCGGCTTGGTGGCCACAGATACATTCCTTTGCGGTTGGCTTGAAGGAATCGCCCGATTTGCCAATGGCCCGCAAGGTGGCAAGCCACATCGGGTCAATTCACCATGAAGTTAATTTTACCGTTCAAGAGGGTTTGGATGCCTTGGCCGATGTAATTTATCACCTTGAAACCTTCGATGTGACAACGATCAGAGCATCGACCCCCATGTACTTGATGACTCGAAAGATTAAAGCCATGGGCATCAAGATGGTGCTTTCAGGCGAGGGGTCTGACGAGATTTTTGGTGGCTATCTTTATTTCCATAAAGCACCAAATCCAAGGGAGTTCCATGAAGAAACTGTCCGTAAGCTCAGATCCCTGCACCTATTTGACTGTTTGAGAGCTAACAAGTCGACGGCCGCATGGGGGGTAGAGGCGAGAGTTCCGTTTCTTGACCCAGAATTTTTGAAAGTGGCCATGTCCATTAATCCACAGGAAAAGATGATCACCAAAGACCGTATGGAAAAGTGGATTCTGCGTAAAGCTTTCGAGGCCGATCTGCCGCGTGAGATAGTTTGGCGGCAAAAAGAACAGTTTTCTGACGGGGTGGGCTATTCGTGGATCGACTCCCTTAAAGCTGAGGCAAACAATCTTGTCAGTGATAAAGATTTTGCCGCGGCCAAAGAGCGTTTTCCCAATAAAACGCCGCAGACGAAGGAGGCGTTTTTGTATCGCCAGATTTTTGAATCCCATTTTCCTCAGGCGAGTGCCCAAGATTGTGTGCCAGATGGCCCCAGCATTGCTTGTAGTTCACCGGCTGCCATCAGGTGGGATGCTTCGTTCGCGAATGCGGCGGATCCCTCGGGTCGAGCCGTGAAAGGCGTGCATCAGAATAGTAGTAAATCATGACGAAAACCATATCCGACCGGCGTCATGTTTTGCTTATCATGGGCAATCAGCTGTTCCCCGTGGGGCATTTGCCGCCCGCTAAGGATGTCGTGGTTTTCATGGCGGAAGATCAGGAGCTTTGTACCTACTACCGTTTTCATAAGCACAAAATTATTCTTTTTTTAGCGGCCATGCGCTCCTATGCTGACGATCTCAAAAAGGCGGGATACGAAGTCCTCTACAGTAAGCTCGACCAGGAGCGAGTGAATTCAAAAAAATACGAGGAAAAACTCTCCGAGGAGCTTGCTGGCAGACCCGATGCTAATTTGATCAGCTTTGAGATTGAAGATAAATTCATGGAAGGTCGTATTCACAGTCTGGCTAAGGGGCTTGGCAGAAAATACACCGTGCTTAAAAGCCCCATGTTTTTGACATCAAGAGATGAGTTTCAGGTGTATCTAAAGGGCCAAAAAAAGCCTTTTATGAAAACCTTTTACGAGCAACGCAGAAAAGGCCTCGGCATCTTGATTGATAAAGACGGCAAGCCCGTTGGTGGGAAGTGGAGCTTTGACGAGGATAACAGAGCAAAGCTTGATCCGGATCTTGATGTTCCAAGTCTTCCCAAAGTCAAATCAAGTAATCATTTGGGTGAGGTTTCCAAGCTGGTTGATCAGCTGTTCAAAGATCATCCCGGTGATTCCAAAGATTTTTGGTTGGCGACCACCAGATCAGAAGCAGTCAAGTGGCTAGATGACTTCTTGGATAAGAGGTTTATGCATTTTGGTGAATATGAAGATGCGATCGATCCAAAAGAGTTTAGTGTTTTTCACTCTGTATTATCCCCTGTGATTAATCTTGGGCTTTTGACTCCTGATGAGGTGGTCAAACGTACACTCACATTCGCGAAAGAAAATAAGACCCCGATGAATAGTCTTGAGGGTTTTATCCGTCAGGTGATTGGCTGGCGAGAATTTGTGAGAGGAGTTTATCAGAACTTTAGTGACAAACAGGATGTCAGTAATTTTTTCAAGCACGAAGGAAAACTGTCTAAAGTGTGGTACACGGCTGAGACTGGGATTTTGCCATTAGATGATTCGTTGGGTAAGACTGTAAAATTTGGTTACGCCCATCACATCGAACGCTTGATGGTGATTGGTTGTCTCATGTTATTATCGCAGATCCACCCGCGGGAGGTTCACCGATGGTTCATGGAAATGTATGTGGACTCCTCTGAT
The DNA here is from genome assembly GCA_044344995.1 of Oligoflexales bacterium. Lineage (GTDB taxonomy): Bacteria > Bdellovibrionota_B > Oligoflexia > Oligoflexales > RGVZ01 > CAMDKS01. Next base: position 13,977 of record JBIJBX010000021.1, on the reverse strand, counting down.
TGGGTCATGGGTCCTAACGTATACGGCATGAGCCAGTTCAGTGATGGTGGAATCTTCGCCACCAAGCCTTACATCTGTGGCTCTAATTACATCCTAAAAATGAGCTCTTATAAAAAAGGACCATGGTGTGAAGTGTGGGATGGTCTTTACTGGAAGTTTGTCAGTGAGAAGTTTCAGTTTCTCGCTAAAAACCCGCGGCTCTCCATGATGGTGGCTATGTGGGGGAAGAAAAGCAAAGCACAGCAAAAGCAGCTTCTGCAGGCGGCAGACGCATTTATATCTCGAGTAACGGATTAGCGGTATCATCGAGCCGTTAGACACCTAGCGGCAGTGCGCGTCATTGCTTGCCTTTAGCTGTTGCATTGTGCTCGGCAAGCATTGGTCAATCTTTGCTGGGTCAATAGCTTTACCCTGTTTGGATAGTATTTCATAACACAGCATTGTTGCTTTGAAGCGGCAGGCTATTTCCGGATCCCGAGAGTCAAGAATCTTGGGGTGATCCTGCAACGGTATAACCCGATTACACTCTTTGGAAACGCCAGATCCATAACAGCCGTACCACACCACAGGTAAACCACAATTGTTAATATCTTTTGGTGTGACTCCGGTGTCCCAAATGTCATGCCGACACTGGGGATTAACCGGCTGATCAGGACTCATATTGTTAGGGGTGCTGTGACCTATCATGATGATGATCCCTTTGGATCCAATTTTCTCTAGGTCGTCTTTATCCGGGTTGCGAAGAATCTCGCACTTGCTAGATCCGTATCGCGCCTTGCAGTCCTTAAGCATTTCGTCGCATTTCTTTTTCGCGACATTACCGTGATCGTTCTTTCCATAAAAACACGCGAGATAAACCTTGCCCGGCACTTTGACCACTGGGCCTCCGTTCAACTGAAAGCTGTCCGTTTCCGCATCGGTCGCTGCCGAGCCGGTTTGCTCATTTTTAACCGTTTCATCTGCGGGGCCTGCGCATCCCACGATGACCCACACCGCGAAAAACATTAGAGATAGTGGCTTACTGATTAGCATAAAACTGAAGCGTTCCACGGGCCCCTCCCAATTAAGTTAATGGATCGGAGCTTCAGGGGTAGGGTCTTAGCGGAGGCTAGACTGGCTAAGAAATATATAATTATTACAGTCTGTTAGACGTCCAGCCAGCGAGTGCTTTTAAAGTCTTACGACCGTTCTACGCCGCGGTTTCACTTTACCCAATCAGGCCGCCAATAGGGTTTTCAACAGGCTCTATTCACAGGCCTTTTGTACCAGCCGGATGAAGTCTTAGCTCTTGCGGGCTTTCTTGTGTGGGCAATAATCCTAATAAATACTGGTGGTTAAATCGACAGTCGCTGAGGAATCCTTAAAAAGCATTAAATTATTAACATTGATTTAATAATCCAAAGGTTATATATCTGCGTGCCGCCAAGTTGCTTAAAAAATAAGCTAATCATCGGTTTTCGCCGGAGTTCCTGGGCGGGGAGGTCGGACCACAAGTGCTTTGGACTCTAAAACCATCTCTTTACTCCAATTCTAGCCGCATCGAGGCGAGTCTTGGTTTCGTATTTTCCAAAAAGGAAATTCTTTGGGAAGCACTAACTCATCGCTCGGCTTTGGTCGGTGTGGCGGGAGTCACAGCAGATGTTCTTGCGATGAAGCCATGGAATGAACGGCTGGAGTTTCTTGGTGATTCAGTTCTTGGGTTGGTCATCAGTGAGGCCCTGCTCAATTCGTCGGAAGGCTTGAGTGAAGGTGAGATGTCACGCGTAAGAGCTGCGATCGTGTGTGAAGATAACCTAGTTAGGATAGCCCGCACGATTCATCTGGGTGAAGCTTTGGTGTTAGGCGGTAGTGAAATCGCAACCGATGGGCAAAACAAATCTAGCATTTTGGCTGACGCCTTGGAAGCGCTGCTGGGCGCGGTATACAAAGATGGGGGCTGGGAGGCGGCGCGCCCGGTGACTCAAAGTCTCTTTGCTGCCGAACTTACTGGAGATCCTAGACGATTCTTGGACGGAGATCCGAAGACAAAGCTTCAAGAAATCATTCAAGCAAAATTCAAAACAACTCCTACATATGACGTCGTGGGAGAAACCGGTCCATCCCATAAAAAGTATTTTGAAGTGGCTGTCAAAATTGACGGCAATATTTTGGCCCAAGGCCATGGTGCCAGCAAAAAAGATGCCGCTCAAGCGGCCGCAAAGCAAGCGTTGTCACAATTTGTGGGAGTAGCGCAATGATCAAGGGAACAGTAGCCATTGTCGGTCGTCCAAATGTAGGTAAGTCAACTCTGTTCAATGCATTAACGCGGACGCGAAACGCTCTTGTTGATGATTGTCCTGGTCTGACTCGCGATCGTCTTTACGGTGTCGTTTACTTTGATGACATGGAAGAAAGAGGCTGCATGGTGGTTGACACCGGCGGTTTTGAAACGGAAGGCGTCTATTACCAGCCTTTCAGCGAGAATATCGTGTGGCAACAAACGGAAACCGCTATTGATGAGGCCGATATCGTTGTTCTTGTTTTTGACGGTAAATCTGGCCTCCATCCCCATGACGAGCAGCTTCTTCGTCACATGGCTAAGAAAAATAAGCCTGTGATTCCTGTGGTCAATAAAGTCGATATTAAAGAGCACGAAGATAGGGTCTTTGACTTCTATCAGCTTGGCATTGATCAGTTTGTCGTTACGTCAGCGGCTCACATGCGAGGCGTCGGCGAACTCTTAGAATTGATTGAGACTAAACTGACGTCAATCGAAGAGCTCAGAGCTGACAAGAAAAATCTGCCCGTGGCAGGAGCGCGCATCGCATTGGTGGGGCGCCCTAATGCTGGTAAATCCTCAATTCTCAATCGTTTGATTGGGGAAGAAAGAAGTTTGGTCAGCGAGGTTGCTGGCACAACGCGTGACTCGATTGATACGCCGTTGGCTTATAATGGCAAAAGCTATGTTTTGGTCGATACAGCTGGTATTCGCAGAAGAAGCAGGATCAATGACAAAGTAGAGTCCCTCAGCGTCATGCGGAGCATGCAGGCGATTGAGCGTTCGGATGTCGTGCTGCTTGTGCTTGATGCGACACAAATGTTGACGGATCAGGATGCAAGAATTGCCGCCATGGCTGCTGAGCAGCACAAAGCGATGGCTATTATTGTAAATAAATGGGATTTGGTTGAAAACAAGACTTCAAACACCGCAAAAGAATATACGGACTTCCTGCGCTATAAGTTAAAACTTCTCGCGTGGGTGCCCGTACTTTATGTGTCGTGTCTTGAAAATCAGCGTGTACATAATATTATGCAATTAGTAGAGGCGGTCGTTTCACAGTTTGAAAGACGTGTGGAGACTCGGGCGGTCAATGCGGCCCTTCATAAAATGGCCCATGATCACACGCCTGCTCTTATCAAGCGAACCAGCAAGCGCGTTAAGTTTTATTACGCTACCCAGGTGAGATCGTCTCCTCCGACGCTTCTAGTCTTTTGTAACGTGGCTCGTGAGATCCAGGAAGGTTACAAACGTTACATGATAAACCGTTTCCGCGAGGATCTTGGATTTATTGATGTGCCGCTACGTATAATTTTCCGGAGCAAAGAAGATCAAAGAAAACGCAAACAAGAAGAGATCGCAAGGCTTTCCAGGCAGTATGACCCGGGATCTCGCAAATCCCAACCCGCAGGCTTAAAGCCGATGTCTTGGGATCAGGCTGATCTGCCAGAATTCAATGCGATAGATGCGCAAAGTTTTGAGTTTGAGGTGGATGCAAGCCTTGAGGCTGACGTCTAATTCTAGCTTACCCACACTTTGGGGCTGATTTGCGTGATCATCGGGCGACGTGCTTAAAATCCAATCACCCTAGGCTTCCAGCTCAGGGCAAAATTAATTGAGTTGCTGCAGTTTGCGAGCTAACATTACTCTCAAAATGTCTAAAAAGATTTTGAGGTGTATGGCATGCGAGCAGTGTTGTTGCTTCTTGTGTGGTTGGTTTCCGCTGAAATTATCTTAGCTGCGAATACGATTGGTAACGAAGACTTTCAGCCTGACGAGAGCCTGGACTTGTCGGTGACAGCGACCCGCGTGGAGGCGCCTGCCAGTAAGTCGCCTCGAAGTCTCAAAGTTATTAAAAGTAAGGACCTGGTTGAGCGTAAACAGTCGGCCTCCATTCCAGAGGCTCTGTCACAGCAGTCGGGGGTCTTGCTCCAGAAAACTTCGCGAGGGCAGGGTTCTCCGTTTATTCGTGGATTCACCGGCTTTCGGAATTTGTTCCTCATCGACGGCATTCGTTTCAATAATTCGGTCATGCGTGACGGCCCCAACCAGTATTGGAATACGGTTGATGTTTATGCAATTGATCGATTGGAGTTAGTCAAAGGCGCCACGTCCGCTCTTTATGGCTCTGACGCCGTTGGTGGCACAATCAATGCGATAACACGGGATCTCTTGGCGGATGGATCCGATGACCCGTTCGGCGCCCGACTGCTCTATCGTTATGCCTCTGCTGAAGATGCGCGTATTCAAAGAGCTGAAGTCCTCGGCCGTTCTGGCAAGAATTTTGCCGTTTTACTCGGTGGTACCAGAAAGCTGTTCGGTGACGTGAGGGCAGGTGCCGCGACGGGGCTTCAGCCTAAAACAGGTTATGAGGAGCATAGTTTTGATCTAAAGGCGCAAGCAAGATTGACTCCCAAAGATGAAGTCAAGCTCGCCTGGCAAAAGGCCGCGCTAGACGATGTTTGGCGGACGCATTCAACTGTTCATGGTCGAAGCTACCGCGGAACAAAAGTGGGCTCTGATCTCCAACGATCAACTGATCAAACTCGTGAGCTGGCTTATATTAAGCATAAGCATATTTTTGAGACTGGATTTTTGACCAATGTGGAATACACACTTTCCTATCAAAGGCAGATGGAGGGCGAAACTAGGATCACGTCAAAATCAGTCAAGACTGAGCAGGGGTTTGACGTTCATACCCCGGGAGTCGCTGTGCAGGCCCAGTCTGACCTTGATTCTGGACGATGGACTTACGGCCTTGAGAGATATCAGGATTTAGTGGACTCTTACAAACTCAACTACAAAGCTGACGGTGCGTTTGATTCCAAATCAATTCAGGGGCCCGTTGGCGATGACGGTAGCTACGAAAGTCTCGGCGCTTACGTGCAGGATCAATACTCACTTACACCCGACCTAGAGGTTACAGCCGGAGTTCGTCTGAATCAAATGACGGCCAAAGTAGGCCGCTATGAAGATCCAAAAACTAAAACAGCCGTTTCATTAGATAAAAAGTACACTGCCACTGTCGGAAGTCTTAGAGGGTCTTACGACATTTTGAATGGTGGCTTGTGGAAGATATTTGTTGGCGGGTCACAAGGTTTTCGGGCGCCAAATTTATCGGATTTGACCCGATTTGATATAGCTCGTAGTAAGGAGCTGGAGGTGCCTTCCACAGATCTTGAGCCTGAGCGCTACTTATCCTATGAGTTTGGATCGCGTTGGGGTGATGCCAAGGCTTGGCAAGTGGAAGCGTGGTTATTTAGGACGAATATTGAAAACATGATTATTCGGACGCCAACTGGAGAAACAAAATCCGACGGCACTGTCATGGTCACAAAAAAGAATGCGGGCCAAGGGTATGTCCAAGGTGCTGAGCTTGACGGTTTCTACCGAGTGACGCCGCAGTACATTGTTGGTGCAAACTATACGTTCCAATGGGGCGATCTCGAAGCCTATCCAACTTCCGCGAGTCAGACAAAACGTGAGCCACTGAGTCGAATCATGCCTCCTACCTTGAACGTAAATGCAAGAGTTGAAAGTCCTGACGATCGCTATTGGGCAGAGTTTCTCTACACTCTCGTACGGAAGCAAGATAGGCTAGCCACCTCCGATAGGCTCGATGACCAGAGGATTCCTCCAGGAGGGAGCCCAGGTTATAAGACGTTTGGTTTGCGCGCCGGAGGTCCAATTTGGGACGAGACGAAGTTAAGCTTGGCTTGGGAAAACATTTTCGATGAGGATTACCGAGTTTTGGGATCCGGGGTTAATGAGCCAGGACGCAACTTCATCGCCACACTTGACGCAAGGTTTTGATTACCAAGAACCATTCGCTGTGGTTCAGTGCGGTTTCAATTGTGTCAGGCGGCTTGTTCTTTGAGCGTTGATTCCGACGAAGAATCACTTTGCTCGGGGCCAAGTATTAGCCAGGTGTCCATCAGACCCTTGCCTTTGATTTGAACCTTAGGTCGTTTTTCGAGGAGAAACTTATCTTGAATCGCCTCTTTTGTCGTCTCCGTGATTTGAATGCTTCCCTCAGGGGCAGTTGATTCCATCCGGCTTGCAGTATTGACCGTGTCCCCCCAAAGGTCGTAGGCGAAGCGACTCTCGCCAATTACGCCAGCAACGACTGGGCCTGTATGTACCCCAATTCTGACTCGAATTGGGGTGCCGTTTAATGTCAATGTGGGAACGGTTTCTCTAACGGCCAGTGCTAATTTTATGATGCGCTCGGCGTGATCAGGTGTTGCGTTTGGAACGCCGCTCACAGCCAAATAGGCATCACCAATAGTTTTGATTTTTTCACATTGATGCTCACGGGTTAGGCGATCGAGCGTTGAGAAAATTTGGTTCAGCCCATTGACAAGATCTTCCGGTAGCATGCGTGTGCATGCTTCTGTAAAACCTATAATGTCACAAAACATGATTGTGACGTTGTCCTCTCGCTTTGCTAAGACGCCTGGATTGTTTTTGAGTTGGTTAGCAATCTCAAGCGGAAAAGTCATTTTGAGAATATGATCTGATTTCTCTCGCTCTTGCATCAACATGAGCTCATCCAAGTAGGACTTCCGCGCATACATTTCTGTCAAGTAGGAGACTGAAACGCCTATTGCGACAACCAGCGGTATGCTCACAAAGTAACTCGCTAAAACCGCCTGCTCAACATTCCGCATGGACGTAAGTGCAAAAAAAGCGGTCGACATTATGATGGCGTAGGTAATTGTTTCGAACATCAAAAGTCGCAGACCCGCCATGCAAAATAGCATGGTGACGGTAATGCCCGTGATCTCTTTTGGAAGTTGCTTTGGATATGCGACGCTCCAAATCCATATGACGCTCAGAGAAATCGCTAACGCCACTGTGAGCGTCAACCCCCTGAGGTGTCTTACGCCTAAAGGCGTGCCAATCAAGCCGAGAGTGCCAATTGAAAAAAGTGTAATTGCAAGTCGTATTAACCACATTTCAAGATAGTGATCGGGATTGGTCAGATAATCTATAACTGCATAGGCATCATAAAGCAGTAAACCAATGAGGCCTGTGATGACCACACCCTTTCGACTTGCGTTGGTGTAGTGAGTGACAAAATTTCGGTCTCGAGCTCCAAATAGCATTCTGCTACCTATTTAAAATGACCTAACTACTTGGACTATCGGTCGAAAAAATCAATATGTTAGAAGCCAGGGATCGTACCCAAGGGGGGATTTTTCGCTTAGTCAAATTATATAGTACTAACAGATGGTTACGGCTGAAAAATATCAGGCTGCTGTATTGGTCGTGTGACTTGAGGCTAATTTTGGAGTGTGAACAAGCCAAGCCGCCATGGCGCCTTTGCCTTTTACTTCCAGTGTTGGGATTTGTTCCAAATTAAAATGGCCTTCGATGAGCATTTTTGTGGACTCAGTGATCAGGATTCCGCCTTGGGGTGCTAGGCTTTCCATCCGGCTTGCAGTATTGACCGTGTCCCCCCAAAGGTCGTAGGCGAAGCGGCTCTCGCCGATAACACCAGCCACGACTGGGCCTGAGTTGATTCCAATGCGAAGTAAAATGGGAATTCCTCCGAGCGAGATTCTTTCCGATTCTTTTTGGATCGCAACTGCCAATTTTACGACCCTTTCTGCGTGATCATTTGCGGCATTTGGCGCACCGCAGACCGCCATGTAAGAGTCACCGATTGTTTTGATTTTTTCACAGCCGTTTTCTAGTGCCAACTGATCAACAGTGGAGAATACGCTGTTGAGCCAATCCACTAACGTTTCTGGCTGCATGTTGGCAGATATTTCGGTAAAATTGGCGATATCACAGAACATGACGGTTACATCATCATGTCGTTTAGCTTGCGACTTACTTGTGAACTTTAATTCCTTTGCGACCTCGAATGGAAATATACGCAGCAGAAGCTGATCGGCTCTATTGGTCTCTTCTCGGAGGCGTTTTTCGTCAAGAAAAGCGCGCATGCTATAGCGTTGACTTATTGTGGCCCCAGCGACGCCCATCGCAAATGCAGCACCAAAAGATATGATGTGATTGATAAAAAGTTCTCGTGAGCCGCTGTTTGAATAAAAAAGTGCGCAAAATCCTAAAGCATAGGTGCTTCCGACGATCAGCGCATCCATTCGTAGCACGTGAAAAGCAGACATACAAAATGGCAGAATAATTGCTGCTAAGGTTATATCGGAGGGCATTTGGTCTTGAAAGGCAATGCTGTAGATCAGGGTTATACTATTGAGAACAGTCAGCATTAAACCAACATATACAATACGTAAGTTCTTTTGAATCAAAGGAGTGTCGTGCAACCAACTATAAAAAGCCAGAGGACTGTGACAGTTAATCGAATAGTCAAAAGAGTGAAGAACTTGTCTGGCGCGACATACCAATCCCAAACTATGAAAAGATTATAAAATAGAAATCCCAGGGCAATGTCAGTTGAGCGCCCGCGAATCACCGAGGCAATCATGTAGTTTTCAAATTCTTTATCGTGACTCTGTCGTTCCATTGTGCCTTCATCGGGAATGTTAACGAGACATTGTCGGCGGTTTCCTTGATAGGCTCGAGTAAGGCGGTTTGGAAGTTTAATTAATTGCAGATTATCTTCTGTTTTATTGGTGAGTTATCCGTTAGGATAAACTTGTTAAATCGATGGTTTCCTGGTTTAGCTATGCAGTTTCCCAAACCTTCGCCAAAGCAGGGATCCCATGTCAGTAAAATATATACTTACAGAAGTATCCGTCGCCGGGCGCACTTGGCATTTGAAACAACTGGCTAGTCGCGACCAATTCCCAACTGAAATCGAAAAAGAATCAATCGGTGAGCGAGTTTGGGGATCAGACGTTCCCGAATCTCTTTGGCCGCTCAGTGGAATCCTTTGGCCATCCGGAATTCTTCTTGCTGAGATTGTTGCCTCTGAAACTTATGATGGGATGCGCGTTCTGGAAGTGGGCTGTGGTGTCGCGTTGGCATCCTTATTGCTAAGAAGCCGCGGTTACGATGTGCATGCAAGTGACTATAATTCGTTCGCTGGCGAGCTTTTGCGTGAAAATGCTTCGCTGAATGTTATCGATGTGCCGATGTTCATAAAACTTTCCTGGCTGGACCAATACGTTGGTGAACCCTACGATGTCATCATTGGTAGTGACGTCTTATATGAGCCAGGTTGTGCTAACGAGATCTGTGAATTCCTGACGTCTGCTCTTAAACCGACAGGTACGGCGATATTTGTCGATCCAGGGAGAGCTCACGTTAGAAAATTCGAAACTACGCTTCAAGCAGCTGGATTCAAATGTGCTGTGGAGTGGCCTGTCCCAGGTGATAAGACCCGGATCCTGCGTATATCAAGAAACGCCTGAGTTAGGCGCGATAAAATCTAAAAGCCATTTCAACCGTCGAGCCAAGCGGGAGGGCAGCGACTCCAACCGATGTGCGCGCCGGTGGCGGGACATCAGAGGTGAAGAATTCCTCCCAGACCTTATTGATTGTCGGGAATTCCTCAAATCTTGTGGTGAAAATATTGACAGACGTCAGGTGCAATAGGTTTAGGTCGATTTCCCTGGCTGCGGAAATCATGTTTCTAAGAATTTGCCTAGTCTCGGCCTCGACTCCTCCTGGGGCAAGCTTTCCGTCAGTCCCGAGTCCAATCATGCCGCTAAACTCATAGAATGGTCCTGTTTTTACACACGGCGTGTAGCGAAAGCGCGGCGCTGGTGTGCTTTTGAAGTTAATGAGTTCACGCATGGAGGCCTCCCGGGGCTAGATTTTGAGGCCTTATTTCAGCATTTTTAGGAACAAAAATAAAGGGTTTCGCCCAAAAAAAATAATGCTACACTGACTGGTTATGAAACCAAATATAGAAAAAAATGACCGTTTTTTTGAGATGCCTTACTACCACGACTACATTTCGCCCAAGCTCGCGCGAAAGTTGCTTGAAGCGTCTGAGCCCGTGAGTGGGGTTACGGGCCTTTGGCATGTTGGCAAAATGGGTGGGCTCGAAAATACGGCCTCACTTAAATTCTTGGTTGATTTGTATACGGCCATCAAACCAGAGCTAGCTAGGGTTTTGCGTAAACGCTCTGAGGACCGCAAGTTTATTGATGAACGGGTTAAAGCATGTTTTGAGTTCAATCAAAAACTTGGCAGGGATTTTTCAAGCCCCAACTACAAAACTGTCATTGGACTTGAAGATGGGGATGGTCGCATTGTCATTGGTCCCAAAAACCAGAATTACTGCTCTCCTGGTGGGGCGAAAGTAGCCCCAATCCCAGAGCACCTAAAAGGTCCCCATGTAACCCTTTTTGGCCCACCTGACTCTGCAAAGATGTCAATCAATGCAATGAACTCAGTTCACCGCAAGCTTGCGGGCGAACCAGCGATTATTGAGTCTCTCCTTTCCGCGCAAACGGCTTCGCCCATGTGGGGGGCCGACGACGAGGATTCAAAAACGCCCCTGCGGACTGATCTTATTGACGCCGCTGTCAATCTCACCGGATGTTTCGAGGGACGCCTGACTCACACGGAGAATGGTAAGCGTTATGAGCTGGCACCGAACAAACTCGCGCAGCCCATCAAGCGTTTTCCTGGTTTGGCCCTACCGTGTGCTTTCTTATATTTTGAAGATAGTCCCATTCCTCTCCATCTTTACGATTTCGCGCTGCATTTGTTTGCTAACTGGCACAACGAAAAAGCCCTGACCTTCTATGTACCCAAGCTAGAAAATGAGGAAGAGGCTCGCTATATCCATAAAATGATCTCCACCGCAGAGGGCATCATCAAAGAGATTAATCCTGACTACCGTTTAGGAAGTATCAGGCTGATGATAGTCCTTGAAAACCCGCGCGCCATACTGCGGACTCATGAAATTATCGATGAGCTCTATCCCTATTTTGCCGGCGCATCGCTTGGTTGGCATGATTACTTGGGGTCGACCGCAAGACTTTTTAAAGAAGATGCCAATTACCGCATACCAGTCAAAGCAGATCCGTACATTGTCATCAAGTACATAAAAGCCTCGCACCGTATGTTAGCCGATGTGGTGGGATCTCGCGGTGGAATCAAGGTTGGCGGTATGTATGGCATCTTGCCGCAGCAAAATGACATCACAAGCCCCTCGTTTCAAGTCACCTTAAAGGGATATTTCAAAGACGTAATAACCCAGTTGAAGCGAGACTTGACTGGTTTTTGGGTGGCGCATCCCGATTTTATAAGGCTTGGGCTTGCGATCGTTGAAGCGTGGCGGCTCTACAAGGCTGGTGACAAGAAGCCCTTAATGACTTTGACTAAGGAAATCTTTGCAGAGGAACATCGCAAAGAGGTGGATGCGTTTATCGAAGGCGAAGACATCAAAGGTCTCGATGTTTCCGATCCGAATTACGTTCGCTCGCTCTTGGTTGCAGATCTCAAAGAATCAGATTACATCCCCAACAATCACCCTGATGAAATTCGCTATAATGTCTTTCAGTCCCTACAATATTTGACAGATTGGCTCTCGGGTAACGGCTGTGTGGCTTTGCCGACAACTATTGAGGGTGTTCCAGTGCGCGTAATGGATGACTTGGCGACGGCGGAACGGTCTCGGTGGGAAGTGTGGCATGAAATTTACCACGGACGATTCAAGGTCGAAGACTTTTTGAGGATCGCCCATGAGGAAATGCGGTTTATTCGTAAAGATCTTTCGGATTCGAAAAAAATCGTCCAGGTTAAATGGGATGAGCGTACCGCCAAATGGTACCCCGTCGCCCTTAAGTTGATGATTCAGCTAATGACAGCAAAAAAACCCGTTGAGTTCGCGACGGAGCTTTTATTGCCATTCACCGTCGAGGAGGTTCGTAATGCGGACGATCCTTGGGCCGCGCTCATGGCGATCGATGATAATAATTATCAGATTGCGGAGTATATAAAACGCTACGATTATTATTTTGAGCGTTGTGGTGCTAAGCGCTTTGCAGCCGAAATGGCGTCTTGTCCCGTTCTCGATGTGGCTAGGGCAGAGTGCCTGGTGAAAAGTTTCTCCGTGGATGAAATTATTGAAGCAGCAGGCTTTCATGGCGATATCGGCGAAGCACCGAAAACTCTTGATGCCATGGCAAGATCTGAGCAAGAGCACGCATCAAATGACGAAGCAAAGCTGAAAGACGAGCTCAGAAACCTTGCAAGCAAGTACAGCGATAAATTTGGTTTTAAGTTTCTGATTTCTGCAAAAGGAAAAACTGCTCATGAGTTGCTTGCTGCTCTGAAAGGACGCTTCGCTAATTCGCGAGAAGAAGAGCTTAATAATGCCAAGGAAGCACTCTGGGAAATTACTAAAAAGCGACTAGCAGCAAGTCCCCTGGACCGGGTTCTTAGTGAAATATCGCATCTACTCAATAAGCACCAAATCCAAGGTGTGCAGATAGCTGTGGGGACGCCAGATGGCCACCAAACTTTAGCTTTGGGCCATGCGGTCAGCAATGGAACGGCAGTTACGCATCAAACTGCCTTTGAGTTGGCATCCTTAAGCAAAACAGTGGCGACGGCATTTGCCTTGGATTTTTTTGAAAAAAATCAGATCGCTTTGGACGATTCGGTTAATGTTCTTTTAGCGAAAGCCAAATCAACTTTCCGGCTTCAGTCAACCGGTGATCCTTTGTGGGCTGATCAAGTTCAGGTGCGCCATCTTGTTAGCCACTGCGCTTTAAATCTTCATTACGTGAATGGGTTTCCTAAGGATCAGAAAGTTCCCCCAATGGGAGAGGTTTTACTTAATCCAGGGAAATATGGGTATGAGCCCGTGGCGGTGATCGCAAAGCCTGGGACAAAATTTAGCTACTCAGGTGCTGGTTTTATGGTTCTTGAGCATCTTATTGAGGCGCTGTCTGGTAAATCCATTGCAGTCCTGACGAAGGACTTTCTAAATAAGACTGGGATGACCCATACGACGTTCGTGCCGAGTGGAGATCTGCCGCACGCGGCTTGTGGGTATTTTGATGACGGCAAAATGGTGCCCGGAGGTCGCCTACATTTTCCGGCGTTCGCGGCGGGGGCTGTGGGCACGGCTGAGGACATGCTCAATTTTTTGAGAAACTTGCGCGTTGCCGTTCGGGATTTGGCGGGTGCGCCTGGGATTAGTCACGATGCCGCCATTATGATGATGCATGGGCGAGACAAAGGTTGTCGTGAATTTATGGGCTGCGATATGGGACTTGGTGTTTTTGTGGCCCAGATGGGCGAGAACAAGGTTGCCATTCATCAGGGTGCCAATGAGGGTTTTAGGGCTATTTATCTGTATGTTGTCGCTGGGCCTGATGTTGGCAAAGGTTTTACGATTTTATGTAATGCAGATAATCGCGGTGTTTTATTCAACGCGGAAGTCGCCAAAGTTCTGATTAGGCATCTTGGTTTGCGTGGCGTGGATTACCGCAAGTTTGGTTCGTCGTTTGACTATAAGCATTTGACGCAGGAACAGATCGTCAACCTTGGATACAAGACCCTGGTTTTTGATGCATTTGAAAAAACCATGCCAGAAGAGATTATTGAGACAGGGGCGTCAGATAAATTATCGGAGTTTAATCTTTTAACCGAGGCTTCCGTAGTAGCTGTCTCATGCGAACGATTTGCGAGGGCGACCAATCTGTTCTCCCGCTTTGAGCCTATTTTTGATCCTGAACTCTTTGGTGCTCAGGGTAAAATAATGGATAGTTGGGAAACTGTTAGGCACAATGAAGCAGACCGGGACACTCTTCATCTGCAGCTAAAAA
>JBIJBX010000154.1:0-6082 GCA_044344995.1 Oligoflexales bacterium | reverse complement strand
ACAGTTAGTGATGATGTAGGTGTAGTTTTGAATAATATTAATCTTCACTTTGGCGCTCGTTTGAAAATCTAATAGACTCGTCATCTAGAAAAAAAGCTCTCCAGGATGGAGAGCTTTTTTTTCGGCAGTTTTCTATGGACGCCTTAAACGAAATTACCCTTCTTGATCTTTTCTACGATGATTTTCTCAGCAATTTGCGGGTCCCTCGGAGCAACTGCGTAATAGGCCTGCTGCTCGCAGCGGCGTTTACTTTTATAGAGCCACTCCAAAATTTCCGCTAATCCCCTGTTGCGCTTATCTTTGAAAAATGGATCATTTTGCAGGGCGTCTTTGGCTTTTTTAAGAGAGCGCGCTTCCTGAACGTCCCGTTCGTTTACAGAGTAGTCGTTCAAGTCATACTTTTTGATGTCTTCAGGAAGTACTCCTAAAAATCTGACCTCAGGGGCTGAAAAATCGCTGTTCCTAATGAGCGACGAAGCAGATCCAGCTTTCAGAGTGCGGTAGATGTTTTGTAGGGTGTAGGCGTCCAAGTCTCCAAAGAAATAAAGCGGTATTTTTAATTGATCTTGAATTCTCTTTACCCATCCGCGAACAGCATTCGACGGTACGCCCTGAGAACCCACCACGATGCAATTGTGTCGTTTGGTAAAGCCGTTAGCGACGAGCGTGTTGGCTGTGCCTTCAGACTCGATGATAATACCGAAGTCAATTTTCTTTTTGGCCTTGAGCTTAAGGTTTTGGGGGCGGTTTTTAGGTTGAAACGGCGATGTTCCCAATTGGCTCAAGTCAATGACGGCCTCTGTTCCGTCAGAGAGTGTCTCAGTGACCACGAGCTGCTGTGAGTAGGTTTGTCCGCCGCGGTCGTTGGCAAAGCAATTTAGCTCCTCACGGTATGCTTCAATCATCTCACAGATAAAGTCTATAACTTCGTCTGACTCATCTTGGTCGCCAAAATCAAGTGGTTTCAAAATCGGATTGTGCTTAATCTCGCCTTTGCTGACGTAGTAAAGTTCGCGTTTATTAGCAACGTTTCCCGTCTCAAGGTTGCGCAGTAGTATCTCAAGCATAAAGACCGAACGAGACATTTTTTTCACAGAACTAACGTTGAGCTCAGTGCTGACTTTTTTATCTCCTGGTGTGAGAAAGCCAACCTTGTGATCATAAAGAGAGTTGTCGAGGCTACATTTGGTGGCTTTTAGGATAGGACGTTTTGCCCGCTCTAAGTCAGACAGCATTTGGTCACAAAGTCCCAAACACTGTTTCATGATGTCAGTGTTAATGCGGCCTTTGCGGGGCGAGTGAACTGAAGGCATATTTAAAACCCACCTTTCTTTTTAGTTATTTTTTATTGGCCGCAGCTTTGCCTTTTGGGGCTTTCTCATTTGTCGCGGCCTTTTTTGCGGTTGCCTTTCCGGCAGCTTTCTCTTTGCTTTTTGAACCTTTGCTCTTGGTGAGCTTTTCAGGAGCAAACACGGATAGGATATCGTCTTTTGTCCTGTTCTTGCTTTTTTTAGTTTCGGCTGGAGATGGGTTCTCTTCGTTTTCATCTCCTAGCTCGTCGCGCAAATCATCAGATTGTGATTCCTCTGACTCCTCGGACGTAGGAGCATTTAATGCCTCGAGGGCTGAGTCTTCATCTCTAAACGCCTTGAGACGTTTTTTGCGGGCCAAGTTTGCCTCATCAAGGGCAGTTTCCGCAGAGGCCAGTTTGGTCTGAGCCTCGTCCGTATCTCGTCCAAGAATTTTTTTCAGGCCTTCGTAAGCTGCGGCTTTTCTCTTATCGGGACTTTTGGTGATGCGGACAAGGGTATCCACCAGAACAGGTCCAAACTTCTCGATATGCTGGATCTTCTCTTCTAGGTCCGCGGCCTTGGTTTCACGCGATAAGTGCCGCGAAAGCCGCTGTCCTGCCTGCATAAGGGCTCGTCTAATTTCTTCAACTAGTTCGTCTGAGGCATCGATGGTCTCTTTAGACGCATTTTTAAACTTAATAAATGGAGAAACTACTGACACAGCCAAGATATACGGACCGGTTGGTAGTGCATCTTTTGGTTGTCTCAGACCATAAGAGCGCCAATTTACAGTTGTGATCGCCTTCACAATGGCACATGCGGCCTTATCGAACTGCAAAGGAACGCGGTTGGCAAATCGCAGAACCTGGACAGGTTCATCGGACTCACTGCTACCACCTTGAATTCGGGCGATGGCTACTTCTACCTGCATTGGCTTGAAGTCACAAATCGTGGGTTTTCTCGTGGCCACGGCGAAAAAGTCAATTTCACCTAGTCTTTCGACAGAAAGTGACATGGCATCTTCGCCAATACTGACAACACTTTGGGTTGATGGAGCCATAAGTGCGGTCCCTTGAACCGCAGCATAAATATTTTTCAGATCTTCATCCGAAATTGATTCGACGCCTTTATCAAGCATGTTATTTGCTAGCTTGTGCTGCTTCCAAATATCAGAGATCACCTTATCGCTCAGGCGCGAGAAACCTGTTTTCAGCCAGGTTTGGGTCTTGGTCCGGCCGAACAGTCTAGCGTGCGCCAGGAATTCACCAAGTTTCATCGTGTGAGGGTGGGGTTCTGTTGCATCTGGTACGTGCGGAACATCCTTGGTGACGCGCTCGTAGGTGGCGGCACCCACTTCCGGCAAGTTGTAGTTGAGCGTCATGTGAGGGTTCACCAACACGTTGCCGCGAAGATAAGACAAAAGACCAGCCTCACCATTTAATTGGACGCGGCCTTCCATGATGAATTCAACGGAAGTTCCGTGTGGTCGATCCCAGTCAATAGTCTGGCGATCACGTGTGATCCCTTTGTTGTTTTTTAAATCGACTTCCACCGAGCACGTCACGGCTTTTCGCTGATCTTTCGTTTTTGTGATGACGCGAACAGGAGTCGCGGTTGTTTGGAGTGCCCAGGTCGTGGCCGCTGAAATACCGATACCTTGCTGACCGCGGCTACAACGACCACGACCAAACTTGGAGCTTGCCAGGTACTCTCCGAATACTTTGGCGATATCACCATCAGGAATGCCCGGGCCATTGTCGTCTACGACGATGCGCAGACGATCAGTGTTCTTCATGGTGCCACTTCCGAGTTTTTCGATGGTGATGCCAATATTTGGGAGAATGCCGTGGTCTTCACACGCGTCAAGGCTGTTATCCATGGCTTCTTTGACAGTTGTGAGTACGGCTTTAGTCGGCGATGAAAAACCAACTTGCTGTAGATTTTTGGAAAAATATTCGGCGGTGGAGCTTGAGGTGATTTTTTTGCTGCCACGTGGTTTTGCGGGCGCCGCAGGCTCAGATTTTGATGACTTTTTAGTCATTTTGGGCTCCAAAGTCTAAAAATTTGGCACAAACTTTGACGTTTCTGTGAGCTATCGATTAGCTTCAAAGTGCCTGAAACAATTGAGGTTGCCATTGAAGCAGTTAATTTCGGGATTCGTCAACCCCCTTATCATCAAGTCGAAGGTTGTCTCGGGCGAGATTTGCTGTTTTTTGTTAAGTCGGACTATGATGGAGCAAGCATTTAACACATTGAAATTTTTAAGTAAGTGCTGGAATTCATAATCTTTTAGGGGGTTATAGATCATGGGTCAATGGCCAAATAGATTTACCAAACAAGTTGGCATCGAATACCCCATAATCTGCGGCGCCATGTACCCTTGCAGTAATCCCGAGTTGGTGGCTGCTGCGAGTGAAGCTGGAGGCATTGGCATCATTCAGCCTGTTTCCCTCGTATTCGCTCATGGTTATGAGTACCGAGAAGGCCTTCGCTATATTCGAACCCTGACCAGTAAGCCTGTCGGAATGAATCTGTTGGTTGAAAAGAGCGCAAAACGGTACGAAGACAGACTCAAAGAGTGGCTTGATATTGCGCTTGAGGAGGGCGTCAGATTTTTTATCACGGCTCTTGGCAATCCCACGTGGGTTATTGAAAAAGTTCGACCTTTTGGGGGAATCGTCTATCACGACGTGACTAGCCTTAAATGGGCTGAACGCGCGGTTTCATACGGTGTAGACGGACTTATTTGCGTCAATAATCGCGCTGGTGGTCATCTTGGTAACGAATCACCAGAGCAGCTATTCACGGCGTTAAAGAAATTTGGTTTGCCCCTTATCTGTGCCGGTGGTGTGGGCAGCAAAACTGAGTTTGATCAGATGATGGCGATTGGTTACGAGGGTGTCCAGTTTGGTACGCGCTTCATCGCATCAGTTGAGTGTACGGCTCACGAGGATTACAAAAAGGCCATCATTAAAGCCAAGTCTGCAGATATTGTCGCGACGGCGAAGATCTCTGGGGTCCCAGTTTCTGTGATTAGAACGCCACATATTGAGAAGCTTGGTCTTGAGGCTGGGCCAATTGCCAAGTGGCTTTTGAAACACCCAACTTTCAAGCACTATATGCGGCTTATGTACACACTTAAAAGCGTTTGGCAGCTGAAACAAAGTAACAAAAAGGGCTCGACCTACAAAGATTTCTGGCAGGCCGGAAAAAGTGTTGAGACCATCGATTCAGTGCTCTCCGTAAAAGAAATCATAGGGCGGCTGGTAGGCCACTGATTTTTGGGCAAAAAAGTAAATAACTCAGCGGCTGACAACTAAGGCGCGTGTGATCTCTGGGAAGACGCGGGTTGTTCCCGCCTTGAAAACTGGATCAAATGTAAATGAAAGCGCGCCAATCTTCCCGATAAAATGCTCTGCGATGATGGCGCCAGAAAATGGGCCCGTATGCCTTGAATAGACTACAGGCGCGGCTGCTAACACACGATTGTACCCGACATTTGAGTTGCCCCCGTATGAGGTGACTCCTAACTTTGTTGCGTCGGCTACGATTAGAGAGGCGACGTCCGCGGTGGAGCCGCGACTGAGTTTGAGTTTCGTGTTGTTCTCGTGCTTTAATCGATCTTCGACATTGCCTGACGAGATATCAAAACCAACAAACAAAGGACTCATGAGCTGTAGATTGGCAGAGTCGGAAGTTGCTGTAACCTTGGTATTGCCATATACAAAGATTGAGCCTGTACTGTAGATCCTACAGCCGTTTTCGGTAGTAATGGTTGCGTCTTTTAATACGACCGGGCCGTCGAATACTACGGCACCTTCACACGATACAGAGGTCGCGGCTGTAAAACCGGATTGTCTGGATCCAGAAATTCCCGAGAGCTTACTTTCGCCAACCAGGGCCATGCCGGCGCCACTTAATTTAGAAGCACCAACAATTCCTATGATATCTTGAGTCGACGATACTGGATTAATTGTTACGGTATCCTTGGCAACAAATTTCTGCGACGAGGCTCCCCAAGCAAACACGGGTTGAACGCACTTTACGAGACCGTCGATGAGAGAGCGTTTTTGTTTCGGACTGGCATTTGCACTTGCCTCCGATGAGAACACACAGCTTGAAGTCCGTTCAATCATGGGTGTGTCGCCTTTGGGTACTATAAAGTCCCCAACGATCGTCGGTTGCCCGTTCGTGCCCATCTCATGATTGACTTGGTACATGACTTTGCGAAGGGTTTGCTCCGCACTAGTCTCTTCTGTTGAAATTGCAAAGTCACTTATAACGTTTGAGGCGATTTGTGCGTGACAAAATGCACATGACATATCACGGACTGCTAAAACAGCCTGATTTTTTTGAATATCTCTTTGGCTCGTATCGCCATCCACGGATGTGCCGCCTCCGGAATTATCGCAAAGTTTTGGATTTTTTTTGCAGTCGCGGTTCATCCCGTTTTGTGCAGAGCCCGCAAAATCTGAACTGGAGCAGGAATTATAGAAGAACCCCGTCACGGCCAAAAAACCTATAAATTTAAAAGTTCTT
Organism: Oligoflexales bacterium; assembly: GCA_044344995.1. Taxonomy (GTDB): domain Bacteria; phylum Bdellovibrionota_B; class Oligoflexia; order Oligoflexales; family RGVZ01; genus CAMDKS01. Next base: position 251 of record JBIJBX010000154.1, on the reverse strand, counting down.
AAACTCACGCCGGGCTCCTTCCAGAAGAGGAGGTCGGCGTACTTTGCAGGGAACTTAACGAAGCGGCGTAATAGTCTGAAAGGATTAGTTTTTTTGCTAGTTAATCTCCGAGGGAAACTTTCGCCAATCCTTGAAAAGTAGCAGTTAATAGAGCGACGGAATAGCTGGGTGAATGGCAAGCGTCTCTAGCAGCTTTTTTTTGAAAAAAGAGACTAAAGTCTCGAGCTACGATTTCCGATTTTAAATCATTA
>JBIJBX010000153.1:0-6083 GCA_044344995.1 Oligoflexales bacterium | reverse complement strand
TTTTTTACTAGATTTGCGGCTCCAGCCAGAGATGTTGTTGCGCATCTGACGAATAAGCCTTTTGGTTGGTCCCAAGATGCGTTCGATGTGCTGTGTGTACTGCGGGATGTCTACTTTTTTACGGGCTACGCCTGACTTCATGGCGGCTTCAGCTACGGCTGGAGCCACATAAAGCAGTACGCGAGGATCCATTGGCTTTGGGATCAAATAGTCACGACCGAACTTGTAGCCTTCAGCCGTATTATAGGCTCTTAAAACTTGCTCTGGTACGTCTTCTTTGGCGAGTTTTGCGATACCTCTGACGGCTGCCATTTTCATTTCTTCATTGATGGTCGTAGCTTGAACGTCAAGAGCGCCTCTGAAGATAAACGGAAAACCAAGGACGTTATTCACCTGGTTTGGATAGTCACTGCGGCCAGTAGCTACAATGCAGTCTGGACGCGCTTTCCGGGCGTCGGCCGGAGTGATTTCTGGATCTGGGTTGGCGAGGGCGAAAATAATTGGATTATCAGCCATCGGCATAATCATTTCAGGTTTAAGAACGCCAGCGGCAGAGACACCAACAAATGCATCAGCACCTTTGAGGGCCTCGTCAAGTGTTCTTAGTTTGGTATCGAGGGCGAATTTCTCTTTGTATTTATTCATGCCGTCAGTACGACCCTTGAAGATAACACCCTTGCTGTCACACATGATGAGATTGCTGGGCTTCACGCCAAGGGAGATAAATAGATTGGCGCACGCTACAGCCGCGGCTCCGCCGCCACTGAAGACCACTTTGACGTTTTCAATCTTACGGTTTGTGATTTCTAGTGCGTTGAGAAACGCCGCCCCAGCGATGATCGAAGTGCCGTGTTGATCATCGTGAAACACCGGAATCTTCATTTTTTTACGAAGTTCCTCCTCGATGTAGAAACACTCAGGAGCTTTAATATCCTCAAGGTTGATACCGCCAAATGTGGGCTCTAGGGCTGCGACGGCGCTGATGAACTGATCGGGGTCTTTGGCTGCTACTTCGATGTCAAAGACGTCAATATCAGCAAACTTCTTAAAAAGGACGGCCTTGCCTTCCATGACTGGCTTTGCTGCCTCTGGCCCAATGTCACCAAGTCCTAAAACAGCCGTGCCGTTAGAAATGACGCCGACCAAATTTGCGCGTCCTGTGTATTCAAAGGAGAGTTCGCTGTTCTTGGCGATCTCCCGGCAGGGGCCGGCTACTCCAGGAGAGTAGGCGATGGAGAGATCTTTTTGGCTTGAGACTGGTTTTGAAAGACCAGTAAAAATTTTCCCTCTTGGTTCCCTTGCATGATACTCAAGGGCAAGTTTTTCGTAATCAACACTCACGTTCAGATACCTCTTTTGAGACAGCTAGTTAGAAGGAAGATGGTACACAGCTGCCAGCAAAAGATCAATTTACAGAAAACATAAATAAAAAGGCCCTTTTTCTGGAATCTTTGGGGCTATTTGTGCACGAAGCTGACAATATACATGCAGTATAAATAGCCTATTTTGGCGTTTTTAGAGATGCCATGTTACTCTAGAGTCATGTCTAAGTGGTTCCATAAAATGCGTCTTGTGCTCGCAGTCATGGCTCTCGGCCTTTCTTGCCATTACGTTATTTTAGCCGGACACTTAGCCTGTGAAGTTCATCCAAACTGTGATGAAGATGCCGGCCAGATCTTTGGAGCCACATCTTCCCATGAACACGAGCACTGCCTTGTTCAGATCGCTCCTTCTCGAGTGCATGACACGTCCATTCAAGACGATTATGACAGCCCCCTCACTGACTTCTCAGTTACGCGCGTTTTGCCCGAGGCACCTCGTGTTGTGAAAGCATCTCGCACGCCACTTCCCTTGGTCGTGCGGTCAAGAGCAGCCTTTCAATTTACCTATTCAGTGCGAATTATCTCATGAAAATGATCATGTGAATGACTCAATGCACTCTTCTACGATGAGTGTTCGCTATCTATTTTGAAAATTAAATTAGAAAAATTTCAAAGGAGTTCTTTTATGAAACTATTCAATGTCTCATTACTGATTGCTTTCGTTGCTGGTTCCTCAGTTACTTTCGCCTCTGCTAAAGTTGAGCATAAATCTCACGAGTCCCATAAGCACGGTGAAAATTGCGGACATGCAGCCATTAAGCACAATGATCATGTTGACTACATGCACGATGGCCATTTTCACAACACTACATCTGCCGGTAAAGTTGTAGAGCACAAGGTGCGTGTAGCTGCGTCGAAAGACCATGTTAAAGCTCCAGCTGAAAACGGCCATACACACGGCGTTAATTGTGGGCATGAGCGCATTGAGCACGGTGAGCATAGCGACTACGTTGTAGATGGTAACGTCCATCATGTTCACGGCGATCACTGTGATCAAGTCGCAACTAAGATCTGATTTTAAAGCCCTATCAGCTTGAAAAATCCCCCGTTGGGATCCATAATCCCAACGGGGCTTTTGAATTAAGGGGCTTACTTGCTAAATCAAATTATTCGCTTTGCTCTTAACCACAGACTGCTTGTTCTGGCCATCACCGCATTATCAGTGGTCTTTGGCGGCGCGACGGTTACCAGTCTGCCTATTGATGTGTTCCCTGACATCACAAAACCCACCGTCACCATCATGACGGAGTCACACGGTATGGCTCCAGAGGAAGTGGAGACAAGGGTCACATTACCCATTGAGTCGTTTCTAAATGGAATTCCTGGCGTTGAAAGAGTTCGCTCCCAGTCAGGAGTTGGTCTTTCGGTTATTTATGTGGAATTTGATTGGGGGACGGAGATTTATCGCAATCGCCAGCTCGTCCAAGAAAAGATCAATCTCGCCCGGGAGCGTCTTCCCAAAGATATCTCGCCCGTTATGGGGCCGGTTGGCTCTCTCATGGGTCAGATTCAGCAGATTGCCGTTTACTCGAAAGATAACGTTATTGATCCAATGGAAGTCAGGAATATTGCTGAATGGGTCTTGCGACCAAGACTGATGACAATTCCTGGCGTAGCCCAGGTTATCTCCATAGGGGGTGGTCTTAAACAGTACCAAATTCGGGTGTCGGCATCCAAGTTAAACTTACATCAGCTAACCATGGAACAAGTTGACAAAGAGCTTGCGCAAATTAGTCAAAACACCACCGGTGGATTTCTCGAAAAAGACGGTCAGGAGTACCTCGTTCGCAATATCGGAATCGTTGAAAATCTTGATGACATCAAAGGTACATTTGTTGGTCTTCATTTCGGAAAGCCTGTGTTGATTGGAGATATCGCGGAAGTCACCGAGGCGCCGCGTCTGAAGCGTGGTGATGGAAGCTTTAATGGCAAGCCTGCCGTAGTTATGACAATTCAAAAGCAGCCGGGTGCCGATACGGTCGCGATCACTATGGCGATTGCCAAGGCCATCAATGAGATTAGGCCGTCATTACCGGCGGGTATTGTGGTCAATCCTGATGTATTCAAGCAGTCGGACTTCATCGAGGCATCCATCGACGGAATTGTTGGAAAGCTGAAATTGGGAACCGTCTTGGTGTTCATAGTTTTATTGGTCTTTTTGGCCAATCTTCGGATGTCAATCATCACGATCACCGCGATTCCCGTGTCGTTTCTCGTAACAGCACTAGTATTTCGTTTTTTTGGCCTGAGTGTAAACACGATGACTTTGGGCGGCCTTGCGATCGCCATCGGTGAGCTCGTCGATGACTCCATCGTGGATGTTGAAAACGTCTATAGACGGCTTAGAGAGAATTCCAAAAGTCTTAGACCACGCTCAGTTTTGAAAGTCATTTACGACGCATCAAGTGAGGTCCGCAACTCAATCGTTCTTGCTACGGTAATTATTGCTCTCGTGTTTCTTCCGTTATTTAGCCTTGATGGGCTCGAGGGTAGACTATTTGCTCCCCTTGGAGTTGCTTACCTATCGGCGCTTGCGGCGTCGTTGCTGGTGTCTTTAACGCTGACGCCAGTTCTATGCTCTTTTTTTCTGAGAGGCAAAGTCAATGAGCATGGCGACACAAAATTTGTCCTTTGGCTCAAAAATTTAGACAAAAAAATTCTTGAATGGGCGCTGCCTCGAAGTCGACTTGTCATAGGTGTTGCTCTGAGCTTGTTTGCGGTATCCATGAGTTTGACTGGGTTTATGGGGCGGGACTTTTTGCCTAAATTCAACGAGGGGACAGCGATGATCGCGATCATCGCACCTCCCGGGATTAGTCTCGCAGAGTCCAATAAAATAGCTTCCTCTGCTGAGTCGATCATGCTCGCAATACCAGAGATCAGGTCGGTGTCGCGCAAAACGGGCCGTGCTGAGCTGGATGAGCATGCGGCAGGAGTTCATGTCTCAGAGATTGATGTAGACTTTCATGAAAAGGGACGTCCAAGAGAGGTAGTCTTGAATGAGTTACGCACTAAACTCAAAGAAAAATTTCCCAATGTCGGGGTTAATGTGGGCCAGCCCATCTCTCATTTAATTGATCATATGTTGTCTGGCGTTAATGCGGCATTGGCAATCAAAATATTTGGTAGAGACTTGAACGTACTGCGAGAAAAAGCAATCGAACTAGAAGCGGCAATCGCTGACACCAAAGGTCTTGTAGATCTTCGCGTTGAAGAGCAAGGACTCGTACCACAAGTTAAAATTCACGTCATGAGAGACGAGGCAGCTAGATACGGCCTCAGTGCTGGTCAGGTGACGAAACTCCTGGAGGTGGCATTCAACGGCGAGGCAGTCGCTCAGATTCTTGAGGATAACCGGTTATACGAAGTCTTCTTTCAGTTTGATGAGAGTTCAAGAGCAAGCATTGAAAATATGCAAAAAACTGTTTTGAAGATTATGCCAACGGGCCAGAAAGTTACTGTTGAAATGGTTGCCGATGTCTACGAGGTTTTCGGGCCAAACGAGATCAATCGAGAAAACGGTCAGCGCCGTATTGTGATTAGCGGTAATTTAAGTGGGCGTGATTTGGGTGGGGTTGTTAAGGAAATTCAAGACAAGGTGCTAGCAAAAGTTGAATTTCCCGAGGGTTACTATGTTGTTTATGGAGGACAGTTTGAAAGCCAACAGGCCGCGACAAACAAAATTATTCTTTTTGGCCTGATCTCCATATTGGGAATCGCGCTAATTTTGATGAACAATTACCAATCAAAAGCGATCACGGCGCAAATCATGGTCACGATTCCATTTGCCTTCATCGGCGGCGTGCTGCTGCTGTTTTTTACGGATCGATCCATTACTGTAGCAAGTCTTGTAGGTTTTATAACCCTTTGCGGAGTGGCATCAAGGAATGCGATTATGATGATTTCACATTATCTGCATTTGATGCGATATGAGAGCGAGTCGTTCACAAAAGATATGATCATTCGGGGCTCGCAGGAGCGATTGGTCCCAGTGCTGATGACCGCATCCGTTACATCTTTGGCTTTAATTCCACTGATATTTGCGAAAGGACAGCCTGGTAGCGAGGTCTTGCATCCCGTAGCTGTAGTTATTGTGGGGGGGCTTCTTAGCTCCACGATCCTTGATATTGTTGTGACTCCGACGATTTTTTACCGCTATGGAAGACAATCAGCCGAAAAGTACGTAAAATTGCAAAACATGGAAGACGTGATCTAACTGTTGATTTAAAAATATTGAATTGGAGGATAATTTGCATGCGAAAATTAGCTATAGCCCTGTTCCTTATGGCTTTTTCGAGTACAGCTCTTATGGCACATGAAGGCAAAGATCATGACGCACCAACCACCATAAAAGCCCCGAAAGGTGGCGTTGTGAAATCCCTTGATGCCTCACGGGTCGAGGTGGTGGCTAAGGGCAAGAGTATTAAGATCTACCTCTATGACCGGGATATGAAACCTGCCGCACCAGGAGAGTTTAGCGTCGTTGCGCAGGCGGAGCTTCCGCGTTCAAAAAAAGTTGAGGATATCAAGCTAGAGGCAAAGGACTCTTTCTTTGAGGGTACCTACGATGCCAAAGGTGTTCACCGTTACAAACTAAAACTTGAGGTAACGCACTCAAAAACAGCACAGACAGATAAACTGACTTTCAATGTTGAGCCGAGAAAGTAGTCTAATGACCCAGTGGTTTCTCTTCGCATCAAG
>JBIJBX010000151.1:0-6113 GCA_044344995.1 Oligoflexales bacterium | reverse complement strand
ACGCAAGCCTTCTGTCGTGAAGCATGCCCATGAACGACCTTCTGGGCCTGAATTTGTTCCACTGGACCGAAATATCCTCAGCTTATCCACAGCCCCCCAAAGCCTTGATGCGTCGCCTCTGAAGGCACGAATAGGTAGGTAGACCGCCTGGTTCAGATGCCCGCCAAATAAAGGCCAGGCAAGCTTTTCAGCTTTATGCACAGCTTCAGACGCTTGAGGTGAAAACACGGCAAAATCTTGTGGCAGAGCCTGTTGGAAGCAGTTTGTATATTCAGATTCGGGTGATTTTTTCCGGGTGAGTAAGATTTCTACAAGCTCTTTTGCACTATTTTTCCGGTGCATCAGATGCTCGAGCAGGTTCTTAAAATGGTTTTGATTATTCTTTCTGTTAAGCATGGCCCAAGCCTTTTGGGGGGATTTTGGATAGACACCCAAGAGTTGGCAGGTTATAACTAAAAATTAGAACGAAAGTCCAAATAAATTAGGCATTAGGACCCTTGAAGATAGTTCGATGATCCCCGGCTTTGATCCAAGGCTTGGGCGCAGAGAAGGGGCCTTCTAAAAAGGCATGAGTATGTCGTCTGAGTACTTCGTAAAGCTTGATCGGTTTGAAGGCCCGTTGGACCTTTTGCTGCATCTCATCAAGGTGCACGAAATTGATATCTTTGCCATCGACATATTTAAACTCACGACCGAGTACCTAGGCTACCTTCGGCTTGTGAAATTTGATGATATTTCCGAGGCTGGCGAATTTGTTGCCATGGGCGCCACGCTCATTGAAATCAAAAGCCGAAGCCTCTTGCCAACCGAAGAACGCAAGACTCTCAACGAAGATGGTCTTGAGGAAGATCCTTTAAAGACGCTTCAAGATCGTCTCCTGCAGTATGAAATGATTCGCAAGGCTGCCGAGTGGTTTTCTCAGTGTCCACAAATGGGCGTTGAAATTCAAACGGCCCATGAACACGAGCGTCTAGCTGAAGTGTTTAAAGACGTTGAGACTCCACTTGAGGGTGATCCTGCCAAACTTATCATCATGTTTGACCAGATCATGCGAGATCTTGCTGACCGTAAGGCCAATAAGGTCGAAGCGAAAACACATGGCATTACCCTTGAGCAAACCATTGAGCGCTTTGATGAATATATTCACACGGTGCGTTTTGGCATGTTCCAAGGTCTCTATAATAAATTTAGAAGCCGCTACGACATGGTTGTCCACCTTATGGCAGTCCTCGAGTTATCGAAGCAGCATAAGATAAAAGTTTATCAGCAAGACATGATGGGGCCTTTGTGGTTTTACCGCGGAGACCTTGATCAAAATGTGCTTCCAGTCGCAACCGCGACACCGATGCACGATGCCGCCACCGATGCGCCCGTCGTTGACGTGGTAGCTGAATCGGCAGATGACAAACGATTTATCGTCGCCACTGTGCCGGCGGCAACCCTTGCCGAGTCTATGGCCGAGTCCATGGCCACTAGCGACGCAACTGATAGCAATATGTCCACTGCCGAGGTGATTTCTTCGGATTCCACGCAGGAGGTAGATCCATGACTGGTTTTGATCATGATGAAACGACCGAGAAGCCCGACATCGCGTTTAATGTCGAGGACAATATGAACACGTCTGTCGGTGAGCCCGTGTTCGCCGAAGAAGAGGTTACAGCTACTGCACCGTTACCAGAGGACGCGGCATTGACGACTGCTGATGATAGTGATGTTGATGGTGAAGATGGTGAACTAAATGCCGAAGATGACTTGGCTGATGAGGACTTGGACGAGGAGTTGCTTGACGCTTCGGCTGAGGGTGAAACGGAAGATGACACAGAAAATGAGTCTGATGCTGAACTGGAATGTGCCGAATCGGGTGATGAGGCGGTAACAACAGGCCTTAGCGAGGAGCTCACTATCTTCGGCAAGATAGAGTCCATTGTTTTCGCATCACCAAAACCAATGCGAGCAGTTGAAATTCACGATCTGTTGGCAGAGCAGGGCTATACATTAAAAGAAGTCCAGGATGCCTGTGATGAGTTGATTGAGTTTTACCGCGACCGTGCTGGCGGCTTTCATCTGAAATATATCAAACGCATGGGTTATCAATTTCAGACGACCCCGGCTGCGAAAAGCTTAATGGAAAAGCAATTTGCTAGCCGCCCAAGACCTCTGTCACGAGCGTCACTTGAGACCCTGGCAGTGATCGCTTACCGTCAAAAGCTGTCAAAAGGCGTGACACGCGCCGAGGTCGAATTCATTCGTGGCGTTGATGCTGGCTCCATCTTCAAGACACTGGTCGAGCGTAATCTTCTAACTTGCATCGGCCGTAAGGAAATCCCAGGACGACCCATGATGTTTGGGGTGACCGATGAGTTTTTGAAAATCTTCCAACTAGGGTCGATCAACGATCTGCCGCCGCTTGAAAGTTTCCAGACACCGCAAGATATCCTCGATGCGGCAAATCAGAAAATCACGGCCTTCGAAGCTGAGCAAGAGGGTGTCGACACGGAACAGTTCATCGCGGATGAGGAATACTCGGAAGATGTTCGTGGGGAGGCTGAATTTAATCCACTCGCAGCCGATGCTCCGGCTTATGCACCGTCCATTGAACGTAAGACCGAGGGCGAATCAACGGGTGAGGAAAGTGAAATAACCGCTGCCGAAGAAGAGACCTTTGAAGCCGAATCGCCCGTCTCCGATGAGGGCGAGTCTCAGGCTGACTTGATCGATGTATTGAATGAAGGACAAGTTGCATGGACTGCATCGCAAGATGATGACCATGAGCGTCCTGTTCAAGGCGCAACTGCTGGTGAGGTCATCACCTCAGTAGATGCTATCGATGAGAGCGAGTGGGGGGATGTGAAACCAGTCGAGATGACTGACAACGAGTCGGTTCAGAGTGTGACGTTAGAAACCTCTGACCACCAATCCGATGAGGCTCTTTTAAATGAGCGAAATGCGACTACAGAAGTGGCTCTCCCAACTGGGGATAGCCAGCCGCCGCGAGGCGGAGAAGTGGATCAGTGAAGGCCGGCTTGCCGTCAACGGCAAGCGAGTGGTCGAGCTGGGCACAAAGGTCAACATAGAGACGGACCGGGTATTTTTGGATGGCAAATTGGTCAAATCCAAGGTGCCGCCCAAGGTCTACTGGCTTTTACACAAGCCAGATAAGATTCTCACGGCCCGCAGTGATGACAACAAGCCAACGATCTATGACATCCCCACGATCGCCAAAGCGAAATTTTTGGTTTCGCCCGTTGGTCGCCTTGATTTTCGAACTGAAGGTTTGCTGCTCTTAACCAATGACGGCGAACTGAGTTATAAGCTGTGCCGCCCCGAGTATCATGTGCCGCGAGAGTATCAAGTTTTGCTTGATGGTCGCTTGACCCGCGAGCAAGAACTGGAAATTCGCAAAGGCGTTGAGCTTGAAGACGGTCCAGTTAAAAATGTTAAGATTACGTTCGTCCACGGCGCCAATATGGGAGTGTCCACGGGTGCCTGGTATATCATTACCGTTCATGAAGGGAGAAATCGCTTGGTCAGACGACTATTTGAACACTTTAATCGGCGTGTCGTGCGACTCATCCGAGTTGCTTTTGGTGAGATCAGACTCCCTGCAGACTTGCCAGCTGGAGAATATCGTCAATTGACCACGGATGAGGTCGTGAAACTTAAGAAGGCAACGGATGCGCCTATCGAGAAATCCTCAGGGGCGTCAAAAATATCTAAGGCCAGAAAGCGCGCCTTACGTAAGCCTCTGTCCGCGAGACCCAAAGAAGCAGCTCCGAGATCTCTCAGTGCAAAAGCGCGCAGGCCTAAGGCAGAAGCTACGACCGCTCCGCAACGAGATTCCGTTCAATCGCGGCCAAGTGCGAAACCATCAAAAACCAACCCAAGCAAATCAAAATCAACTCGGTCAAACTTCGTTAAGAAGCCAGCCTCTAGCTCAACCGGGATCAAGTCTCGACCTTCATCTAAAAGCGGCCATAAAAAATCTGGACACTCCAAAACATCAGGCTCAAGACGAGGGTGATGATTTATGAAGCTAGCCACCCTCAAAGATAAATCCCGTGATGGAAGGCTTATTGTCGTGGCGCGCGACAATGCAAGTTATGTCGAGGCGGCTTCCGTTGCCAAGACTATGCAAGAAGCACTGGACCGCTGGGACGAGATAAAACCAAAACTTGAAGCGCTCTACCGCGATCTTTGCGACGGCAAGATAACGGGCATTCCTGTTAAAGAAGAACTTCTAGCAGCTCCGCTCCCGCGCGCATTTGAATGGATAGACGGCTCGGCCTATATCAACCATGTTTTGTTGGTCCGCAAAGCTCGAAACGCAGAGCCTCCAAAGACTTTAAAAACTGACCCGCTCATTTATCAAGGCGGCTCTGGCGTCCTCTTGGGCCCAAGAGATCCAATTTATTTGGCTGATGAGTCATGGGGCTGTGACTTTGAATCTGAGGTGGCCGTCGTCTTGGGTGATACGCCGCAAGGCACAAAAAAAGACGCCGCAGGAAAATATATTCGGCTCATTATGATTGTTAATGATGTGAGCCTACGAAATCTCATTCCAGCAGAGCTTGAAAAGGGTTTTGGATTTTTCCAAAGTAAGCCAGCCTCTGCGTTTGGACCCATCGCAGTCACACCTGACGAGTTAGGTGATGCTTGGAAAGATGGCAGAATTCATCTGCCCCTAGTCACCCATTACAATGGCCATAAATTTGGTGACCCCAATGCAGGCCCTGAAATGTTTTTTGGATTTCATGAGTTAATTGAGCACATCGCCAAGACCAGAGCTTATACGGCCGGCACTATTCTTGGTTCTGGAACAGTGTCAAATGAAGACCGGGCGCGTGGCAGCAGTTGCCTCGCGGAAAAACGCATGATTGAGACTATCGACACCGGTAAAGCTTCGACACCCTTTATGAAGCCAGGTGATAGAATAGAAATTGAGATGTACGACAAGGCTGGCCGCTCAATATTTGGTAAAATTAGCCAGCAAGTCATCGCTAAGTAAAACGATTCGTTTTAGCCTTTGTAAGGAACGAAAGAGAGGGGAAGCTCGATGAAAAAAAGATCATGCGCATACCTGCTGGCATTATCTGGAATCACATTTGGTTTGGTAGCCCCACAACCGGCTCTTGCCCGCAACGAGCTAAATAAAACTCAGATACTGTCCTATAAAGAGGAAGGAAGTTTTGGCAGCGTTCGTCCAAATGAGGTCGCAAAACCGGCTGCCACTGATATGACGCCAGAGAAATACGCCCGTGCCATCGACCGTGAAGGTTTTGACGAAGAGCCAAGGGGTTGGTCGTCATCTGAAAAACCAAAATACCGACAAATTTATGAAGAGATGACAAAGCGGCAACGTGGCTACGGTGATGAAGAAGATCTTGGCATCGCCATTGGTATCGGCTTGGGCTTTAAGACATTCTCGGCCAATGCTGGCGTGACTTTTCCCTTTAGTCGCTATGCAGGTTGGGGCGTTAACGCTGGTTATATCGCCCGTGAGGAAAAAGAATTTTCAACAACGAGGACCTCTGCCGAGGGAAATGTTGTCATCAAACTACCTAATCCCAGTCCTTTCACCCCATTTGTAACGTTGGGTGCGGGCTACGAGGGTTGGCGTCGGGCCAAAGACGAGGGTGAGGGGCTTGAAGTCTTTGACGACTCGGCCAGCCCAACAATTAATTCATCCATGGGTGGCTCGATTCGCTTGGCCCGTTACGTCGCCCTTGTGGGTGCCATGAAGTCCACGACCTATACAGCTGATCCGCCAAGGGTTTTTACCGGAGACCACCGTGCCGCCGAATCGCGCACGGATGAGCGTTTTGACCTGGGTATCGCTTTAATGTTCTAAATGATAAAATTTTATCCCCAAAATTTTTTAAGGATAGTTTTATGTCAGACGTGAAAACACTCGCCATGTTCCCCGGCCAGGGAAGTCAGTATCCTGGAATGGCCAAAATTCTTTTGGATAACTTCTCTTACGTCAAAGAAATCTTCCAAGAAGCTGAAGATGCGGCCAGTGCACCGATCACAAAGCTTTGCCTTGAAGGTCCTGAAGATCAGTTGAAACTGACGGCTAACACTCAGCCGTGTATCGTCACAACCAGTGTCGCCAC